>NZ_QVGO01000003.1:427730-428441 GCF_003603945.1 Coprococcus sp. AF38-1
GACCTTCTTCTCCGGCAATGTGCTGGATCACAACTGGGGCGCTTGGACGTCCAACGAAGACGGCACCCATACCCGCACCTGCACTGTTGACGGATGCTCTGCAGGCACGCAAACGGAGAATTGCATCGATGCAAACAAAGATCACAAATGTGATATCTGCGATTATATAATCAGCGAGTGCGCAGACGATAACAAAGACCACAAGTGTGATTATTGCGGCAAGAAGCTGACTGAGCATACCGGCGGTAAAGCGACCTGCAAGGACAAGGCAAAGTGCGAGGTCTGCGGTGCGGAATACGGTGAGCTTGATCCGAAGAACCACACCAACTTAAAGCACTTCCCGGCAAAGACGGCGACCAAGACCACCGAGGGCAATATCGAGTACTGGTACTGCGAAGGCTGTGGCAAGTATTTCAGCGACAAGGACGGTACAAAGGAAATCAAAAAAGCCGACACCGTAACGGTGAAGCTGAAAGACGATTCCAAATCTCCCCAGACCGGTGATAATTTCAATCTTGCCTTGTGGCTCTCTCTGCTGCTTGTCAGCGGCGGTGCAGCCATCGGTACAACGGTTGTCAGCAGAAAGAAAAAGTACAACAGATAATTGAATAGCGTTCCCTTGCTCCATCTTCCGAGCAAGACAAAAGCGTCGTAGCAATGATATGTACCCAGAATCCTGGACACATATTTATGAACTAGGCTGAACACATG
>NZ_QVGO01000004.1:0-163949 GCF_003603945.1 Coprococcus sp. AF38-1
ACGCATAAAAATACCCTCCTTACTGGTTGTCCAGTAAAGAGGGTACATATCAAAGTAAACCTGTGGTTTAAAATTTTTTATTCAGTTTTCCCGTTCTGCTTCGCAAGCTTGTACTGGGTCATCTTCCTCTTGGAAGCTATGCGCTTATGCTTCTTTGCCTCAGCCCGCTCCGCAGACCGGTCAGGAAGAATGCCACAGGCCTCAAGGGCTCTCGGCCATGGCCCAAGGTAGGATTTTATCCAGCCAACCTGCTCCGGTGTAAAGTCTGACTTTTTCGGATATCTTCCAAGTGAAATATATGCGTCCAGAAGCATCTGACAACATTCTTCACGTGTATAGCCAGCTCTCTTGTTCTCCATACCTCTTTCCTCCGGATCATCTCTGCGTTTCTATGGTCTGAGAATTATTTTACTTTGACAGACTTCACTGAGCTGCCAAGTCCCATGTATCTCTTGCCATTTATTGTCTTGTAAGCTCTTACTCTCACATAGTATCTCTTGTTCTTTGCTAGATTCTTGATAGTTGCACTGCCATACTTTGCGCTCACATACTTTGTCTTTGCAGACTTAAAGTTCTTGTTTGTAGCATATGTTATCTGATATCCGGTAGCACCGCTTACCTTCTTGTAGGTCACCTTAAGACTTCTGCTGCTGTTTGGTGCAAGCTTTGTTATTGATGACTTTGCAGGGGTAACTATCAGAGTTACGATTCCGCTTGCCTTGTTGTAATTGCCGTTGCCTGAGACAGTGATCTTTATCTGTACTCTGCCCGGCTTCTTGGTTCTCACAAGACCTGACTTGCTGTTCACTATCGCAATATTCTTGTTTGTTGATGAGTAAGTTACAGTTCCCTTACCGGCAGCCTTAACGGTTATATATCTGTTGTATACATATAATGTGTTGCCTGTCACTGTCTGGTCTGCCTTATTGATCTTGAAGGTCTGCTCAACACTGCCTGTATAATCGTTCTTACCTGTTATAGTTACCTTGGCTGTTCCGGCGTTCACGTTATTTGCATACGATGCTGTATAATCAGCCACCTCAAGTTTCTTACCGTCAACTGTTACTGTAACCTCAGGCTTCTGTGCCTTGCCTGTATATGTCACATCTGCAACTTCTATAACTGTGTTGTCCTTTGTGAGTGTAACCTTTGTATCCGGCTCCTCTGGCTCTACAGGAACCTCCTTGACTGTTATCTTGATAACGATCTGTCCAGCCTCGTAGTTCTCTGTTCCCTCAGATGAAACTGTGATCTCAGTCTCACCGACAGCCTTGACTGTCACACGTCCTGTCTCAGGATCTACCTCTGCCACCTCTGGTGCAGATGATGCAAATGTAAGTGTACCCTGTCCTGTAACCTTGAGATCAAATGGCTCTGCATTTTCAAGAACCTCGATCTCAGTCTTTTCTGTAGTTATCGTCTTTGTAGACTTCTTTATCTCGAACTCGCCCTGAATTGTACCAGAGAACTTACCAGTTCCCTTTACCGTACAAGTACCCTTTCCGGCATTTACGTTATCACTGTATGTAACCTCATAGCTGCTTGGATCAAGCTTCTTGTCATTTACATATACGGTAACTTCCGGTGTGAGCTCCTCTCCAGTGTACTCTGCGTCTGCTATCTCAAGCTTTGTATTGTCCTCAGTGAGTGCTGTCACTGCCATGATCTTGTACCATGCAGTTCTTCCACCTCTTGATGTGATCCTGCACACAACATCATTTGTCAGGTTGATCTTGGCTGAAAGTCCGTCAACCACAACATAATGGCCATCCGCAGTTGTCTTGTATGTCATGTCAAGCTTTACAAGATCTGCGCTCTCCGGCAATACAACACCGACCTCAAATGGATCAGCCTTTGTTCCTGTTCCATTCAGAACCTCTCCATTTGCCTTGTATGTGTAGGTAGAATTCCAATTCTCATCGTATTCTGTCTCTGTGGTAAATGTTATCTCTGTTCCATCTATTGTCATGGACTCAAATGTAGGAAGTCCTGAGAATGATGCTGCTACATCTGCTCCTGTGAGCTCATAGTGAAGCTCGATAGTGTCGTTATCCTTTGCAGCCAGTGAACCAAGCCCACCGTTGTCAAAGTCGTCTCCGTTGTATGACAGCATCCATCCTGACATTGAGTAGTCAGCAACTGATGCAAGTCCGTTTACAGATACGATATATGGGCCATAAGCTGACTCCTGAATATCGTAGGCTATTCCGGCATTATCCAGTGCACGCTTTACAGCGTCAACCGCGGAAGCTGCCTCAACCTTTGTGTTCTTAAGGATAACTCCATCCTTTGATGCACCATTTATTCCGGCTGCACTTGCTGTGTAGTCATATACACCTATGTTGAAGATAGTAACTCCGTCAATTACAGTTCTTACCTTCTTGTATGTCTCTACAAATTCTCCATCTTCTGCTGTCAGAGGAACATTTGCCATGATCTCTGCTGCAGGTGCCACGTTCAAGATGGCCTCTCCGTCATTGATCTTGGTAACTGTGTCAACTGTGAGCTTCTTGACTGCCTCTATATTAGCAGCCGATACATATGAAGCCTGATTCTCTGTGATGCTCTCATCTGCTGCGGCTGTGCATGAATATGCAGATCCTGATATTGTCAGATCCTCTGAATAACCTGCAAATACGCCTGTTGTGGCTGCGTCACTGCCATTTACAGTTCCTGCGCTGTAGCAGTCTGTGATCTCCACGCCTGCGTCATTTGACGTATTACCCTTGAAAACACCTGCAATACCGCCTGCATTTGTCTGGCCTGTGATCGTTCCTGCATTGTAGCATGAAATGATCTTGCATCCAGGATCCTGTGGATAGTATTCATTGTGGCTTCCGAGTATTCCACCAACATTTGTCTTGGCTGTGATGTCACCATAGTTTGTCGAATTCTGTACGCAGATATTTCGGCTGCTCATAGATCCTATGATTCCGCCGACGGTACCACCGTTTTCTGCCTTAATAGTTCCATGATTTACACAGTTCTCAATCACTGTGTTGCTTATTTTGTTCGTGTTACAGTATCCTACCAGACCACCTATCGAAGCTGATGTATTTGTGCCTGTGTAAGTGATATTTACTTTAGATGTACAACCTGCTACTCTTGCCGGTGCATCTGTGGTTCCCTGATACAGGTATCCCACAACCGCTCCTGCTGCAGTCTTGGTGCTCATGATGATAGTTCCCTCTACTGTGAGGCCGCTGATCCTTGCACCCGCCTGTCCAAATATTCCTGAGTAGCCTATATCATTCTGATACAGATTGCTGATAGTATGTCCCTGGCCGTCAAATAAACCCATGTATATGGCACCCGATGTACCTATTGGTGTCCAGCTATATCCTGCAAGGTTGATATCCGCTGTGAGCACTGCATTTATGTCGACCTTCTTATTGACATTTACCTCATTTTCAAACCAGTACAGCTCTGCACCTGTGCTGATCTGGTATACTCCGTCAACCTGTTCGGGCTCGGTCTTGCTCTCGCCATCCCAAGCAGTTGCACTTGACGCTGTGAGGCTGATGGTCTGTGACATCTCGCCGGAAGTATCCTCCGGGATCTCAAATGTTCCCTCGGCATACATGTATCCGGCACACTTCATAGTGTAATTGTACTGTCTGCCTGCAAGGCCATTGAAGCTGCCGTCATTTACTGTTACGGCATTTCCTTCAGTATCCTTTATGCTTACCTTATATCCTTCTACTGCTTCGTTTGTAGCACCATCCACTACATCAAGCTTTACCTGGACAAAGTCTGTCTTTGCCAGCTTAAATGACATATCCGGGAGACTTCCAAGGTATGCCACACGTACGCTTGCTGCCATCTGTACAGGCTTTCCTGTTGCATGGCGGACCTCTCTGTGTGAACCGTATGGCGAACCAAATCCGCCCTCATACAGAACTCCGCTCAGCGTGTACTCGTCACCTGCAAAATACTGAGGTATCTTGACTGTAACTGTCTGGGCAGCAGGATATGATGCAAATGCATACTGGTTGCTTGCTCCTGAGAATTCATTTCCTTCACCATCTGACAGTTTTATAGTTCCGGCCATGTTGTAAATTCCTGCAAGCTTGTTGGCCGGAATATACAGACCATCGTATGCCTTCTTGCCATCCTCTGTACGCTTACCATATGAAACCTCTATGGTATCACCGGCTCTGAGTTCATCTGCTGAGATCTCGTCACCATCAGCGTTCTTATATGTGTATGATACCGGGACTTCCTTTGCACGTACTACCTGATATGTGCTAACTCCGTCCTTTGTCACCTTTATTATGTTTGATCCCTCTGTGAGACCGCTTACAGTGTAGCTTCCATCATCATTCTTCTTGACATCTGCTGTTGTAAATCCACTGTATGTAAGCTTGTTTCCCGTGATCTGTGGATGAAGAACTGATACTGCCACTCCATCCTCCGGTGTAAATGTGTACTCTGCACCGGCTGCTCCCTCAAGATAATACAGAACATCGATCTGTGCATCCAGATTGTCTACAGCAGTCTTAGCAGTCTCTGTGTTGCGTCCTGCATTTAATGTCATATTTGTCTGAATGTCTGAGCCGTCATTTCCTACAGTGAATACGACTACACCTGTGTTCTCAGGCCAAATCGCACTGAAGAATGAACCGCCCATACCAGGCTTGTTGATCTCGGCGTCATAGGTTACGAGAAGTATCGCTGTACCCTCTGATTTCGCCTGGATCTCAGCAACCTCTGAGTGATCTCCCGGAACTACGCTGATGACATCATCAGATACGTTTCCATTCTCATCAATGACTGTATAGTGGTAATCAGGCTCTGCTGACTTGGCATTCATGATTCCCTCTATAGCCTGCCAGTTACGGAAGCACTCAAGGCTGTATGTCTCACCCTTCTGCATTGACACATAGCCCTTCTCATTGGATGTCATGTAGATATCTGCGACATCTGAGCTGTTGGCTGACATGTCATGTACAACTGTGCCAGGGCCATATGTGCTGTCGCCGATGTACATATCCTCGGCTGTTACCTTGTACTCAGCATCTGTGGTTGTGGAGAACCAGTTCCAGTATGTCACTCCCTCTCCACCAGTTACACGGTAGTAATATGTGATACCACTTCCAAGCTTATACTTGTATGTGTCATATCCGGCATCCTTGCTGTCTGTCTTGATGCCAGCCTCATCCTTATATATATAGTATGTTGAAAGTGTACCAACTCTGAGCTCAGTTCCCTCTGGAACTGTGAACTCTACTGTCTTTGCCGCTGCAAGAGCTACTGAATAACCGTAGCTTCTGTTGGATGTAAGTGTGTTTGACACAGTCTTAGAGATATAGTCATCTGCTCTATCTCCAACCGGATCATATGTCACTGACACCATATCAGCATAGTAGAACAGTCCTGCATACTTTGCCCAGGCGTCATCTGACCCCTCCCTGGTCTTTACAAACTCTGCATGTCTGTCCACATTGTCAGGAGACATAACCTTACCTGTGACGGTATAGTCAACGTCTTCCTTCCAATATTTTTTGTTGCCATCTACAGTGTCATAACCTGTACATGCTATATCTGTGATGCTGTATATGCTGTATGACTGCTGTGGATCGTCTGTGACTACGAGATCTATAGATCCCATATCTGTCTTCTCGTCACCGCTCTTCTGATATGCTGACAGACGGTATGTACCCGGCTCAAGCTCAAGGGTATACTTGCTGCCATCAGGCTCTCCAACTTCAATCTCATTGCCCTCTGAATCAGCCAGAGTCATGTAAGGAGCAGAATAATTCATGGTTACAGATACTGTATTTCTCTTGTCGCCCCTGATCTTCTTCTCAACTGCCTGAACCTCATCTGCAGTTGCAGTGAGATCTGTCATGACCGCCTGAACCTCTTCACGTAGAGCCTCGTCCTTAGCTATCTCATCTGCATGCTCTGCATAGAGCACATAGAGCTCTGTCTTGTCCTGAGTCTCATAGTATGCATACTCAGAGTCAAATGTATTCTTATCCGGATTGTAGCCATATCCCAGATCTGCGCCATAATCTGCGAGCGTGAACTGCCAACGGATAACGTGTGTATTGTCTACTCCGGCTGCAGAATCTACCTGATATTCTCCTGCGCCGACATTTCCCAGTATATTGTCAACTGTGTTCATCCAGCCAGACATGCTGAAATAATCAAACTGGCCAAGATCTTTTCCTGTCTTGTCCTTAAGCTCAAGTGCCTTTCCATTCTTCTTCTGATAAGCATCCTTAAGCTCCTGTGGAACATTTGCAGCTCCCTTATCAATGCCCTTTATGTTGGCAAGATAATAATCGGAACTATTGTATTTGTCTGTTCCTGAAGGTTCTGTTTCAAGTCCCTCTTTCTTGAAAAACGCGTAAGTAGCCTGTGATACGGTAAGCTTAGACAGGTCGATGTCTATGCCTTCCTCTTTCCAGACTTCACCGATCTCTTTGTAGGACATTCTCTCCGGCTCGATATAGAAGCCCTGACCAAGAGTAAATCCCTCAAGAGACAGCACAACGTACTCAGTGCTGTAATCAACTTCGCCATCACTCTCTGCGGCGGCAGCCTGAACATAGCCCCAGCTTGCATTTGAAGCAAATGGTGCCACTAAAACTGCGCATGCCAATAAGAATGAAAGCATCAATGTCCTGATTCGTTTCATCTCCTATTTTCCTTTCTTTATTTAATTGTAGGTTATAAAGCAGGGAATATGTATTCTGCTTTTCCCACGCCCAAAAGCTAACAGATGAACTGTCGTGTCATCCGCATCCGGGTACTCCGCATATCCCGGCTGTCTGTGTCTGTCAGACGCCGTCACGCGGCCGGAAATCTCATAAAATCTGCGGGCATTCTGACTGAAAGACACAAGTCTTAACACAGTAATGGCGGTTGCACCGGAATCTCACCGAATTTCCCCCTGATCGGATGCTTTTCAGGACGGCATCCGAGCAGATTTTCACTATGAAATCACAGGGTTTATAGTAATTGTGAATCGGGGAATTGTCAACTCCAAGTACCACTTAATGTACTTTTTTGTCATATTTTATTAGTAAGGTGAGATATGTGTTTTATCCATATCACACATTTCTGCATAATATGTAAGTAGAGAGAAATTACTGAGAATACCTTTGGATTTCATTCTGCTGTCCACAGCATACATTTGGTTTACAAAAGCCGGGTATCCCTATTTTATAGAGATATCCGGCTTTTCTTCTGGCTCTTATTCTGATTACTTTTTAGTTACGGAAGCCAGCTTATTCTGACCTCTTTGAGCTGTCCTGTTGTATCGTCAAACTCAAATGTATAGCCGCTGCTTCCCATATAAACCTCAGAATCTACACTGTACTTGACTATCTTGCCATCTACTTCTGCATTCTCGCTGCACTTTTCAAGCAACTGATCCTTGGTGATAGTTGTAGGGAATGAGAAGTTCACCTGCTTTGCACCGTCAAGCATCATCTCACTGATCTCTGCATTCATGCTGGCATCATAATCCGGGTTTGGCACAAAAAGGTGTGAATACCTTACATATGAGAGAACGCAATCCTCCGCCTTCTGCTCACTGTCAGTAAAGTTGCCAAACATAAACTGCATCGTTACGTAGTCATTGATTTCTGCTGTGTATCTGTCAGTTTCGTAATTTTTATTTACATTGTTGCCACTGTTATTGAGAGAATTCTGCTCAAATGGTATTCCACCGTCTATAAGATCCTTCAAGGTGGACTCACCTAAAGTGAATTTCTTTCCATTATATACAAATGACCTATTGTCAAGATCTGCGTAATTCTCGCTGAGTCCCGATGCCAATGTGAAATCCTCATATACAGGCATCGTAAATTCTGTGGATTCCTCACTGTAATCGGTTTCATCTGCATATGAATCATCAGATTCAGTATCACCTGTATCCTCAGCCTCAGATTCCTCCTCCGTTGCCATTTCCGTTTCGGTTACCTGCTCTGTTGACTCCGTCTCTCTGGTGGATTTGCCATCATTTCCACATCCAACTATAGAAATTCCCATCACCACCGTGATAAGTCCTGCAATCAGCATTTTCTTGTTCCTCATATAATAATCCTCCTTAAAACCTAGTGGCTTTATTATTAAGAATGTCACTATATTTTATCAAGCCGTAATCGGTTGCAACGGGGCAACTATGGGTAGCAAACCGGAATTATAGGGATTTTCGTCACTTTTTTGTAATCTATAGTGCTTATTTCTCCGTAATGTTCATGAAACTATAATAAGTGTCTCTGTCCATGGCATCCGGATTATCATCGGCAAATCCGCTGACTGTATATATGTTCCCATCCTTCAGATCAGCATATGCATTAAAATAGTATGTGATATTTCTCTTGCCGTCCTTTATATATAAGGTCGAATATGTGTAGTAATAAAATGTCACACCATTTACCTCACACTGACCTTCCTCTGTTACCTTTGATATTCCGGCCCCGGTCTTTCTGTCTGCCATATCAGATGCTGTCATCCAACTATACGGTACGATCGAAGTCACAACCGTGATCTTATCACCGTCTGAATAGTATGTCTTACCTGACAAATCCTCATTCTGAAGGCTGTAATTTTCAGGGATTTCATATGACACGGTAGTATCTCCATTCACGACACTGTCCACTACTCCCGTCTCCATAGCTTCGTCCTCCTGCCAGTATGCGCCTGTCATATCATTTGTCTCATCTGTGGGAACGGCCCCCGCAACAATAGCCACAGCTTCATCGGCAGCCTTCTCATATACCTCAGCTCTCTCCGACCCGCTCAGCGCATCTATATCTATCTCATCAAATCTTATCGAAGTAAAGAAACGCTGACCTTCCCCGGCATCACATATAAGCTGATAGAAATATGATCTGTCGAACTTCGCACCTCGTTCATTTGCAAAACTCGCTATGTATCTGATATATTCCTTCCCCTGTATCTCGAACTTCTCAGGCTCCAGCTCCATCACATAACCTGCGTCCTCAATATTTTTCTTGCGCTGCTCTCTGTTGTCCCAGAAGTCCGCAATCGTCTTATCCTCCACATCGATCTGTATCAGATAATCATCACAGCTTCTTATATTAAGGCAGCCACTCTCATGTATGATTGCCTGTCCTACCGGATTCACAGAGAAGGCATATCCCTTGAACACTATATGCCAAGGCTCTGTCTCATCGTCAGCTATTTTATTTCCATCCTGTTCAGTTTCACTTTTTTCTTCCGTCTTCTGCGCGCTGTTCAGATCAATAACGCCCATAAATTCAAGAGCGACAAATGCAGCTCCCGCCAGTATGCATGCTATAACGATCGCGCAGACAATTTTTTTACATTTTTTCATCGGCTGTCTTATCCTCAAGTATGATCTGAAGTGTATCTTCTTTCTTCATCCTTCTTATCTCAAGCCCAATGAGGGTCAGAAGAATAATAAACACCAGCATGACAAATGATGCGGCAACTATGGTTGATGCCTTGTAATTCAGAAACAGTCCATTACCGTCCGCCCCTGTGTACAACTGTATGTAATCTCCATCTCGTACCCCCGGTACATCAAGCCACGCAGTATCCATGATCTTTCGGCCATTGTCATCCAAATATGCCAGATCAGCTTTTGTATACTGCTGATACACCTTCTCCACGCGCACATTTCCGTTCTTATCTGAATGGCTGGTCCACTCGTTCCTCACAAACAGCACCGCCACCACAATTACACAGAAAACGCATATGGCTGCCATCACGCAAAATAATATTTTCAATCTGGCAAGCCTGCCTTTTCCCCTGAGATTCTTCAGATGGACAGCATTATTCGCTGAAGTCCCATCCCCGGACACCTCTTCCGGCGCCTCCGGCTCCTCACCCTTTCCATATATAAGTTCTCCAACCTGTACATCCAGAATCTCACATATACACACAAGCCTGTCCAGATCAGGATACGCCTTATCCCTCTCCCACTTGGACACAGCCTGTCTGCTGACTCCCATCTTTTCCGCAAATTCCTCCTGATTCAGCCCGGCTTTCTTCCGGTACTCCTGAATCCTGGATCCTATAAGCAGCATTTGTTTTCCTCCTTTTCCCGAATATTCGGATTGACATTCATATTGTTAATAAGTTCTTTTAGAGAATTGGCAATTGGCTTATCTTCCACTTCTCCATCTATATCCATATTTTCCAGAAAAATATTATGACTACTCACGTCATAGAGAACGTATCCACCAGAATAACCAAGCCATCCTATAGGAATAAATTTTTTAATATCACCCATCTTCATATTCTTTCCTATTTGGCATCTCTTCCGGAAACCACGTCAAACCTTCTGTCCGGTACATTTTATGCATCCTTGATCGCCTTTTCCTTCTCCGCCGGACATTGAGGCTGTCTGCTATCCTCCGACTTCGGTAAATTATAGTTCTCTCCAACCTCTATTCCACATTTTCTTTTTACCTGTGAAATATACAGATTAGAGACCTTTAACCCATGCTCTTTCAGCACATACTCCGCTTTCCGTTGGGACAGAAGAACTACCGTCTCTACATGGCACGATGCCTTCTGATTGATGTCAGGTTTTGTGCCCGTTCGTGGAAACATATCCTGTCAAAAAGGAAACAGGTCCACACCTCTGATATCGTGCATTCACAGATGCAAACAGATGCAATCTGTGGCAAAATTGACATTCATATCACGGCCTTGACCACCCCAGTCTATGGGAACAAATCGGTATAAGTCCTTTACTACCTATATAATGCAAGCCGATTTTACATTGCTGCTCTCTGCCACTGTCTCGACCTGGAATCAGATCCTTATTTCTTTGCGCTTTCTTCTAATTCCAGCATATACTTATCAAAATCAGACATGAACAATCTATCCTGGATGACACGGTATTTTTCAAATTCTGTCTCAGCATGAAGCTTTTCAATTTCTGCGGACACCTTACCTGCGTCCTGTAAAATACCATAGTCAAACATTTCAATAAAGCTGTTGAGTCTCTTTTCCCAATCCTGCATCGTAAGCGGGATATGGCGTAAAGTCATGTTTTCAGCAAAATCCAGATATGCCGTCACCATACGATTCAGCTGCTTCATTTCATCCTGGCTCAGATAATTCTTCGCAACCGTAACATCGCTCTTCCTGATCTTTCCTTCCGGTGCATCTGCCCAAGTAGTTAATCCCATATGCTCTTTTGTATGATCAGCTCTTTCCACGATCAGCTCAGCTGCCGTATGTCCATGAACTGCGTAATGCATCTTATTCTGAACGGTCGCGTAGAATCTTCTCGTCGTTGCAGAATTTTTGTCATAGTCAATGGCTGTCGCATACAGGTCGGTGATCTTCTGATAGAACTTTCTTTCGCTGGCACGGATCTCACGGATGCGCTCTAACTGCTCATCGAAATACTTCTCCGTCAGATACGTTCCGCGTTTCAGCCGCTCATCATCCATCACCCAACCTTTGATGGTGTAATCTTTTGCAATCTGATTTACCCATTTACGGAACTGTACCGCGCGCTCGGAATTGACCTTGAAGCCTACAGCAATGATCATTTGGAGGTTATAGTGCTTGGTATCGCGTGTGACCTGACGAGAACCTTCGGTTTGAACTATTCGGAAATTCCGAATAGTTGCGGCCTCTTCCAATTCACTATCCGCGTATATTTTTTTAATATGTTCATTTATCGTCGGTAAACCAACATCATACAATGTGGCCATCATCTTCTGTGTCAGCCATATATTTTCATCCTCATAGCGCATTTCTATGCTGTCCTGCTGATCACCTACAGAGGCAACATAGGTCAGGTATTCCGCTGCGCTGGAGCGGATGGTTATCTCATCTTTTTTCTTTACCAAATAAAGCGCCTCCCTTTTTCTTATCACTAGATCCAGCAATTCTTCTTAAATTTCTCAATCTGAGCTAATTCTTCCTCAGAAGGTTCTTCTGCCTTATAATCTATCAATGATCTGATAGTTCTCTATTCATTTTCATATTCATATTCAAGATTCTTTGTGTTCCCCGTCCCGAGGTCTAACGCAACAACAACGGTTACTTTCTTCACAAGGCTCTTTTCTTTGTGATTTTCACCTATTTTTCTGAAACTGAAAAACCTCTCAAAGTGCCTAAAATCAAGGATTTTTACATATCGGTCCGATGTAGTGCAACTATTGTTTCTACGTGAACAGTGCCCGGAAATTGATCGACAGCGCATGCCTTAGTCACGAAATATCCGTTCTCCTGCAGAGTCACCAGATCCCTGGCAAGTGATGTAGGCTTGCAGCTTATGTACACAAGCTCATTCACGCCATAGTTAATGATCTTTGTCAGAGCCTTTGGGTTGATTCCGTCACGAGGTGGATCAAGAACTATGAAATCCGGCTTCTCCTCTATGTCATCTATGACCTTAAGAACATCCCCCGCGATGAACTCACAGTTGTCAAGGCCGTTGAGCCCGGCATTCACACGGGCAGCCTCCACGGCTTCCTCAACGATCTCCACACCGATGACCTTCTTTGCGACAGGCGCAAGAAGCTGGGCTATGGTTCCGGTTCCGCTGTAGAGGTCGAATATTACAGCATCCTTTGTGTCGCCCACATAAGAGCGAGCTTTGTCATAAAGTCTCTCCGCACTCTTGGTATTTGTCTGGAAGAATGAGAACGGTGATATCTTGAATTGAAGTCCAAGCACCGTCTCGTATATATACTCTGTTCCGTAGAGCAGATTTGTCCTGTCGCTGATGACCGCATCCGCCATGGAATCATTCTCCGTGTGGAGGATTCCTGCAATTTTGCCCTCAAGTGGCAGTTCCAGCAGACCCTTCACATATGCGTCAAGATCGAGAGCCTCCAGATTCTGGGTAGTCGTCACCAGATTCACCAGCAGATCGCCATTGGTAGCAGAACGTCTTATAACCAAATGGCGCAGAAGGCCCTCATGCTGCATCTTTTTGTAATATGGGAGTCCCGCCTCCTTGCAGAACTGGACAGTATATTTCACTATCTTGTTCAGATCATCATTCACTATATAACAGTCATCCATCTGTACGATGTCGTACGTGCTGTTCTTCTTGTGAAGTCCCAGTGCCAGCGGACCATCCTTATACTCATCGCCAAATGAGAACTCCATCTTATTTCTGTATCCCTTTGTCACAGGTGAAGCAAGTATCCCCTGCCACTCATAATGATGCGCCCCACTATCTATCACACCGTCAAGGAGACCTTTGACAAGCTCCTCCTTCACCTTGAGCTGGTTCTCGTAGCTGAGCGTCTGGTAACTGCAGCCACCACACATACCAAAATGCGAACATACCGGCGAAGCATCCTCAAGCTCAGACTTCTCAAGAACCTCAAGGAGTCTTCCGTCAGCCTTGCCCTTCTTCAGCTTCGTTATGCGGCAGCTCACTTTCTGGCCTTTTATCGCACCCTTAACTGTTACTTTTCTGTCATCCATATGGAAGCTGCCCTTGTTCGGGAACTCATATGTATCTATCACACCTTCAACTATATCGTGTTTCTTCATATCATTTTACCTGCCATTATCATATTCGTTAGTCTCTAGAAGACATACACTCTTGATTCTCCGTCCCCAAAGGCCGACTTCTGCTCTATCCCCACAGATCCTCAAAAAACTTCTTCCTCTTCTTCTCCTCCGGTATGGAACATCAGCCATTTAAAGCTGCCTTCGGCAGGGCTGATGCTACATGTCAAATTTTCTTCGAAAACTTGACACATTCGACTCTACCCTCGGCAGCTCATTCTGCGCAAAAAACGGCGTTCCGTGCTGGTCAAAGTCCAGCAGCATATACGTTCCAACTCTGTTGTCCCTCGGCAGAGCCAGACTTCCCGGATTCACTATATATGAACCCTTGTAGCTCGTCAGGTCACGGCGGTGGGTGTGTCCATACATTACGAAGTCATATCCTTCCGTGTCGATAAGCTCCTCCAGATATGAAATACCGCTGTTCACACCATACCTGTGTCCATGCGTTATAAATGCCCTCTTATCTCCGATGTTGAATTCGTCATATATCTGGAGCTCCGGGTTGTAATCGCAGTTGCCCCTCACCATGTGGATCTCACAGTCAAACAGATCATGTATCAGCTTTTCATCTCCCTCAACATCTCCGAGATGTATCAGCATTTCCACGTCGCCAACTATATCGTGTATCTGTTTTAAGCAGCTACTCTTGCCATGAGTGTCACTTATTATCAGTACTTTCATCTATTCCTCCTAACGAGAATCCATCGATCCCACTGATCATTAACTGATTTATTCCTGATTCTCACTTACTCTCCCTGTGCGCTCTGATGACGTTCTTCATCAGTCTCAGTGCATTTCCCCTGTGACTGATCTTGTTCTTCTCCTCAGGATCAAGCTCCGCAGTGGTCTTGCCCAGCTCTGGAAGGTAAAATATAGGGTCATACCCGAAACCGTTCTCGCCGCGCTCCTCGTAGCCTATGATTCCCTCTATGGTTCCCCGCTCTGTGTACTCGCTTCCATCCGGGAACACTGCTGCTATAGCGCACACGAATCTTGCTGTCCTCTCAGGATCTGGAACCCCGGCCAGCTTGTCTATTATGTACTGGTTCTTTATCCTGTACGATGTGTCCTCACCAAGGAATCTCGCGCTGTATATTCCAGGCGCCTTGTCCATGTAATCGACCTCAAGTCCTGAGTCATCCGCAAGCACCAGGCATCCGCTTGCCTTGCTGATGGCTCTCGCCTTGATCAGAGCATTCTCCTCAAATGTCTGTCCGTCCTCAACTATATCTATGTTGATCCCAGCCTCCTTCATGGACTGTATCTCATAACCAAGATCCGCAAGTATCATGCGGACCTCCTTCATCTTTCCTTCATTTCCCGTTGCAAATATCAGCTTGTCCATAATAGTTCTCCTTTCCCACAGCTTACATACACTTCCTGTTTATTCTGTCTTATCCGTAAATGCCTTGAGGCAGACGTTACATTTTCTCTCTTTTTCCGCACTGTACCACTGATTTCCATACAGACTTATATAGCCTTCTCCATCGGAGATGTCAAAGCTGTCGGTCATGGAATCCGCATCATACTCTATGGCTATCGGGTATTTGCTGCCCGGCGTGGTTATATGTACTATGACCGCAAATTTCTTTTCATCCGGGAGCTTGACCACATCATCCAGGTTGACCGTGTAGTATCCTGCGTACTCCATCTCGCCTGACGCGACAAGCTTCTTATTTGCCAGATCGTCAGTGTTCTCAAAATTTGTAGCCACATATACTTCATATGTCGTCTTTGCATCAGTAGCATAGAATGACACAGCCTTGAGCTCCTCGCTCTTGCCTGCCGTGTAAACATTTGCAAAGTAGGCATCCTCCTGGTCAAATCCAAGGACTCCTACCCAGCCCAGCTTATCCGACTGGTATATCTTATCGTAGTTGTCTGCACCCTCAAGTCTGGTGTACACAACACTGGTCTCGCAAATATGCGCATCATAGTATGATATATAGAAATATCCATCCTCGCCAAATTCGGTTCCCCAACTGTTCTTACAGATAAAAGCACCATCTTTCTTCGGCGCCTTGTTAAAGTTGTTCTTGCTGTAATTGTCATCCCATCCTACTATTACCACATCGTGGTTGATTCCCTCTGAACCATCATAATAGTACGCATGAGTCTCCTCGTTGTAATACTCCGAGCTACTGTCGGCATCTATCATATCGCTGTATATCGCAGTCTCCACACCGCCCTTGGTGTACACTGCCTCTTTCACAGCCTTCAGATTCTTGTCGTCAATTATCTCCGCCTCCTGCAAATGCTTCACGGCCTTAAGCTTGGAGTTCGTCTTGTCATCCCCGTACGGATCATCCTTCTCGAGAACCGGTCCCTTCCAGGATGCAAGATATGCAATACTCATCCTGTACTGGCCACCCTCAAACTGTTCAACGCCAAATCCGTTGTTCATGGTCATGTTATCCACAGAGAACTGCAGCTTTTCATCCGGCATAAGAGTTGTCTCAAGCGCAGCCAGCGACGCAAATGCCCAGCATGTTCCCGAGTCTCCCTGGTCTCTGACCTCTGTGACCCTGCCCTCTTTTCTCATGTCGTAGGCGGCCGGCAGCTTACTGTCCTCACCGACCTTCTGCAGGGATACACGGCCTGTGTCATAATTGTACTCACATGTATAGTCAAGCGTGTCCGCTATATACTCTATAGGGACAAATGTCTCGTCATCCTTCTTTATCGGCGCATCCGCGATCTTCACGTCCTTGCCGTCCAGCTCTGCATCCTGGGAATCAAGCACCAGTCTGGCGACTCCTTCATTCCTCTTGATCACGATACTGCCATTCACATACTCTATGTATGTGCACTTCATCTTATCCTTGAGCATCTTCAGCGGCATCATAAGGTGAAGATTATTGCTTACATACGGCTTGTACTCGTCCTCTTCCACCTCACTGCCATTTACATACAGTGTGAGTCCCGCTTCATTGTAATCGCCCGCAAGCTTCTCAGACATGCCGGAAACTGCGTGTTGATCCTCCTCGTTCTTCTCCAGACGTCCCGACGGCTCCTTTGTTCCGTAATACGCCAGAGCACCTATGGCAAGGATCAGAATTATATATACAAATTTCTTCAAGCTTCTTCTCTCCTTCGTTTAGGCGGCTTCGGTCCCATAAACTGATAGAAATATGATTTTATCATTCCGTTGTATATCTTGCGGTTTCTGTCGGCCTTTCTGCCGATATACTTCTCCGCATCCGTATACGATGTGATCAGGAACATTGACCAGTCATCAAGACTCCTATAGCTCTCGCCGATGGTCCTGTACAGCTCAGGCAGAGCCTCCTTCTCCTCAAGTCTCTCTCCGTAAGGTGGATTTGTGATTATAAATCCATACTTCTTCGGATTTCTCAGATCCTTCACATCCCTCTGCTGAAAATGGATGTGCTGCTCCACTCCTGCTGCCCTGGCATTCTCCATGGCACACTTCACCATATCGCCATCCAGATCATATCCCTGTATGTTCATCTTCACATCGCGGTCTATGAGATCATGAGCCTCATCCACCGCATTGTACCATATCTTCTTGTCACAGATCTTGGACCACTCCTGGGCCGTGAACTCCCTGTCCATTCCCGGTGCGATGTGTGCGCCTATCATGGCCGCCTCTATCGGAAATGTTCCACTTCCGCAGAACGGATCTACAAGGACTCTGTCGCTGTGCCACGGCGTGAGCATGATCAGCGCGGACGCCAGCGTCTCCGATATAGGAGCCTTTCCAACCAGCTTTCTGTATCCCCTCTTGTGAAGTGACACACCTGACGTGTCAAGTGCTATGGTCACTATATCCTTGAATATAAATACTCTCACCGGATAGCTTGCGCCATCCTCCGTGAACCATGACACTCTGTATGTCTGCTTCAATCTCTCAACCATAGCCTTCTTGACTATGGACTGTATATCCGATGGACTGAAGAGTGCACTCTTGTTTGATGTCGCCTTGGACACCCAGAATTTTGCATCCCTTGTCAGATACTTCTCCCAGGCGATGGCCTTTGTTCCCTCGAACAGCTCGTCAAATGTGGCGGCCTTGAAGCTGCCACATTTAAGCATGATACGCTCGGCTGTCCTTATAAAAATATTTGCCCTTGCAATCGCACTCTCGTCTCCGGCAAATGTGATCCTTCCGTCCTCCACCTGGACTATCTCGTATCCAAGATCAAGTATTTCTTTTTTCAGTACCGACTCCAGTCCAAAATGACATGGAGCTATAAGTTCTACTCTACTCATTTCCTGCCCTTTCTGTGGGTTGTATATTTGTTCTATCTCTGTCTTGTGAGCGGGCCTCTGTACTGCGCCAGGCCTCCCACCGTGTTGATAACTCTGTATCCATCCTCGCTCATGATGAGCGCAGCCTTCATGCTGCTCACCCCATGAGCACAGTATACCAGCAGATATTTGCTTTTGGGAAGAGTATACTCCCTCGCTTCTATCAACTCAAATGGAATATTTACCGCCATGGGGATGTGTCCCTCCAGAAATTCATCGCGGTCCCTGACATCCACTATTATGCCGCCCCTTGCAACAGCTTCACGTATGATGTTGCGTATGGGAATACTTGTGAATCCCATTTCTCCACCTCCTTCATACCGACAGAAAAACCTCTTCTGTTATATGATATGAAGGAAATGTCTCATCGACACAATAAAAACGAAGATCCCGGCAGGCGAAAAGCCAATTCCGTCTGTCGGGACCTTATAATTACTTCTTAAGCTGTGCAAGACGCTCGGCAACCTGCTCAGACATCTCAGTGTACTTGGCAAGCTTTGCCTTCTCCTCCTCAACCTTTGCGGCTGGGGCCTTGTCAACGAACTTTGGATTTGCAAGCATTCCTGATGCACGCTTGATCTCTCCGGCAAGCTTAGCAGCCTCCTTCTCAAGTCGCTCGATCTCCTTGTCGATATCCACAAGCTCCTCAAGAGGAATGTATACAGCGGCATCGTGGATCAGTGTTGATACTGCATTCTCATCGATTCCTGTCTTGTCCTCCTGAACGTGTACCTCGCTGGCATAACCCAGTGTGGCAAAGAAGCTCTTTGATGACTCAAATATATGTCTCACGTCCTCCTTTGCAGATACGACATATACCTTTGCCTTTCTGCTAGGTGGTACGTTCATTCCTGTACGAAGGTTTCTGATGGCACGGACTGCTGCCTTGATAGTGTCAACAGCGGCCTCGTCAGCCTCAAAGTTCCACTCGTCTGTATACTCAGGCCACTTGGAGATCATGATCGACTCCTCCTCGTCCTGAATGTTGCAGAAGATCTCCTCTGTGATGAATGGCATGTATGGATGAAGAAGCTTAAGTGCCTGGATCAGAACTGTCTTAAGTGTCCAGAGTGCTGCTGCCTTTGTCTCATCCTCATCGTTGTAGAGACGAGGCTTAACCATCTCGATATACCAGTCACAGAACTCCTCCCAGATGAAGTCGTACACCTTGGATACAGCGATACCAAGCTCGAACTTCTCCATGTTGTCTGTCATCTCTTTTGCAAGTGTGTTGACCTTGGACAGGATCCAGCGGTCAGCTATTGTCAGGTCAGACAGCTTCACATTTGTGAAATCTGCCTTCTCCATGTTCATCATGATGAAACGTGTTGCGTTCCAGATCTTATTTGCAAAGTTTCTGGAATTCTCAACTCTCTCCCAGTAGAAACGCATGTCGTTTCCAGGAGCATTTCCTGTTATAAGTGTCAGACGAAGGGCATCTGCACCGTACTTATCTATAACCTCAAGCGGGTCAATACCATTTCCAAGTGACTTACTCATCTTACGTCCCTGGTCGTCTCTTACAAGTCCGTGGATCAGCACATGCTTGAATGGGCTCTTGCCTGTCTGCTCAAGTGCTGAGAATACCATGCGGATTACCCAGAAGAATATGATGTCGTATCCGGTTACAAGCACGCTTGTAGGATAGAAGTATTCATACTCAGGTGTCTTGTCCGGCCAGCCAAGTGTTGAAAATGGCCACAGCGCAGATGAGAACCATGTATCGAGCGTATCCTCATCCTGTGTGAGATGTGTACATCCGCACTTTGGACATACTGTAGGTGTCTCACGGCTGACGATGGTCTCGCCGCACTCGTCACAGTACCATGCAGGGATTCTGTGTCCCCACCAGAGCTGTCTTGATATACACCAGTCACGAATGTTCTCAAGCCAGTGGATGTATGTCTTGTCAAACTGCTCAGGCACAAATGAGAGCTCATCGGTCTTGATGATGTCAAGTGCTGCCTGTCCCATCTCCTTCATGCGGACGAACCACTGAGGCTTGATCATAGGCTCTACAGTTGTCTTACATCTGTCATGTGTTCCTACGTTGTGGCTGTGTGGAACTACCTTTACGAGAAATCCCAGTGCGTCAAGGTCTGCCACCATCTGCTTTCTTGCCTCGTAGCGATCCATGCCTGCATACTTGCCTCCGAGCTCATTTATGGTTGCATCATCGTTCAGTATATTTATCTCCTCAAGATTGTGACGCTTTCCAACCTCGAAGTCGTTAGGGTCATGTGCAGGTGTGATCTTTACACATCCTGTTCCAAACTCCTTGTCAACATATGGATCTGCGATAACCGGGATCTGTCTGTCTGTAAGTGGCAGCTCCAACATCTTTCCTACTATATCTGTGTATCTCTCATCGTCAGGATTTACTGCAACGGCTGTATCTCCGAGAAGTGTCTCCGGTCTTGTGGTTGCTATCTCCACAAATCTTCCAGGCTCTCCAACTACAGGATAGTTGATATGCCAGAAGAATCCGTCCTGCTCCTCATGTATAACCTCAGCATCTGATATGGAAGTCTTACATACAGGACACCAGTTGATGATCCTTGAGCCCTTGTAGATGTAGCCCTTCTCGTACAGTCTTACAAATACTTCCTTGACTGCCTTGGAACATCCATCGTCCATGGTAAATCGCTCTCTGTCCCAGTCCGCGGATGAACCCATCTTCTTGAGCTGGCTCACGATACGATTGCCGTACTCCTCCTTCCATGCCCATGCATGCTTTAAGAACTCCTCACGGCCGATCTCTTTCTTATCTATTCCCTGCTCCTTCAGCTTCTCTGTAACCTTGACCTCGGTTGCGATGGCTGCGTGGTCTGTACCAGGCTGCCACAGTGCTGAGTAACCCTGCATTCTCTTGAATCTGATAAGTATATCCTGCATGGTATTGTCCAGGGCATGTCCCATGTGGAGCTGTCCTGTTACATTTGGAGGCGGCATTACGATCGTAAATGGCTTCTTGCTCCTGTCAACCTCTGCGTGGAAATACTTCTTCTCCTCCCACTTTCTGTAGAGTCTGTCCTCTATCTGGGAAGGATCATATGTCTTCTCTAACTCTTTCATCTCATTCTTCCTTTCTATTCTTCCTGATCTCTTACATGTTGATATATACTTTTACAAAATTTTTCACAAAAAAACCCGCTCTCCGGACATTCTGTCAGAAGGGCGAGTAAATATTCGCGTTACCACCTTGTTTTGTATCTCATCTTATCCTATAACGGGAACGCCCCGGCATGGCCTATCCTTATCATGATCTTTCAGCCATGCAGCTCAGAAGCTACCTTCACAAATCTCTGTCAGGAACGGTCTCACAGCCCACGAACCATTCTCTCTGTCTGACTCCACATGCTACTCCTCTTCGTCACAGCATTTGCATATATCTTCTTTATTCATTGTGATAGTACAACATAGGCTGGCTGTACGTCAAGCACAAAGTCATCCTATCTGGTTTCTGAACTGATCCTTGAGTGCACTCAGGATGGAATTCATACGCCTGTCATAGTCCTCTATGTCGCCGTGCATTCTGTTGTACACAGCCTTCTGGACTTTGTTGTATATGGACATCTCATGTACATCCTCCTTTGAATCAGCGATCTCGTTCATCAGATCGTCCAGGAATCCGGCCGGCATACCGCGCTTTCTTATCTCCCTCTGGAGTGTCGCCGTGTCCACCGTCACCGCCATTACACAGAAGTATTCTATCAATGACTCATTGTTCTTATTCAGCGCAAATGCTCTGATGAAAGCATCCTTTGCCTCCTCAAGCTGAAGATTGCCCGCCAGCGCAACGCCTTTGTTGTGATATATATTTCCAAGGAACTCATCGTACTCACCATGTGACTCCTTGTACTCTATGATGTCATCGTATATGGCGTCAGCCTTGATGTAATGCTTGTACATCATGTAGCTGTCAGCTCTCTTCTTGTCCAGCTCATACGGCTTGAGAGTCCTGATCCTCTTGCACTCGTCCATGAATTCCTTCACTTCATCCTTGCTGTAGAACTCACCAAATGTAAGTATCTCCACCATGATATCCTGGATATACGCATTCTTGGCATTGAGCGCGTCTATCTTGTCCGCAAGATCCTCCATGTCTATGGCCGTTCTCAGCCAGTTGCTGAGTCTGTCCGCAAGGTCGTCTTTACCTATGAGCACCATATTGTTGAATATGTAGTAGCACAGCTCCTCATATGAATATATGGTTATCTTCGTATTGAGGAATGTGTACGGATTGTCCGCTGTCTTTGTCTTACAAATAATAATTCCACTCATATGTGTATCACTCTCCCGGATCAAAATGCTGTCCTCTGAGGTATGACGGGATGCTGAACGCACTCTGCTCATACTCATCGGAATCTTCGTCATCCAGATCCTCTTCATCTATGGTTTCTTCATCGTCCGGCTCTGACTCGTCGATCTCAGTCTCGCTGTCATCTGCATCGTCTGTAATGTCATCTGATTCTGATTCGTCATCATCTACCTCATATGCAACATCCACTGATTCCGTTTCGTCATCATCTACCTCATATGCAGCATCCACTGATTCCGTTTCGTCATCATCAATTTCATCTGAAATGTTCTCAGGATCAGAGACCGCATCATCTTCTAACTCTTCAGCCTCCGTCATATCCGCCGCATCGTCATCAATCTCTTCCACAACATCCTCTGCTTCCGTTCCGAAATCGTCCGGCTCTTCCACAGTCTCCGGCTCCACAGGTGACGCTGTTCCGTAATATACCACAGGCTCTTCATGTACCTCCTGCTCGGCTTCCACCGTCTTTGCATTACCATGCTCCACCGCCGGATCTTCGCCTCTCAGTTCCTCGGTGTCACCCATGCGTATCCTGAGCTCCTCTTCCCTTCGCGCTGCCTCAAGCTTCTCCGCATGCTTTCTCCTGATGGCTTCTATGTCAAATTCTTTTCTGTATATCTTATTTGTGGTAGGATACAAACTTCCAAATCCAAGATCACGGATGACTATCGCGCCCTTATCCGCACCATAATACTCCACGGATATCGACAGCTTTGTCGTCTTCTTTGGTCTCGCCGGAAGCCCGTATATCTCCACAGTCTCCCGCCATTCTTCCTCAGTCAGTATATCCTGGTATACGATCTGTATCCTTCTTGTGTTGTCGAGGAATACCTCTATGCTTCCGCGGGTGTTGAACCACTCAAGCCCGCCGTATGCTATCGGCCAGAACGTCTTCTTCTCATCCATGAGATTTATTCCGATATTTGTCTTGACCGTCTGCTCCGTATCTATAAAATATCTGCTGAGCGCCTCCGTGTACACACCGCCAAGCGATCTGTAACATGCACCCTTTGTATATATATTCTGTCCAACAAATACCCTTCTGCCCTGACACAGGACCGCCGCCGACTGCTTCATCCAGTTGTCAGCAAATCCTATTCCCGTGAGGAATACAGAGGATATAAACACCTGTGACATACATTCCTTAACTATATCCGCAAATGCCTCATCCATATCCTCATGGTATTTTCCAAATCTTTTCATGTTCATCCTGTCATGGAAGTTCACATGCTCAACGGTCACTATCAAAGGATATTTCCTTGTCATATCTATCCTGTAAAAATCCAGCCCGCTCCTGCCGAAATCAAACAGTCCCACGCTGTTATTCCTGAGCGGCTCAGGCTGTGCAAATATATAGCACAGGCCACTGTCCAGATGGCTCACTATATTAAACTGGTCATGGGTCAGACGGAGTGCCGACTTAAGTCCTCTGACTGCAGCTATGATGCGCGGATCTGTGTCAGCCACTGTGACTGTCAGTTTCTTTATCACAAAACCCTCAAACTGCTCGGTAAACTGTCTTATATGCAGTATCATCATCTTCACAAGAAGATCTCCCGCCTTATAATTACGCCCCGCAACTTCTATATTCTCATTTCTCAGGGTACGCTCATACACCTGATCCACAACCGTTCCATTTTCCTCGAACCTGCAGGCTGAAGCCTTCGCCCCTGCACACCAGCCAGCCAGATCTATGAACTTGTAAGCTTCACTCTGTCCGTCATCCGTCTTTTTGTTGTACGCGCTGTAGAACATGATGTTAGGGAGCATATATGTATCCCTCGCCTCCTTGTGGTACACCGATTCCGGCTCCCGCGTGTCAACATTATAATAACTAAGCTGTGCATATTCCGGGCCAAGATCCAGACCCAGATATAACTGTGTGTCAGACATAAATTATGCCCCTCCTTGTGAAAAATCAAAAAGTTAAAGCAACATCAAATTGGCGTCGAAGAAATGGCTGTTGTACAGATATGTGTCCATTGCCTGTATGAGCTCATGGTCATTTCTTGTCTCCTGGCTAACCAGCATGCTATTGATAAGTTCAAAGCTGCTGCTTCCATCCTTATGGAATGTCTCATTTTTGAGTATGTCGCTCTCAACCACGACTGAAGTTCCAACCACTCCATCGATGGAGTAGACAAGCGACTCTCCGTGGAATACGACAACTTCCTTAACATACACTCCCGGAATTATCTCATTCATCCTCTCGGATTTGTAGTTTGCCATACTGCTGCTCTCCTGGCCAAAGCTGTAGCTGACCCATACCTGCTTTCCGCTTTCTCCCTTGAATATGACATATGTCTTGAATCTCATATCCCCTGGCAGCTTTACGATTGACTCAAATTTTCTGAAGAACGGAAGTATCTTGCTGTATTCTATAAACTGTTTTACATTTGCCTTGATCCATTCCCGCTGCTCCTCAGTGTATCGTCCACTTCGGTTGCTAAAATAATACAGCAGGCTCATTCTGGATATCTCGTCCTTTATATTGCCCTTGGCGATCTCCTTGTACAGATCCTCCATTATATATGAAGGGATCTTCTGATCCTTTATAAAATACTGGTGCGCGCAATATCTGAGGAAAGCTTTCACCACCATGCCTCGGCTGCGGCCGCGATAGTACACCTCAAATATATCGTATATGGACTCTATATATCCGTCCGCGAACATCATCTGTGCGAGTATGTTCTCAGACAGCATATCAATATTTCTGTAATTTGAATTGACCGACTTGAAGAGATTTGCCATCTCCTCGAGTGATCCGTTGTAATTGTTGATGAGATATGACAGTATCTTCTGTCCGGCGTACCCTCTCCTGTATATATACACGCATATGGATATGAGCAGCCTGCTCTCATCGTATCTCTTGTCATCGATTCCAAACTCGGCTATCTTGATCAGCTCATCTATATCCACATCCACATAGCCAAATCTGTACATTCCCTCAAATGCATTCTCATACATATCCAGAGCTATATAATATGTATTTATCCTGGAAGCATATGAAGGATCCACGTAATCCAGATCTATCTTGGACAAATATTTTCCGAGAATGTCCGCATCGAAATTCTCATGATAATACTCAACCATATGGGTAAGCGCTTCCTGTCTCACCCTGTAGCTCACCTCAGGGCAGAGTGCGATATCTCTGGCAAGATTTATCTCCTTTGCATCCCTGTGTGTAAATATATCTATATCGTTGTAGAGGAACAACAGGTATCTGTAATCCCTTGGACTGTACTCGTGACAAATGTCCAGATAGCTCCTCTCGTCTACGATTCTCTCCATTCTGTACTGTACGGTGCTCACATATCTGCCGCCGTTGTCATCCAGAAGTGTGACTATGGCAGACGGCGATATTATCTCTACATATGCCTCACCATTAACCACCGGAACCTTGACCTCTCCGCCAAGCTCACTGTGGGATACCAGTATGTGTGTTATATTCTCATTATCACACACGAACTTTCTCTTGAATATTATGTTGATGAGCTTTGTGGCAAATTCCGGTTTCACCGTATCAGGATCAAGGAATTCATCGTATATGACTGTCAGGTCATCGCTCACATTCCCCTGAAGTATCATCTTCTCCATGAAACGCTCAATGGCAGGGACAAAATCCCTGTACACCGACTTCTGGTTCTCCTTGTTCATGATGACATTTGCATATATATACGCCAGCTCCTCGTCCGTCAAAACGTTCTTGTAACTGAAATATCTGAGTATAGCCTCCGGTATCTCATCGTAGTGGTTTTTGTCCATGCTCCTGATAAAGCATTCATTCAGACCAACATACTTGAGATCCTTGTCCGATGCGTCACTGTAATATCTGTGATAACACGGATCGTACATCTTATTCTTGATCAGTATTCCACAAATGGCATCCAGAGTCGTCCTGTCATGCCTCATATCGTATATCTGCTCAAGCATCTTAAATGCCTGCTCGTCAAAATCCTTCTGTCTCGAAGCAGTCTTGACAAACTCCACGATGACATCCTCTGAGACAAATTCATTTCTCATGCCCCATCTGAGGGCTGCGATCTCAAGCGGTGCGATCTTCTTCATCATGAGAGGCTGCTTGTTGAACATGTCGCATATCTCAAAGTATATTACCGGACTGTTTACACCTGAGTTAAACAGCTTCTGTATATCCTCGTAGAGAACCCATTTGTCCTCTGTATAATTCACATCCACAAATAACAGTATCCAGAAATAGAACAGCCTGTTCTTGTCATTTGCCTCAAATCTTTCTCTGACCATGGCAGCAGTTCTGTCTATGATGAACTTCTCCCTGCGCAGAAGCGACTTCAGGTAACTGAGATAACACTTCTCCATGTCCTCCATGCTGGTGAAATTGGCGTCCGCATCTATTCTCAGGAATTCCTGCTCGACAAATTCTGTGTGTCCCTCCAGAATCTGCATATGAAGCAGTCCCAGCCTGTACATTCCATACTCCGGTCTGTATTTTATAAGGGTATTCAGGGCATCCCTGGTCTCCGCTATGTACTTCTTCAGATCGATCTTGTCCGTTCTGAAGTCAATATATGCACGGATCAGAGCCTCCTCCGCCCTCTTGATGGTGAATCTCGTCTGCCTGCTCTTTGGAGTCATCTTGATGACCTCAGGCTTTCTGATGCTCACCTGTATTCTCATATTCTGATAAGTGTTCCATATATAAATGTAACCCGATGACTCCCCGTCGTGGATCTTCTGCGGATCTATGAGGAAACTGAGGTCAAATGTGTTGCCATCGAAGCTGTTCCACTTCAGCACGCTGGTCTCCGGTATGAGGAAATCGCAGTCCGATGCTATCTTGGTATTCGTGTAGCCCCAGGTGTTCTTGGTGATCGTAACCGATGCCCTGACCAATTCGGATGGCATCTCAACCAGCAGATCGTTCTGAGCCACGGACAGTGTGAGTGCCCTCTTCTTGTGTGTATACACAAGGAATTCCTCCATGGCCTGTCCTATGGACAGTGACATTCCCAGTGTGTCATACACCCTCTGAAGCTTTTCATCCCTGCCTATAAAAGTGCGCACAAAATCCTCGCTTCCGAATATCCTTATGGCATCCTCCCAGTTCTCCTCTGCATATGCTGCAAACTGGAACAGATCCTCGAGCTTCTTACCCTCGACCTGAATATATGGAGCGACTATAGCTATATGATAAGGGATTATAAACTCTCCCCCATCAGTGATTATATTTATATGACCCTTGAAGGATTTGCCTTGCTCGATTCCTCGGGCGTCAAATGAATAGCTGACTCTGTTCTTCCTGCCCACAAATGTGTGACTCTTGAAATCCAGTATATAGCGGCTGTCGTATACCATCAGTTTCACTGCACAACTGTTTGAAGAATCCACTGTAAACTCTCCATCATACACAGTTCCCGCCTCGATATTCAATTCTATCTTGCTGACTGATATGGCTACCGCTGGTCTGTCAACCTTAAACTCACCACGAGCATACTGTTCAACTATTCCCTTCATCGTCTGGTCTCCTGTATCTATTTCTATTGTCTTTTTGTCAAAAATCACTCATAGTGGTTGTATTTGAAGCTTCCAATCGGTATAATTGACAAAAAGACATATATTCAGATTATAACAAAATATTGTCTCTTTTTAAACAATATATACAGAAAAATAACTTAAAACAACTGAAAAAGGGGTTTTTTTATGAAAAATGGGGTTATCAATCTAAAAACAGAGAATCTCCTCAGTCAGGTCGAAACTGTTCGTGCAGATCTTAACATGAATCCACTGGGAGTTCCCGAATCTGTTACTAAAGCTATTGCGGACAACATGAGTCAGTTATCAGTATACCCTGATCACAACACAAAGAAATTAAAGGAGGCCATATCCGCATACTCCGGAGCAAAGACAGACGACATAATCGTCGGCGGCAGCTCCTATGAATTTGTCAAGATACTGTGCGAATTTACCTCGCCTAAGAAAGCTATCCTGATAACACCTGGAGCACAGAATTACGAAAAGCTGCTCTCTATGAACAGCTGTGAGATAATCTACTACTCCACACCTGAGGAGGAGGATTTCACCCTCGACATCGCAGATTTTATATCGAAGTTGTCAGAGGACATCGATATTATATTTATATCGAATCCTAATGGTACAACATCACAGATAATCGATGCAGAGTCTTTGGAATTTATAGCCAAGATATGCGATGGCAATAACATAACCATGGTCGTTGACGAGGAATACATGGATTTTGTTGATGATCTGGAGAGTAATTCTGCCATTCCTCTCACATCGGAATACGAGAATGTTATCGTGCTGCGAAACACAACGAAATTTTTTGCAGTTCCCGGACTCAGGCTGGCATATATGATCACATCGAATCCTGTTCTCAAGAAAACACTTGAGATCACCGGACTGCCATTTGCGATAGGCAAGCTTGTGGAGGCCGCCGGAGTCGCCATGTTCACCGACGAAAAATACATTGCCGAATCAAGAGAGCTCATCAGAACCGAGCGCAACCTTGTGTACTCGGCACTGTCCACCCACAAGTCGATCAAGCTGTACAAACCGGCCGCCAACTTCATACTGATTCGTATCCTGAGGGATGCTATTTCCGCGGGTGATGTGGTGGATTACTGCATGCCAAAGGGACTTTATATACGAAGCTGTGCTGATATAGGCGGACTTGACAACAAATACATAAGATTCTGTTTTATGAATCCAAAACAGGATGACCTGCTGGTCAACACCGTGCTGGAAATAGTCTAGGAAATTACTGTTTTATTTACAGACAACATAATAATAGAAAAGGAGAATTTAAACTATGGAAAACATGACAACCAAGATCACATCGTCTTATAACAATGCACTGGACATCAAAGTAGTTGACGGACATTTTGCAACTAACCATTCCCACATCAACAGATACATCGATATGACAACCATCAAAAGCAGAAGAAAGATGGCTCTCGCTGCTGCCAAATCCATGGCTACAGAGTATGTTGCAACAACGATCGTTGACACCATCGTCTGCATGGACGGAACAGAGGTTATCGGTGCTTACCTTGCAAATGCCCTCACAGAGAACGGTATCGTGTCCATGAACCAGCACCAGACCATATACATCATGACACCTGAGGTTCATTCTTCAGGCCAGCTCATATTCCGTGATAACCTTCAGCCAATGATCAAGAACAAGAACGTTCTCCTTCTCCTTGCATCGGCAACCACCGGCAAGACAATCAAGCAGAGCATCGAATGTATTGAATACTACGGCGGAAGCATCTCAGGAATATCAGCTATCTTCTCAGCTACAGACGAGGTTGCAGGCCACGAGGTTCACTCTCTGTTCAGCAAGAAGGATATCGACGACTATGCTTCTTATTCCGTTGACGAGTGCCCTATGTGTAAGGCCGGCAAGAAGATAGAAGCCATTGTCAACAGCTATGGTTATTCGATGCTGTAATACCTCAGAAACAACACAACCTTTCCCTCGCCGCTCACATAAACTAAAACGGCTGCCTCGATGGCATATGGCCTTTCTTACCGAAAACCACATACCATCAAGGCAGCCGCTTATTTTATATTATTCTATTTTCCAAGATAAAATTTCTTTGACCTTTTATGATATACGATCACTCCGGCCAGTGCACCGATCACCGCTGCCACAATAAACCATGCCCATATCGGCACATCTTTGATATTGTAGCATCTGATGTTGATCCACATCTGGTTGATATCCTTGGTGGCATCCTCATCGAAATACTCCATGACCGCACTTCTCTCTATGGCGTCCTGTGACGGATACTGAGCCCCAAGCTGTCTGTTGACCTGTTCCGCAGGAGCTCTGAGAACGTAGTCAGGATCTGAGTTGTCCCCTGTGAAGAAATATCCAAGTGGATAATCAACAACATCCTCCTCGTCATCTTCTGCACCATAAGTGTAATCCAGATAAGAATATACCGTATCGTCATCCCCACCTGCTATGACTGAGGTATAACCAATGTAATACATGTTGCGGACTGCATTGTCAGGTCTTGACACAAAGTTGATAAACGCCTCGGCCGCCTGCTTTCTGTCAGCGTCACCGTCTATTCCATTTTTCAGCATGACCCATCCGTCAAAGTACAGATTTGTGCACTCCTCAGGGACCGCAAAGTCAAGCTTCACACCATCCTCCTCAGCCTGATCCATGGCATAAACTGCATCTCCTGACCACTGGTAATTCGCAACAACCTTTCCTGTTATCATGTCTGCCTTACCGCTGTCAGTCTCAAATGAATACACATTATCCTTTATGTCCTGTAGAAGATCCTGTGATTTTGCTATAGTCTCAGGACTGACATCGTTCATGATATCCTTGAGCTGCTCTGAGTAATCATCCTGAGCCCTGAATTCAGTGTCCATCAGCTTGTCCCTCTGCAGTGCTCCGACTGCGGCGAAGTAGGAATCTCTGACATTGTCTTTTATGGTGATCTGTTTTGCAAACTTAGGGTTGTTGAGGACTGTCCATGTTCCCGCCTCGTCAGCAGTCATCTTCTCCGGATTGTACAGAATTCCCGTAATTCCAAACATGAAGCCAGCCGCATATTTGCTCCAGGTCTCACCATTTATCTCATGCGTCTCAAATGTATCTCGAATATATGGCGACACACCATTTATATAATAATTCTTGTCATTGTTCTCATCGAAAAAGTCATCGGACAAAGGCTCAAGCTTGTTCTCAGACATAAGCTTCATGATCATGTACTCCGAAGGACATACAAGATCATACACATCGCCGAGAGTCAGCATATTATAGAGATCCTCATTGGTACCGAAGCACGAATACTGAACATTCACCTTCACACCATAATTCTCGTAATACCAGTTCTCGAAATCCTCCACCATGGAATTCTCACCAAATATAGTTGTTCCATTGTCCAGTTCCAGGGCTTCGTCTTCATCCCAACCACCCTCGTCAATGTACTCTTCCCAGCTGCACACCCTGAGAGTGACCTCTTTTTCAGTAGCAGATGCACCGTTGTTCTTGACAGAAGCAGAATCTCCTATATCCTCCGCTGCCATTACCGGCAGCATCTGTCCGGCAAGCAATGAAACAGCCATGACTGCTGCCGCCAGCTTTCTGGAAATCGAACGTCCAAAACATCTATGTCTTATCATCGCTCCACCCTCTCTATAATGTTTCGCCCCTCTCTGCTTCGCGAGCGGGGCAGATCGGTGGAGCGCATTAGAATTATTCACTCCGTTCATAAGCGCTCCACCTCCTTCTTTCTTCCGGCCACATTCATAGCCACAACGATTATGACAACCAGTGCAAATATGACTGTTGAGAGCGCCCACAGGGCTGTCTTAACTTCCGTCTGTGAACCCTTTGTCGCATTTACAACGTAAGTACTTATGGTGTCAAATGTCGCAGGCTTGGTGTATGTCGCGATGAAGTAATCATCCAGTGACAGTGTAACAGCCAGCGCAAATCCCGAGATAATGCCCGGAAGTATCTGAGGTATCACTACCTTTGTGAGTCCCTGGAAAGGTGTAGCTCCCAGATCTAACGCAGCCTCATACAGACTGCTGTCCATCTGCTTGAGCTTTGGCACCACTGACAGATATACGAAAGGTGCCGACAAAACCACATGGCCGATGACAAGTGGAACATAGCTGTCCTTGCTCATGCCAAATGCAACTATGAGCAGTATACATATAGAGAAACCTGTCACAACATCTGCATTTACAACAGGCACCTCATTCATGGCATTTATTGATGCTGAAGCCCATTTTTTTGAATAAAAAGCACCTATGGCACCGAGTGTTCCTAGTATGGTTGCTATCAGTGCTGAACCGGCAGCCAGAAGCACAGTTCCAACGATCATTGACCTCAGCTCATCTTTGGTGAACAGAGTCACATAATTGTGAAGCGACCATCCGTGAATGCTTCCGATATTTGCCGATGTTGTGAAGCTGTACACAGCCAGTATCAGTATAGGCATATATATGAGAAGCAGCATAATGCATATAAATATAATCTTAGACCATTTCTTCATTATAACAACGCACCTCCTCTGCTTCCGCCGTCGTCATCCGTGTACTTGTTTGTCACAAGTGTGAATACAAGTATTATCACAAGAAGGACGAGTGCTATCATGGAACCGCCGTTCCAGTTGTATGCTGAGAAGTAGCTTCCTATCAGACTACCCATGATATATGTGCTGTTGTAAAGCATATCAAGCACAACATAGTTAGTCATAGATGGCAAAAATACCATAACTATTCCGCTGACGATTCCCGGAACGGTGAGCGGAAGTGTGACCTTGACAAATGTCTGGAAGCTATTTGCCCCAAGATCCACAGCGGCCTCCATAAGGCTGCCGTCAAGCTTCAATATGGTTGTGTATATAGGAAGTATCATAAATGGCAGGAAATCATATGTCATTCCTATAACCGAATTGAGAAACGGGTGGAATGCCAGATTGCCCTCTATAACCGTGAGCACTTCCTTGAGTGCTGTGATCCTCAGTGTGAAGTTGATCCACATCGGGAGCACGAACATCATGACAATTACCGATTTCCTTTTCATCTCACTTCTCGCAAGTATATATGCGATCGGATATGCCAGCAGCAGACACACCAAAGTAGTCGCTATGGCAAGCAAAAAGCTGTATGCCAGAGTACCTATGGTGTTCGGGCTGGTAAAGAATCCCGTCAGATTGTCAAATGTAAACCTGCCCTCGCCGTTGGTGAAGGCATAATAAATAATTACAAACAGTGGTGCAACTACAAAGCATATGAGAAATAATGCGTATGGGATGCCCAGCTGTTTTCTTGAAAAACGTAAGCCGTTCATGTTCATCCCTCCATCTACCTTTTAAGTGAAAACTTCATCTTATCCTCTGGAATTATCAGGCTGACTCTGTCCTCCATGTTCCACAGGTACTCGTCATCCACGATAAAGTCCTCCTCATTGTCAGTTCTCACCACATAGCTGTAGTGGTCTCCCTTATATATAAGATTGATGATATGTCCGCAGAGTATACCAGCTTCCTCGTCATCACTCATGTCGATATCCTCTGGAAGTATAGATACTATTACCTTGATCTTCTCACGGTCTATCGCCTCACCATTTGCATCCACCAGCACGCCATCCTTCATGGCTGAACCCGGAACGATCTCCGTGAGGTCACATGATACCTTACCGTCAAATACGCCGAGGGCATAATTTCTATTGACTGAGCTCTCAATCTTGTTGATTGCAGTCTCCGATATCATGATGTGTATTCCATCAGGTTCAACATTGAGGCCAACCTTGTCTCCAACCTTGGCGGACTTTGTGGTCTGAATAACTATCTCATTCCTTCCGGACTCAACGGTGATCTCATAGTGTACACCTTTGAACACAACAGATGTCACAACTCCCTTTACAGCGCCCTGTTCAGGTGTAGTGATCATCACATCCTCCGGTCTTACTACGGCGTCCACCTTTGTTCCAATCTCCACGTCATCCAGACAGACAAATTCTGCACCACAGAATCTTACCTTTAACTTGCCCGTCATGATTCCGTTAAAGATGTTACTCTCGCCTATGAAATCCGCAACAAATGCGTTCTTTGGCTCATTATATATATCCTCAGGAGTTCCTATCTGCTGTATCTCACCCTCGCTCATGACAACTATCTTGTCTGACATGGTGAGTGCTTCCTCCTGGTCATGTGTTACATAGATAAAAGTGATTCCCAGCCTGTCATGCATTCCCTTGAGCTCTATCTGCATCTCTTTTCTCATCTTGAGATCCAGTGCGCCAAGAGGCTCATCCAGAAGAAGTATCTCTGGCTCATTGACAAGAGCTCTCGCTATAGCTATTCTCTGCTGCTGTCCACCCGAAAGCGTGGCGACTTTTCTGTCCTCAAAGCCCTCAAGGTCAACCATCTCAAGGACCTTCTTGACCTTCTTCACAATCTCTGCCTTAGGAAGCTTCTTGAGCTTGAGGCCAAATGCTATGTTGTCAAAGATATTCAGATGTGGGAACAGCGCATACCTCTGAAAGACCGTGTTGATAGGTCTCTTATTTGGTGGAAGCTTGCTGATATCCTGTCCATCCAGTAATATCTCTCCTGAAGTAGGAATCTCGAATCCTGCTATCATTCTAAGTGTCGTGGTTTTTCCGCAGCCTGAAGGGCCTAAGAACGTGACGAACTCGCCTCTCTTCACTTCGAGGTTAAAGCCGTCAACTGCTGTGAATCCATTGTCATAGGTCTTGACAATGTTTTTCAATTCAATGATATTGTTGGAATTATTGTTGTTTTTTTCCATTTATTTCCTCCTTAAGTATCGTGACATACTCCGTCACTTACTTACAGTGCCCCAACAAAGCGCATTTGTCATCTGCCATTCCAAATGGACGACAAGAGCGACCGCCCCGCCGTCAGCGGACAACAAATCCACGCTCCATGTATCACTGCTGTATATCTCACCAGCCCGGGGAGCAAATAACGAAAAGCCTATCTGATAGCTCTCCTCGCATGAGCACAACTTTATCTTGCCCTCATACTGTCGGGGAATCAAAAACATGTTAAGAAAAAACCCCTTTATGATACCGGGTGATGGCATGGATCACGGTTAGTAGCCCTATCCACCTGCCTCTCCATGTCGAGATACATTTTAAGGCACGATATCCAGGGTAAAATAGCTAACAGACTTCCTATTTTTCCCAAAATCCACGAAGATCATCCTGCATTTTATGCAGAAAAATCGACCCTGTCTCCAAACATTCCGCATATTCGCGGCTGCATCCCTGCAATTTGAAACAAAGTCGATTTATTCTAACATATAATCATTGGTAATGATATATATTTTCATTTAATTCTTTAACAAAACAGGTCGTTACCTGTTATTTCATTCTGAACAATTCCGGAATGACTCAAGAGGCAGTCACATTTTACTGAATCCATCAAATCCGAATCGCTATTCAGATAACAGTTAATAAATTCTAGATCAGAAGTACCGCCAGCTGCACCAGTGCTGACAGCCATATGAGAACCACCAGATATATCTTTGCCGCTTTTGTCATGTCGAACCTCCACACACGTCCCTTTTACAACTTGTTATTATTATGTTCTACAAGAGGGGATTTTATGCCTGAGCAGGCACAAGTTTACGCAAAGATCGTGCAAAAATCATCTGATAATCCTTCTTTCCGTTTTCCCATATTTCCATGTATATACATACGTAAGCTTCATCTGCCCGTGCTCTGACTGCCATTCAAGATGTCCGTCTTTCATCCGAAAATCTATGCCCAGCTTGTCCGTGTCTATCTCTCCTGGCTGGTATGTTCCATCTTGACCGTCACGAGATACATCGCTGATACCAGCGACCTCGTATCTCACCTTCTCAACATCCGCCTCCACCTGCGCTTTAGCCATGTAACCAGCCGCAGAAAACATAGCCAGATCAAAAATCACGGATACAAAGCCAGCCAAAAGTACAGTCATTATCTTCTTAAACAGATAGGTTCTTATCTTTCTGTCATCGACTGGTTCAAGCCTTCCTCTATATCTTCTATTGTCAGACTGTCTATAATATACAACTGCCCCAGCCACCCAGAATACAACAACAATACACAGGCATATTCCAGGAATCGACACTCCGGGGAGCCAGCGCCACCACCCTACATAATACTTTATGACCACCACTGCAAAACAAAGTGCACATGCAGCCGTGATACATGCTGATATCACGCTATCCCTGTCCCTTCCATCAACAATGCAATAATCTTCTCGTTCTCTCGGCAGATTTTCCAGCACACAATTATATTTCCTTCTGTCATCTGGAACCTCATATCCGGCCTTGATCAGTTCTCTCAGGTACAGCCATGCGTCCAGGTAGGCAAGCCACAAACCAGCCATAGGGGAAAATGTAATAACGCTGGTCACCATCATAACATCGCAAAATGTACTGACAATATCATCAAAAAACACACCACAGATCATTCCTACAAGTGTAGGAACAGATACCACCACCGCTGTGGTCAGAATTATACGCATTACGCGTCTGTCATATTTTATCTTCATACGACTTTACCCCATTTTTGAACATCAAATAACTTATTATCTCCTACCTGCACTACATCAATGCCAGCCCCACAAACATCTTAACTGCTGTCTCTATGATCTCATCCGGGAACTCGAATCCCGCCGTGTGGAGCTGGGCATGATCCTCACCATCACCTACGCCGAAGAATGCCCCCTTTGTCTCCTGCAGATAGTATCCGAAGTCCTCCGACCATCTCATCGGCTCAGCAAGTTCTGTAACCACAATATTCTGGTCAGCAGCACATTTTCTCAGTTTGTCCACATTCACAGCATGATTTTCCGTTGCCGGGAACCGCTCTATCTCCTGTATATCAAGGGTGAAGCCCCCATCGTCCGCAGTATTTTGTGCAATCTGCTTTATCTCATCCACATACCCGGCAAATATCTTTTCTCTCTCAGCCCTCACCGTCATGCGCAGCGTTCCTTCTGATGCAGCCACACCGTAATTGGCACTTCCAATATCCATTCCGATGAGCGTCATCCTGACAAATCCCCTGCTGCGGTTGTACTCCTCCGTAAGCTTCTCTACCTCCAGCAGCAGCCTGGCAAGCGCAGGTCCCGGATTCTTTCCCGCCTCAGGATATGCCGCATGGCTGGCAGCACCAGCCATATGTATCTCAAGCCCCGTTGATGCACATGCAAATGTTCCATCTATCGTCAGCACATGATTTCTCGGATATCCTGGTATGTTATGAAGCCCATAAATCTCACCTATATTCTTCTCAATTATAAGATCTCTGCACAGCCTTGCCCCGGCACCGACCTCCTCGCCGGGCTGGAAAATGAAATAGACGTCCCTGTGTGTATTTCCGCATTTTTCCATTGCACGGGACAGCCAGGCCGCAGCCCCACATAATATACTGCTATGTCCATCATGCCCGCAGTAATGTCCCGGCTTTCCATCCTGCCCACACACTGCATCCATGTCTGCCCTGAACGCGATCGGCGATCTTTCTTCATCCCCTATTCTGTCATAAGAAGATTTCAGCACCGCATAAAACCAAGCACCTCTATCCACGATCTCAAGGTCAGTATTCTCCCTGAGAAACGACATGAGCACCGCCTTAGTATGCGTCTCATGCATCGAAGCCTCAGGAATGCCGTGAAGCCTGTGCCTGAGGTCATATATCTTTGTCATCAGCTCTTTGTCAATTTCCATAACGCCTCCGTGCTCCTTCTCATCTATCACAGCCCAAGACACATCCTTATAATACCGAGTATCAGCATATGCACTGGATAGAACAGGTAATTCACCAGCTTATTCTGCCTGCCGCGCTTGCCATTGTATGTCAAAGTCAGTCCAAACCCCAACAATGCCCACGGTTCCTTGAACATCGCCAGGTAGCAGAACGGTATTGCAATTGCGGACTTTTCATGAAATATATACAGGAAATATCCTATAAGTATGGCGTGGTAGTCATAATCAACCGCAAGATTCATCGATATAAGACACACTATGGCAACTATCGGTATCGTTGCTATAAACCATACTGCCTTGGGAAGCTTCTCCATTTTTTTCCTCAGCACATCAATGATCCATATCATTGCCAGCACCATCGCCAATGTAAACATAATATTATTTGCATTCCATTCAAAGAATACGCCACTGGAGAACATGTCATAAGGGATCTCAGATATCACGCCAAATATAAGCAGCATTCCAAGATACTTCCACTTGTTTCTCGTATGGAAATATCCTTCCACCAGCATATATATGAATATTGGGAAGGCTATCCGTCCCAGGACATCAAACACATCACTTACAGCCGATATTATTCCACCGTCCAGATACGGATACAGCAAAGTCTTATTCGTATGATCTATAAGCATTGAAATGAACGCTATATACTTAAGCTGTGCTCCGGAAAGCAGACCTATTCCGTTCAATGTTATTTTTCTGCACGTTTCACAAGTTGCACCCTCTGCCTGCTCAAAGTTATTTTTTATTTTATAATTATGAACTTTCATGCAATTTCTCCTTTGTTTTCCCAACATTTACTGATGTTTTAGTCCTAATAAGTACAGTAGTCGTTTTTAGATCCCCGCACTTATGCACTACCACACTTTTCAACAGTGTTTTCACTATAAGTATAACATAACTGCATTGAATAACAGAGCTTAACTTTTTTTCAATACGCTTAAATTTATGACATTGCGCATTTACATGTAGTCAGCATATTTGCTGGATAAATAAACAAAATACCAGTCTGCAAAATCAGATGTTTTTCCAATCTTTGCAAGCTGGTATTTTTTATCGCATGTATTCAGGTTCTCAAATTTTTTATTGTATCATAAACTCTTCTATTTCTTTCAAAATATCATCCATCCGATCACCCTCTGTGTCAATCTGAAGTTTAAGCGGCCTGGACAAATCCATACTGAACACTCCCATTATAGACTTGGCATCAACTACATACTTATCATTCTTTATTGCAAAATCTGCACTTAAAGGAGCAATTGCAGCCACAAATCTTTTTACCTTATCTATCGTCCCCAGATTGATCTGAACCTCGTATGTATTCTTTGCATTTCTTCCTGATATAAGGCTCTCAATTTCTGTACGTTCTGGCATAGACTTTAGTGCACCAACTCTTGTAGTTATAATGGAAGCCGCAGCATTTGCAAATACCAGCATCTGTGTAAGCTGGTTTTTCGTAAGATTATCTAGTCCATTCTCACACACATAATTCAGAACACATGCCATAAAAGTATCTCCGGCACCAGTGGTATCTACTGTATTTTCCTGAACAAAGCCATCTTCTTTTACCTCAATATCGCCATACAAGGCTATGCTTCCATCCTTACCCATAGTAGCACATATGAGTTTCGGAGAATATCTCTCTTTTATGATTTTGATTCCTGTCTCAATATCGCTCTGTCCTGTCACAAATTCTATCTCATTGTCAGATATCTTAAGTATATCGCATACTGACATACCATATTCCATCTTTTCCTTTGCGCGCTCAAGGTCATCCCACAATGGTTCTCTGAGATTTGGATCAAATGAAATAATTTTTCCATTTTTCTTTGCATAGTCAACCGCAAGCTTTGTAGCCTGCTCCACGCTGTCGTCTGTCATAGAAAGAGTGCCAAAATGGAATATCGTCGCATTGCCTATAATTGACAAATCCACATCGTCTTTACTGAGCATCATGTCAGCACCAGGGTTTCTGTAAAAGGAAAAGCTTCTGTCTCCATCCGGCGTATTGTTTACAAATGCAAGAGTTGTAGGGACCTTATTGTCTCTGGAGAGCCCCGATATATCAATTCCCTGGTCTTCAACTGTTTTTGCCAGAAATTCTCCAAGGAAATCATTGCCCACCTTTCCAATAAAAGCGGTTTTCCTGCCAAGCTTTTGCAGCATAGCCAGAACATTGCACGGAGCGCCTCCAGGATTTGCCGCAAACATAAGATCACCTGTCACATTCACTTCTTTTTTTGCAAAATCTATAAGCAGCTCACCAAGTGCAGCCACATCATATTTACACATATTAAGACTCCTTTCAAAATTTGATCAATCAGAGCATATTACCTATATGTTCAGATCGTATTTCTCCACCTCAATTTCCACACATCCGTCAGTTTCAAATACAATATCCTGAGCATTGCGCGGTGTATATATAACTGTAGACAGCACCTGTTCTCCATCATTTACAAATATCTCTATGGAATTCCAATCCATCACTATTCTCATTTTTGAAAGTCCATTGCCATTCTTGATTTTGACCTTGCGCACACAGTTTGTATCACGTATCCATCCCGCAAATGTTCTGTCTATCTCAAGCATTTGTGTTCCCGGGGTATAGCTGACATTGGTTTCATGAATCTCATCCTTTGCAAAGTGCATTGTAAAATGTCCGCATTCAGCTTTCTTTATATCAACTGTCATATCGATAACTCTGCCGTTAATGCCTTCATATGTCTTCTCACCACGCAAAGTATCATTAACTACCAGCTTGTTCTGCCTGTATCCACAAAGCTCTCTGACCGGAGTCTGAATCAGCTTGCCGTCAGAGATCATTAGTTCTCTTGGAACTGACATCATACATGCCCACTTCTGTCCACGTGGCAGCGTATTTACGCTGTCCCAGGACTGCATCCAGCCAATCATCACCCTTCGGCCATCAGATGTTCTTATAGTCTGTGGTGCATAAAAATCAAATCCACTGTCCACAGATACCGCTTTTTCATACTTGAAAATATGTTTCTCTTCATCCACATCGCCTGTGAAGAATACCACGTTATTTCCATTGTGAAACTCTCCATCTGCTGACATGTCCTGTGGGGATACTATAAGCACCTTATGTCCATCCATCTCAAAATAGTCTGGGCACTCCCACACTGCACCAAATCTGCCTGTTTCATCCTTTGCAAATACTGATTCAAATTTCCAGTTGTACATATCATCTGAAGAGAACAGTACAACCTGAGGGATTCCATCATATGTCCGGTTTCCAGCCAGCATATAGTACCTGCCGTCCGCATCCTTCCAGACCTTCGGATCTCTGAAATCAGCACGGCTGCATTCCTCCGGCATGATCTTCCCATCAACAACAGGATTGCCGGATATTTTTTCATAACTAATTCCATCGCCTACAGCCATACACTGGTTTTGTATAACATTCTTAGTTCCATCAGCCAGTTTTTCCTCAACTACTCCTGTATAGAACAATACATGCTTCCCGTCATTCTCTATTGCAGTTCCTGAAAAGCAGCCAAATGCATCATAATCCGAGTCAGGTGCCAGTGCTGTTGGAAGCTCCTCCCATCTTATAAAATCATCTGAGGTGGAATGTCCCCAGTGCATAGGTCCCCACTCCGTGCTGTATGGATGGAACTGATAAAACAAATGTGCCTTTCCTCCATATATGGAAAATCCATTAGGGTCGTTTAACCAGCCCACCGGAGTTGTAAGATGGAACTCCGGCTTGTCTGCTCTGTCTACTCTGTTCTTTTCTATATATTCATCTGCCTTCTGGCATGTATACATACTGTGACCTCCTTCTGTTTGATTAGATTGTTTTTTCGGTTGTGCTGTCAAAGAAGTGAAGCTTATGTGGCATGAATACGAACGAAACCTTGTCGCCTATCTGGCTTATCTCATACTTTGATACTCTTGCAACAGTCTTGCTTCCAGCAAACTGGAAATACAGATTATTTTCATTTCCCATGATCTCTGTATCCTCGATAACAGCGCTGAATGTATTATCCTTATAGAGATCCAGATTCTGAGGATCGAACTTGATATCTTCTCCTCGAATACCGAGTATCACATTCTTCTGTCCATGATCGCTCAGCTTCTTGACAGTCTCGTCTGTGAGCTTCATTCTGCTTCCATCCTTGAATGTCACTCCATCGCCATCCAGCGTCACGTCAAAGAAATTCATCTGAGGTGAGCCTATGAAGCCTGCTACAAAGAGATTGACAGGGTGATCATAAAGCTCCATAGGAGCTCCTGTCTGCTGTACAACTCCGTCCTTCATGATCACTATACGATCTGCCATGGTCATAGCCTCAACCTGGTCATGTGTTACATATATAGTAGTACTTCCAAGATCTCTGTGAAGCTTGCTTATCTCACTTCTCATGCTGACTCTGAGCTTTGCATCAAGGTTGGAAAGCGGCTCATCCATGAGAAATACTTTCTGATCCTTCACTATAGCACGTCCAAGCGCCACTCTCTGTCTCTGTCCACCAGAGAGATTCTTCGGTTTTCTGTTTCTGTACTCCTCAAGTCCGAGGATCTTGATTGCCCAGTCGACCTTTCTCTTTATCTCATCAGCAGGAACCTTCATGTTCTTAAGTCCATATGATATATTCTTCTCAACTGTCATATGAGGATAGAGTGCGTAGTTCTGGAAAACCATTGATATACCTCTGTCTCTTGGCAGTACATCATTCATACGCTTTCCTCCGATGAACAGATCTCCGCTGGAAATCTCCTCAAATCCGGCTATCATACGAAGAGTTGTGGATTTACCGCATCCTGAAGGGCCGACAAATGCGATGAACTCCTTCTCCTCTATGTTAATATTTACATCTGTTACAGCATTCTTGCTGCTTCCCTTATATTTTTTACATATATTTTTTAACTCTATAAAACTCATATTTTAACCCTCCTTGGATCCTGTTGATACGACACCTTCTACTATCTGTTTTGAGAATAATGAATAAATTATAATTACCGGAATTGTGATCAGTGTGATTACAGCCAGCGTCTGCCCCATGGTCGTGTTGTCATTTGAAGTTATGGCATTCAGACCAATCTGAGCTGTGAGCAGATCGCTTGATGTAAATACAAGTGATGGCCACAGATAATCATTCCATACATTCAAGAATGTAAATACACTGACAGTTGCAACAACGCTCTTTGACATAGGCAGTACCATGGTAAAGAAATATTTTACAGGACTGCAGTAATCAAGCTGTGCTGCCTCATATATATCATCTGGCAGACTGATAAATACCTGTCTGAACAGGAAGATATTGAATGGGTTTACTATCATCGGAAGCACGTATCCAAGCACGGTATTGAGGAGTCCTAGCTTTGCGATGAAAATGAAATGTATAGTAATGATCGTCTCCATAGGTACTATCATGAGAAGCATGATGATCATCAGCCATCTCTCCCTGAAAGGGAAGTTGATCTTTGCCAACGCGTATCCGGCAAGTCCGTTTACTATAACCCCTGCAACTATAAGAATAAATGCATAGAGCAGTGTGTTCCCCATATACTTGAGGAAATCAGTATTTGTGATTATCGACACATAGTTGTCAAAGAATCCGCCGGTTAATGCCGGTGGAACAAATGCCTTGATTGAATTCATGTCTGCTGTTATGACCGCATCTGTTTTGAACGAATTGGCCAGCATCCAGATAACAGGGAACAGGAACAGAAGTGAGAGTGCAAGCATCACTATCACCAATATCCAATTAATTGTTTTTTGTTTTTTTGTCCGCATGCTTTTTCTCCTCCTTATCCTTTGTCAGTATAGTCTGTATGATTGTAAGTATCATGACAAATATTGCAAATACAATCGCCATGGTTGAAGCAAGTCCAATCTCCCAGTTTACTGTACCGGTCTCATATATGTCATACACCATTGTATATGTTGAATGTGATGGTCCGCCGCCAGTCATGACCATAGGCTGGACTATCATACGGAAAGCTCCAATCGTTATAGTTATAAATACAAATACACACAATGGTTTGAGTTCAGGAAGTGTGATGTCTTTGAACTTCTGCCATGCAGATGCGTGATCCATCTCAGCAGCCTCATAGAGCGCCGGATTGATCTGCTGCAGACCTCCGAGGAAGATTATCATCTGGTAACCCATTCCCTGCCATGCACTCATAAAAGCTATGGAAGGAAGTGCCTGAGATGCACTGTTGATAAACGGCTGTGCGCTTATGCCCAGATGTGCCAGAAGAGAATTGAGTATTCCCTCAGGGCTGTATATCTGTATCCACAGTGTAGATACAACCGCCAGTGACATTACAACTGGTATAAAGAATGCTACCTTAAAATAAGTCTTGCATCTGGTGACTTTATTTATAAGAAGTGCCAGCACCAGTGCTCCTATTCCCTGAAGCGGAACTATGATCACCACAAACTTGATAGTATTCACAAATGCCTTGAGATAATCCTCATCCTGGAAGATCTGTATATAATTTCCCAGGCCTGTAAAATGTGTCAGCTTTGGATTGAGTGCAAAGAAATCAGTAAAGCTGAACACCAGTGTGAGTATCATCGGCAGAAAAAGGAATATAGTCAGCAGAAGTAATGCCGGGCCAAAGAAGGCCATTCCCATTATCGATTCTCTTTTTTTCTTTTTCATAATCTTTTACCTGTAACGCTTCAGCTTAGCGTTTATCCTTTCCACAGATTTATCCAGCTGATTCCCCACATCTTCACCACTCAGCACACAGTTCTCAAGCACCTGCTGGAATGATGTGCTCACCTGAGGATAAACAGGTGTCTTTGGTCTCGGATGTCCATACTTGGAAAGCTGATTGTAAAGTGCACTGTAGTTCTCATCCGTCTGAAATATGTCTATACTCTCAAACGCCTCGTAAGTTGAAGGGAACGTCTTGGTATCATTCCAGAGCATCTTGCCGCTCTCAACACCGCTCATCCACTGTACAAGCTTAGTCGCGCCCTCAAGATTCTCTGTCTTGGATGAAGCTGCATACGCCCATGATCCAGTCGGTGTATATCTTTCACCATTCCAGTTGTCACCCACTACATAAGGCGCAACACCAAAAGATACATCAGGATAGCTTGTATACAAGGTATTGACTTCCCAAGCACCATCAAACTTAAATGCTGCTCTGCCACTTTCAAAAAGGTTCTGGATAGGAACGCTGCTCATGTAGCCATTTGCCAGTATAGTCTTGAAATAATTCACAGTGTCCGCATTTTCCTTTGAATTGAACACGCCGTCCACCTTAAGTCCCGTGTCATCAACAAGGCTGCCACCATTTGACCAGAAGAACGGTGCATAGTAGTAAATAGTTGCCTCTCCCACCGGGAATGTCATATCAAGTGCATAGCCGCCCTTCGCCTCACATACCGGCTTTACCTTCTCAAGAACATCAAGGAACTCACTGAATGTCCATGGATGATCACCATCAGGTACTTCAACTCCCGCTTCTTTCAATATATCCTTATTGTAATAACAGCCGACGCTGGACTCCATGGCACCAAGTGCATACAGCTTATCATTGTATGTACCCTGTTCGATGATGGAATCAAGATAAATACTCTTATCGTCATCACTTATCTCTGCCAGTGGCTGGATGATTCCATTCTCAGCATATGCTGCAATATTGGGTCCATCGACAGTAAGGACATCCGGGAGATCTCCCGTCATAACAGAGGCATTGATCTTGTCTGAATATCCTCCGCCACTGTCATTTCTCGGTATAAATTCTATATCTGCGAAATATGTTCCGTCATACTTCTCATTGAACGCCTCCACCGACTTCTTATAACACCGGCCTTCGTCAGTATCTTCTATGGAATGAACCCATATGGACAAATACTGTTCCCCTTCATCGTAACCGGCTATTCTGCCCGGCTCCGGCTCACTCTTGCCACATCCGGCAAGACATCCGGCAAAAGCTGCTGCCGCAAGAAACACCATCAAAGACTTCTTTCTCATAAACTTCTCCTTTCGCGTTATGTAACCGGTTAAGTAACCGGTTACTTTGATGTTCTTATATTATCACCAGAACATTTCAAAGTCAACCTGATTTTCATACTTTTCGCTTATTTTTTCCGCTCGGATTATGTTATAAATAAAGGAAAGTAACCGGTTATTTATTTTGTTGCATTATTGTGTATAAATGAGTATACTGGACTTAGTTTTTGGATATCTGCTCTGAAAATGTAGATATTCATTTTGGGAGGATATTAAATGAATAAAAAGAAAGTCACATTTGACGATATAGCAAAATACACAGGTTTTTCCAAAACAACGATATCAAGATATTTCAACAATCCTGATTCCGTCACTCTGGAAAATCAGGATAAGATATCACAGGCATTAAAAGATCTGAACTACCAGGAAAACAAACTGGCTAAAGTCCTTGCAAACGGCAAGACCGAGTTCATCGGTCTCATAATTCCCAATCTGTACCTGCACTACTATTCAGAGATGCTCAACCAGCTGCTTCTCACATACAAGGACTACGGCTATAAATTTCTGGTATTCCCGGGAAGCGGTGATGAGGAACTGGAGCGCAGATATATCCAAGAGCTTCTCGCCTACAACATAGAAGGGATGATCATCCTCAGCCACACTATATCATCACAGGAACTGGCATCCTACAATATCCCTATCGTAGCCATAGAGCGTGAGGACAAGTACATCGACAGCGTCAACACCGACAACTACATGGGGGCAATGCAGGCCACAAGTCTGCTTATAAGGAATAACTGTGATGTACTTATACATATCAATTCAAATGTTCCACAGGAGATACCAAGCTACAAAAGAATTGCAGCCTTTGAGGATGTATGCCGCGAGCAGAAGGTCACATATGAGTTGTTCCTTCGGGAACTGGGCAACACATACCGTGATACGTACAACAAAATATATGACATTTTCTGCGAGATAGAAGAAAAGTATCCGACTAAGAAGAAAGGAATCTTCATAGCCAATGATACATTTGCAAGTATTCTGCTGAATATTATCATCAGAAAATACGGTTCTCTTCCGGAAAGCTATCGTATAGTCGGTTTCGATGGTTCCCCAATCGCAGAGGATGCCATCATACCTATCTCCACCATCGGTCAGCAGATTGATGTTATAGCCCACACAGCCATGGAGCTTCTGGTAAACGAAATGGACGAACGCAAGAAAAGGAACCCCCATATAAACACAGTTCCCGTCCACAAGAAGATCACACCCGTTCTTCTGCGAAGGGATACAACCGACTAATTCAATATTCAACCAAAAGATCAAACCGCCAACACCCCTTTATTTATCTGAGGTGTTGGCGGTTTTTATCAAAACTTTTGTCCTATAAGTTTAAATATCATTCTGTCTACTGCGCATGCTCAAACTGATGCTCTTTGTAGTGATGAGCCTCCTCCAGCATCATGTCCTTGACCTTCATAAGTCTGACCTGAGTGCTTCGCTCATTCTCATCAAGCTTCATGCTTATATACTTTATGCCCTCCCGGGTCTCCGGGATAATGACATGCTCAAGAGCATTTACGCGCCTTCTGGTCTTCTCTATCTCCGCTGCAAGCATCTGGCAGGACTTCTCAACCTCCGCCAGCCTCAGCATATCAGGAAGTATATCCGAGAGGGACTTCACTGCATCATCCAGCTCTCCGGATGTAAATGCAAATCCATATGAATATATGTCATTTGAATTTGCGCTTTTCGTCTTATAGTCGTACACCGGAATGTCAACACTCATTACATTCCTGTCGCCAAGAGCGATCCGCACCTCCTGCTTCGGAGCCATGAGCGCCGTACTCAATGTCTGCTCATTCATCCCCGCCTTCGCTATTACGAAGTTGGTGTTGGCAGCTTTGATGCCAGCCTCAACCTTCTTTCTCAGTTCCATATTCTCTCTTGCCATGTCAAGGAACTGCCTCATCAGTTCATCTCGCTTATCCTTCAGGAGCTTATGACCTCTGGACGCCGTAACCAGCTTCTTCTTAAGCCTTGTCAGCTCCATACGTGTAGGATTGACAACCACATTAGCCATCCGTCTTCTCCTTTCTTCCAAATATATTTTCAAGCTACTTGACATGTATTACAAAGACAACGTGTATATGGCAATTTTGCACGAATGCTTTAAATATATAGCAATCCACTGCATTACCATGAGCAGGACATTTGAGCCCGCCGGTACTCAGCGAGCATGCGAGCGCTAGTACCGCTGCAGGGTGAAACGAGCGAAAGCGCTCCTGCTCAGGTATGCAGTCGAATGCTATATTCCACAATCTTCCCGCAAAATTGCCTACCCACTACTTTCCGTAATACATGTCAAGCCACTTGTCGTCGATACGTTTCAGCTCGGCTCTAGGAAGAATGGAGAGAAGCTTCCAGCCTATGGCAAGTGTCTCCTCAATACTTCTGTCGGTGCCGTACCCCTGGGATACATACTCCTTCTCAAATGCCTCTGCAAACTTTGCATATATGATATCTATATCCGAAAGTGCCGACTCACCCAGGATAGTCATGAGCTCCTTGGCATCCTTTCCTCTTGAATAAGCAGCAAATAACTGGTTCATGGTGCTGGCATGATCTCCTCTGGTCTTGCCCTCACCTGTTCCCTTATCCTTAAGTCTGGACAATGATGGAAGTACATCGATAGGCGGTGTGACTCCCTTTCTGTACAGCTCTCTTGAGAGAATGATCTGTCCCTCTGTGATATATCCCGTGAGGTCTGGTATAGGATGAGTCTTGTCATCCTCAGGCATGGTCAGGATCGGTATCATTGTTATACTTCCATTCTTGCCCTTCTGTCTTCCTGCTCTCTCGTACAGAGTTGCCAGGTCAGTGTACATGTATCCAGGATAACCACGGCGTCCCGGAACCTCTTTTCTTGCGGCTGATACCTCACGAAGTGCATCCGCATAGTTCGTGATATCCGTGAGGATTACCAGAACGTGCATGTTCTTCTCAAATGCAAGATACTCAGCGGCGGTAAGTGCCATTCTAGGTGTGGCGATACGCTCAACCGCAGGATCATTTGCCAGGTTGATGAAGAGGACTGTTCTGTCTATGGCACCAGTCTCCTTGAAGCTCTCTGTGAAGAAGTTTGCCTCCTCAAATGTGATACCCATAGCCGCAAATACAACGGCAAATGGCTCATCTGTTCCGCGCACCTTCGCCTGTCTTGCTATCTGTGCTGCAAGCTGGCTGTGCGGAAGTCCTGAAGCCGAGAATATCGGCAGCTTCTGTCCTCTTACCAGTGTGTTCAGTCCGTCTATGGCTGATATACCTGTCTGAATGAACTCAGACGGATAGTTCCTGGCAGCCGGATTCATCGGCAGACCATTGATATCTCTTCTCTCATCAGGAAGTATCTCAGGGCCGCCATCTATAGGTCTTCCAAGTCCGTCAAATACACGGCCAAGCATATCTTCTGATACGCCGAGCTCCATACTCCTTCCAAGGAATCTTACTTTGCTGTTTGAAAGATTTATACCCGTCGAGTTCTCAAAGAGCTGTACCAGGGCATCCTCACCATTTATCTCAAGGACCTTGCATCGTCTGATCTCGCCGTCCGCCAGCTCGATCTCACCCAGCTCATCATAAGCTACATTCTCAACTCCGTGCACCAGCATCAGAGGACCCGCAACTTCCTGTATAGTTCTGTATTCCTTTGGCATAGTCTTAGTCCTCCTTCTCTATAGCTTCCTGAAGCTCTTTGTCAAGCTCCCTGGATATCTTCTCGTACTCTTCATCCACATTCTCAGGAAGCACATATTTGAATCGTCCGATCTTTTCTCTGATCGGCATGTTCAGAATATTTCTTATGCTTGCTCCACCGGCCAGTGCCTGCGCTGACTCCTCATAAAATGCCATGATGAGCTCCATCATCAGAAACTGCTTGTGAAGCGGTGTGTATGTGTCCACATCATGGAATGAGTTCTGGTGAAGAAAATCCTCTCTGATGGATCTCGCCGCCTCCATCTTCAGTCGGTCTCCCGCTGAAAGGGCATCCATACCTACCATCTTAACGATCTCATCGAGCTCTGCCTCCTCCTGAAGCAGGGTCATCATCTTCTGTCTGTCGACCATGAACTTTTCATTTACATTTTCCTCGAACCATTTGCCCATATTGTCCACATACAGAGAGTATGAGGTCAGCCAGTTGATGGCAGGAAAATGTCTCTTGTACGCAAGCGATGAATCCAGTCCCCAGAATACCTTGACGATTCGAAGTGTTGCCTGTGAAACCGGCTCGGAAATATCACCACCCGGAGGAGAAACCGCACCGATAACCGACAGTGCACCGGTTCTGCCCTCGCTGCCGAGAGTCTTGACCATTCCGGCTCTCTCGTAGAACTGTGCAAGTCTTGAACCGAGGTAAGCAGGGTAACCCTCCTCACCAGGCATCTCCTGCAGACGTCCTGACATCTCTCTGAGCGCCTCAGCCCAACGCGATGTGGAATCCGCCATGAGTGCCACCGAGTAACCCATATCACGGAAATACTCAGCTATAGTTATACCCGTATATATAGATGCCTCTCTGGCCGCAACCGGCATATCCGATGTGTTGGCTATGAGGACTGTTCTCTGCATGAGTGAATGTCCGGTCTTCGGATCCTTCAGCTCTGGGAACTCGTTCAGAACATCTGTCATCTCATTTCCGCGCTCTCCGCATCCGATGTAGACAACGATATCCGCCTCAGCCCACTTTGCAAGCTGATGCTGGATAACTGTCTTGCCGCTTCCGAAAGGTCCGGGAACCGCAGCCACTCCTCCCTTTGCTATAGGGAAGAATGTATCTACAACTCTCTGTCCTGTGATAAGTGGCATGATCGGTGGTATCTTTTCCTGATATGGACGGCCCTTACGAACCGGCCACTTTTGCATGAGTGTCAGCTCCCTGTCACCCTTGTCTGTCTCAACCACACACACAGTCTCCTCAACTGTGAATTCTCCTGCCTTTATCTCTTTGATGGTTCCTGTCACACCATAAGGCACCATGATCTTCTGTGTGACGACCACAGTCTCCTGAACTGTTCCTATCACATCGCCTGCCGACACTTTATCACCCACCTTGGCAGTCGGCACAAATGTCCACTTGATATCTCTCTTCAGCGATGGGACTTCAACTCCTCGCTTCAGGTTGTTACCACATATCTTCATGATATCATCCAGCGGTCTCTGGATTCCATCGTATATACTGCTTATAAGTCCCGGTCCCAGCTCAACCGACAGAGGCATTCCCGTTGACTCGACCGGTGCTCCCGGTGCAAGTCCTGATGTCTCCTCGTATACCTGAACTGATGCCTGATCTCCGTGCATCTCTATGATCTCGCCGATAAGTCTGCTCTCACTTACACGCACCACGTCGTACATATTTGCATCACGCATGCCCTCAGCGATGACCAGTGGTCCGGCGACCTTCTTAATCTTTCCTGTAGCCACTTAACAGCTCACGCTCCCTTCTATACTCACTCGCTCCATAGATAATTGCGAATCCTTTTTCCGATATGATTGAGGCAGTTTAGTATATCAATCAGTGGTCGCTTCCGCTTAACTCAGCCTGCAACGGTACTAGGATGCCGCTGACGCGCCATCTAAGGACCGGCGGCTTCGTATTCCCCTGATTTGATAATACTAAACGCCTCTATCAAAATCGAATTATACCGATTTCGCAATTACCTATATCCGCTCGTTTCACCATTATTTTCTAATCATTCTTCATTAAATAATATGTCCGAGCCTACAGCCTGCTCAACGGATTTCTTTACTCCCGCTATTCCGGCCCCTGTATTGCCAGATATCCCCGGTATGAGAATGATCGCAGGCTTCATAACCTCTCTGTATCTGTCTATCTCTTTATTGAGATCCGAAGCCAGTGCCTCGGTCATATATATGACTGCATAATTGTCCTCTGCCAGCCTTTTCAGCAACGTAGCCCCATAATCCAGATTATCTACAGGGAATGTATCCAGGCCCAGAGTTGCAAATCCGTATATACTGTCATAATCGCCCATAACAGCTATCTTATACATACATCTCCCTTACCCTTTCCCTGATAGCCTCCTCCGGAAGCTGGTTCAGCTTGCATGTCAATATGATCCTGACTGTCTTTATCTCGTTGAGCCTCGCCAGAATGTACGCCACTATCGGTCCCACCGTAAATGGGTTGTACTTCTGAGGCTTTATCGTTTCTATGATACGGTTGTCACACCATCTCTCAAATGCCGATGCCGACTCAGAAAGTGCCTCTGCCCCACCGGCGTATGCTGTATCTGCAAGGTATCTCTCTATCTCCTCCATGCCAGCCACCGCAGCCGTCGCCAGCCTGTCAATATCCAGAGTGTTGCACTCCGCCATGGCTCTCTTCATGAAATCCTTGTTTTTGCCTGTCTTCATGGATCTCACCGCTATCTTGATATCTGCAACAGCCACCGTCGTCTCTGCATAATCCCTGAGCAGGCTGTCATCTGCCTTCTTTGCAGCCTGCATGATCGCCAGCAGTGTTCCTCGATCTATCACAGCATCGCACATCTGTCCATCTCCAGCCTGTGCCATACAGTCCCAAGCCTCCCTCGCGCAGTCTCTCATGTGTTCTGGAAGTCTGTCCCACGCCTTGTCACTTACGATGGACAGCATCTTCTGACCGTCTATCTCGGCATTGTCGAAGAACACATGGGCAGGAGTCTCCCCGGCAACCACAGTCTTGATCGCCGCCTTGAGGTTGTGATACAGATCTGGAAGTCTTATGACATCGAACACGGACATATCATCCACCATCTCAGCCACAGCAGCCCACGTCTTGTCAGTCTCCGCCCTAAGTATGTCATTTTCATCCATACTGGCTTTATCACTATCGCCCCAGCCCTTCTCTATGATGAACTGAACCGCCTTCTTGTAGGAATCCGTGGCCACGAGCTGTTCTATGACTGCCTGACTCATAAGCGTCATCTCAAGCGCCCTGATCCTGGCAACTGCATATATATATTTGTCTGCCATCTGCCTACCTCCAGCTATCTGTTATCAACAAATAATAATTCATTTACCTTGTCTGCCAAATGTTCTCTGTTCGCGTCCAGCATTGCCCTGAATGAACAGTTTTCCTCGATTCCTCCGTAGATCAGGATAAATCCTCCATCTATATCACAGTTCCCATTGGACACCTTAAGGCTTCCTCCATGAGCTGCAGCTATCTGCTCTATCTGCTTCTCAGTCTGTGGTGTAAGTCGTTTTCTGTCTTTCCCGGAGAAACATATCTCTCCGCTTTTCGGCTGTACCGACTTCTCCAGACATTTGACGATCACCTGGAAATACTCCTCATCCGGGAGCGCCACCATTGCGTCATATGCCTTATCCAGCATATTCCCAATTATGGACTGCTTTGCCGCAAGTATCGCCTGTCTCTTCTTAAGCTCTGATGAGGACTTTGCCCTGAATGATCCGGACTTTTCTGCCTGGGCAACCTTCTCTCTGGTCTCCTCATTCATCTTATCCACAGTCTTTTTGGCATTTGCAATGATGGAATCCGCGTTTCTGGCAGCCTGAGCTTTGATCTCTTCAGCTTCCTTCTGCGCTTCCTGAAGGATCTGTTCTACGATTGTTTCCAATCCCGTCATAAAGTACATCCTCCTTACGAAAAGTTATAATTTGATTCCATTTACTGCAAGAATTGATACCAGAAGTGCAAGGATCGCATATGTCTCAACCATGGCTGGGAAAAGCATCGCCTTACCAAACTGATCAGGCTTCTTTACAACTATTCCAACTGCTGCAACTGCTGTCTTGCCCTGGTGCATTGCTGATACAAGACCAACTACCGCTATTGGAAGACATGCTGCAAGCATCATAAGTCCCTGTGCTACTGTGAGCTCCTTCGGTGTTCCTGAAAGGATTCCTATGTTGGACAATGCTATGAATCCAACAAGAAGTCCGTAGATACCCTGTGTACCCGGAAGAAGCTGGATGATAAGAACTTTTGCGAATTTGCTTGGATCCTCACTTACTACACCTGCTGCCGCCTGACCAGCAACTCCTACTCCATATGCAGATCCCATGCCTGCAAGAATTACTGCCAGCGCAGCTCCCACTAATGCCAAAACCGTTCCCATTGTCATAATATTTTCTCCTCCTAAAATTGGTTTCTTATTTCTGTGTTTCTGTACCACTTACTATATCAACGTACTTCGTATTCTCCCTGAACGGCCTGAATGGATTGCCGCCGCCCTCGTAGAATTTGCCGAAGAACTCTACATACTGGAGACGGCATGTGTGCACGTATGCTCCCAGCATGTTGATCGCAAGGTTGAACAGATGTCCTACTATAAATACGATGACGAACACTATGGCTCCGAATATTCCATCGCCAGCCATGCTTCCCATCTGGTTTATTACCTGTGCTATAACTCCCGTCGCAAGTCCCAGAGCAAGAAGCCTTGAGTACGACAGCAGATCTGACAGCCAGCCTGTCAGGTTGTATATGTCATACAGTCCAAGTGCAAGTCTGAGCACCGGATTCTTGTGGTCTCTTCCCGACATGAGCACGATGATCGCAGCTCCCACAATCGCCAGTCCGTAGCTTGTATTCTTAAGCCAGCCAGGGAAATTGAACTGCATCTGTGCTATGGATGCGAACAGCTCCGTCGGCATGAGCATCAGCACAAGTCCTGTGATGAGCATGAACCACGACAGCACGTCGCATATGAATGATTTCGCATCTCCCTTCTTCAGGCACATATATCCCTTGAGTGCCAGTCCGCCGAACAAATGTATAAGTCCGAACAGCAAAGAGAATAACAAAAGCTTCATCGGGTCATCCAGCGGTGCAAACCATACCGGCTTGAACGTCACCTCGTGGTGGAAAAACGTCCTCGATACCACCGTTATCAGGTCTCCGAAAAAACCACCAAATAATATTCCCCATATCAGTGTGGATATACCACAGTACATGAACAGACGCAGGGACTTTTGAAGTCCGTTCTCCATCTTCGGGAATTTCCTGATCAAAATAAAACATGCCAGGAATATGATGAGTCCATACGCCGCATCGGACAACATGAGTCCGAACAGGAATATATAGAATATCGCCATCGGTGTGGTTGGATCCATCTCACCTTTTCCCGGAAGTCCAAATGACTCCAGTACGCCCTCCGCCGATGCGAACATCTTCGGATTCTGAAGCTGTATAGGTGCCGCTTCATCCTCAGGAACATCATATACATCAGCCATAAGGCTAAATTTCTCATTGAGTACAGCCACTACCCTGTCTACGTCTCTCTCCAGCACATATCCCGATATGACAAATGTGCTCTTTGATTGGAGAATACTTCCAAGGACCTTATATTTATCCGCCCTTATGCGGTAATAGTCAGCCAGAAGTCTCAGCTTGTCTCTGTCATCAGCCATGGATACTAGTTCATTCTTCTTGTCCTCTATCCACTGTTCGAACTCCCTTATATCCGCCCTGTACTTATCCGTCTTCTGTTCAGGTGTTCTTTTGGAGAAATACGAAATTCTTGTAAATCCATGGGATCTCAATATCTCCTCCACCCTCTGTGATACAGTTTTAATGGCTATTGCCACCATACAAGTCTGGTCCTTATCAGATCCTACAACAGTGACTGTGTATCCCGCTATCTCCGGTTCCGCAGAGCTTATATACCCCTGAATATCCGTCTCCGTGAGCCCCGGTGGCATAGTTCCGATCATCACATCCGTCTTCTCGGTCCCTGTGGTATTGATCGGTATGTCCATATTCAGCCACGGCGCCAATCCGTCTATAGCCACCTGACATTTGACTATCCCCGCCTCGCAGCCGGCTATGTCCTTGCTGATCTCCTGGATCTTTTTAACCTCACGGTTATAATCCCATCTTCCAGCTATGATCTCCTGAATGTCAGCCTCTGACGCCTCCTGCCGTCCTTCCAGGCTGGCAAATATGGATTTCTCCTCCGGAGCATATTTATCAATTATCTGTAAGGCTTCATCTGTATTCTGTACTCTCTTCTCGTACTTTGCTCTCTGGCTTGTGGTACTCATCTTCCTGAAGTCATCAGTCTCTTCGTTATCAGTCTGTATCTCAACCATTCCCAGCGACTGGAGCTTCTCAAGAATTGCTTTTCTGTCCCTCTTCATGGCACAGATCTCAATCTTCTTCATAGGAAGTACCGCCATACATTTACCCCCTTTCTTAAAATGCCTGCAGGACTTTTCATCCCACCAGCTCTGCGATGATCATGGAAGTAACCTCGCCTTCCATGGACGATGCACGTTCCCTGAGATGTGCGATCTCAGCGGTGGCAATATCCATCGCCTTCACCGTGAGTTTCTCCTCCTCAGATCTGCCGGCTCCCTCGGCACTCTTCATGCTTTCTCTCGAAGCTGATCCTGCGGCCGCGATCATATCCGCAGCCTCCTTCTTTGCAGCAGCTACTGTATAGTCGGCTTCTTCCTTGGCCTTGCGAATGATCTCGTCAGCTTCAGACTCTGCATCGGTTATCTTCTTCATAGTCTCCTGCAGCATAACATTCCTCCCTTATAAAAATTTATGAGCAGACTCAATTCCATAAACACTTCATCAAAGCATCACTTTAGATTATTATGTCAAAACTCAAGTAATATTATTTTATAATGAGTTGGCTATATTGTAAATAAACATTTTGCAAAGTTTGTACAACCCCCTTGATATTTTTTTATTGTTAATGTACAATGTGACTATGTTGATAATACTTATGTTTATCCATTAATCATTTTTCTTCCTTTTAACGCGGTTATATGTCGAACAAATGATGCAGTTTGACGAAAACCGTATAAAAAAAGATCCCATGACAGTCTTGACCATACTGTCATGGGATTCTTTTTTGAGTATGAACGGGGTCCCCCTTACGGCATAACTTATGATACTACTCAATCATTCCGATTCTTCTTACGTGACGCTCATCATTTGAGAATGGTGTGTCGAGGAATATGTCGACTATCTTAAGTGCAAGTCCAGGTCCTATGACTCTGGCACCCATAGCCAGCATATTTGCATCGTTGTGCTCTCTTGTCGCCTGTGCCGAGAAGCAGTCGTGGCAGAGTGCAGCTCTGATTCCCTTTATCTTATTCGCTGAAATCGATATTCCTATTCCTGTTCCGCAGATGATGATTCCCTTATCACACTCACCTGAGGCTACTGCCTTTGCTGCTGCCTGTCCATATACCGGGTAGTCAACTGACTCTGTGCTGTAACAGCCAAAGTTCTTGTACTCAAGGCCTCTCTCCTCAAGATGCTTTATAACCTCCTGCATAAGCTCATATCCGCCGTGGTCACATCCAAGTGCTATCATGTTCTGATTCTCCTTTTTATATAATATTTTTTTCGAAATTAACTAACAGCTTATTATCCTGTGTCCTGCAGCCTTGATGAGACGGTTCATGATGGCGTAGCCCATGTCCCCCTCCTCAAATGACTCGCTGTATATATACTGTGCACCTATGTCATCACAGGTTCTGAGCAGACTGTACAGTCCGGCAGACACAGTTATCTCGTTCTTCTTGCTTCCGGCATCGTATACGTTCTCGCATACTCCGTCATCATAAAGACTGACATTGTCAGTGTCACACAGTATCGCAGTCTTGTATCCCTGTGCCTTTTTCTCCGCAACAAGACTTCTTATCTTCTCAGCAGCAGCCAGTCTATCGCCCTCTACTATGCTGAGTTCTCCCTTTGGAGCATAGTGTGTGTACTTCATCCCCGGAGCCTTAGGTCTCAGAGCATTGTTCATACCTGTTATCGCCGGATCTATAGTCACATCGCCAACGATATCCCTTATCATCTCCGGAGTGATATATCCAGGCCGTAATATAGTCGGTCTGTCCCCGGTCATGTCCACTATCGTCGACTCTATACCGATTCCGACTGCCCCACCGTCGATGATCATATCTATCCTGCCGTCCATATCCTGCTGCACATGCTGCGCAGTGGTCGGGGATGGTCGTCCGGACAGATTGGCACTTGGAGCTGCGATATACACTCCCGAATCCTTTATGAGCCTCATGGCAACCGGATGTGATGGCATCCTGATGGCAACCGTATCAAGTCCGCCAGTGGTCGTGTGCGGAACGACCTCTTTCTTGTTGAGTATGATGGTGAGTGGTCCCGGCCAGAATGCTTCCATGAGCTTCTTCGTGTCGTCACTCACTGTCTCCGCCAGTTCATACACGCTTGATGTCTCTGCTATATGGACTATGAGCGGATTGTCCGATGGCCGGCCCTTTGCCGCATATATCCGATGTGACGCATCCGGATTCAGCGCGTCTCCTCCAAGGCCATACACTGTCTCTGTCGGAAATGCTACAAGACCACCTCTCTTAAGTATCTCCGCCGCCTGTTCATACATGCGGTCGTCATCCACTCCTGCTTTTGCAATTATAGTGTTCATCACTTTACCTTCTTCTATAATAAATTGTTATCGCTTCTATATTATTGCATATACGCCCATATTTTAGCCCAGCACCGCATGTGTGTCAAATGTTTAGGCTATATTTGGGTAACATATATCATATAACGTCCGCCGCCGTCATATAAAATAGTAATTACACTTCCCGGGTATCACCGATGCGTACTTCCACCAAATTATACATACTTGTATTTGCCATAATATTTGCAGTAATACTTCCTCCAATCCTCTGCTACATATTTATAGTCCGTCCCGCAGACCATACAGCCGGGCAGGATACTTCCACCAATACAGGAAATGGGCGCGCATCCACCGAAGGTTTGGGCACCACAGATGCGGCAAAATCATTTACGATCCTCATCGATCCGGGACACGGCGGATTTGACCCGGGTAAGGTCAGCCCGGATGGGATCATGGAAAAGGATATAAATCTGGCCATCGCCTCAAAGCTGGCATCGGCACTTACGGATCAGGGATTTTCCGTGTATCTGACCAGAGACTCCGACAAGTCCCTGAACAGTGAAAATGCATCCAGCAAGAAGACTTCAGATCTGAAAGCCCGCACCAACCTCGCCACAAATGTAAACGCTGATCTCTACATCAGCATCCACCAGAACAGCTATTCAGCCGAGTATGTCCACGGAGCGCAGGTATTTTATTACTCCACTTCCTCCGGTGGTAAAGCCTTGGCGGAGTGCATCCAGGAGCATCTCATCTCCGAAGCCGATCCATCCAACACACGGGCAGCAAAGGGCAATTCCGAATACCTTGTTTTGCGGGAAAGTCCATGCACCGCCGTCATCGTTGAGTGCGGCTTTCTGAGCAACACAAAGGAATGTTCCGATCTGTGCAATGATGAATACCAGACCGCCCTAGCAAACGCCATCTGCAATGCAGTCTGTACATGGCATGAACAGCACGCCAAATAAAACCAGGAGCTCTGCTGTGACAGCGGCAGAGCCCCCAAATAGATGTTAAGTGTAATTCTGTGCATATAATTATGTTCTATATGCTACTGCTGCCTTTTAACCCCCTATAGGCATCACCCCCAAATAGTTTATTTTTCCATCCCTGCCATGCAATGTAAAGACAGATGTGTTGTGATGTATTATTCTCCTTTTATGTGCCATATGTCAGTTATGGAAATGTGTGAGCACTGTCATATCACTATCTCTGGGAATTGTATCTGAGACGATAAGAATCAGACAGAATTTGTAGAAAAATATAGAAATGAGCTCATCTAAATATCCTGAGCACGTCCCGCTCACAACTCCACAATAACGCATAAAAAGCCATTTTCCAACCCCATTTGAGCATATTTTATGAAATTTTCATAAAAGTATACATAACGTAGAATTAGGGATATTTTTTCACGGAAAATTCCAATATTTTCTCCATATATCCTATTTACTTGCTTGACAAATGTGGTAAACTATAATACACATTTTAATACCATTAAATTATTGAAGGGGGTCGATTCTATGAAGATTGAACGTCTAAGTGAAAATCAGATAAGATGCACACTCAACAAAGCCGATCTCACCGAAAAGCAGCTCAAGATCTCCGAGCTTGCCTATGGCACACCGAAGGCAAAAGAGCTCTTCAAGGATATGATGCAGCAGGCATCTGTAGAATTAGGCTTTGAGGCTGACGACACTCCACTTATGATCGAAGCCATACCGGTATCACCAGATTGTCTCATACTCATTGTGACAAAGGTTGAAGATCCGGAAGAACTGGATACCCGCTTTTCCAGATTCTCAAAGACCAGCGAATATGATATTGATGACGATGACGAATACATGGATGATGATGACATAGATGACGATCTTGACGACAACGATGAGTCCAGGGATAACAACGGAACCATCGCAAGACTTGAGATCAGTGGATCCGGTTCCGTTCCACAGGGCGTAAGAGAGGCACTTGAGGGCATTTTCAACACCATATCCGGACTTGCCGGAACCGCAGGAGATTTTGCCGCTGCGGCAAATGGCAGCAATACATCATCTGATGACAGCACCACAGGCACTGCCGCCAGTACAACAGGCAGCACAAAGGAATCAGGTTCAGCAAGGGAGAGCATGTGCTCACTGTACATCTTTGACTCACTTGCAACCATCATAAGTGCAGCAAAACAGGTTGCTTCTTTCTACTTCAGCGAGAACTGCCTGTACAAGAATCCTTCCAACGGAAGATATTATCTGGTTCTCACGAACAGCAATAACACAAGCCAGGAATTTGTGAGAGCCTGCAATATCCTTGCAGAATACGGAACAGCACAGAAGCTCACATATGCCATGCCGGCACATTTCAAGGAGCACTTCACCGCTATTATGCCGGAGGAAGCACTTCAGACACTGTCAGCATTATAAGTAATAGCCAGAGATTCCGGCGCAGCAAAAAAGACGTACCGCACAAGCGATACGTCTTTTTGTTTTATATGTCAATATCATCATTCTCGATAACTGCTTTTGGATTGGTGTAGAAGAGCTCCGTCATGTAATCCTCTCCATACTTTCGCTCTATGTACTCAGCACACTCCCTGAGGTATGGTGCTTTATCCTCTGAATCCAATGCATCACTTGCCACAAAGTGAACAAGCTCTCCCTTGAGAAGCTTTCTCGAAAAATTCTTGATGTCATGTCCAAGATCTCCAACCACAGCCGATGCACTTATCTGTACATATGCACCAAACTGAATGAGCTCCTCGACCTTGTCCTCGTCTTCCTCAAGACATTCATACTGTTCTACATTGGCAACTATCGGTATATATCCGTCCATATTGATGTCTCTTATAGCTTCAGATATCGTCTCAAAATCCACATCGTAAGGAAATCTGATCATAACATACTTGCTGTCTGCCATGGAATCCAACTGACCAGATATGATCTTCTGGTGGTTCTCATCGTTATACTCTATCTCTCTTCCAAGATAGACTCTGTAATTTGGATCTATCTTTCCAGCTTCAACGTTGAGCTGTTCCACAAGTCTGTCCAGTTTGTCTTCATCCATTATCGGATTCTTCTTGTTGTATGGCGGGGTGGCAACTATCGTCCTTATTCCCTCATCATACGCTATTCTGAGCATCTCTGCCGCTTCCCGGAAATTATCCGGTCCATCCTCTGTTCCCGGTAAAATATGACAATTAATATCTATCAGTCCAAATATTCCCTGCCCGGGAGGATTTGTTCCGTCTGTCTTCATATATCTCTCCATCCTTTATAGTACACCTGGTTACTTTGGCAAGTATACTACTCAGCCTCCTTTTTTGCAAGATAATCATTGATCTCCTGCTCAAGCTCCTCTGCATCAAGTCCGTGAACGGCTGCTGCCTCCTCAAGACTCTCTCCTGCTGCTGCAAGGCACCCTATGCAATGCATACCTGCTGCCATCAGTATTGCTGCATTTCCTGCATCAACTGCAAGAATGTCATTTATAAGCATGTCTTTACTTATCTTTACCATTATTTATATCCTCCTTAGATTGCACTCTTACTCAGCATTCACATTATATTATACCCAATTTTAAATGTCTATCCCTTTTATTGTTACTTATTGATAAAACCCGTTGTTGATAAATATTATTATCACTTGCTAATTAATGAGTTTTGTTTTACAATAAGCGTGTGATTATTTTTACTTTATAAGGAGGAAACAATTATGGCATTCGTTATTGGCGATTCATGTATCGGTTGTGGTTCATGTGCTGGCTCTTGTCCAGTAGGTGCTATCAGCGATAATGGCGGCGTATTTGTTATCGATGGTTCACAGTGTATCTCATGTGGTGCTTGTGCTGGTTCTTGTCCAGTAGGAACAATCTCAGAGGAGTAATCTACATGATCCGTAACATTCGGATCCATGCTAAGTAACTTATACTACAACTATTATAAAGAAAACGGAGCGGTAACACGCTCCGTTTTCTTTTTATCTTTATTCCTCAACATAAGTGTAGGATTCATTGTGCCACTGGAGCATCATATCCGTATACTCATCTCTTGACACAACTATCTCCTTGTCCTCGACAGGATCATAATATCTTATGTCTGCCTCATTATAGCTCACTATGAGAACATATCTGCCATCGCTTATCCTCGATATTACCGGTATTCCCGAACTCACATAACCGAGGAGCATATCCAGCGAAAGACCTGTAACATCTATGCCCTGTCTCTTTCCAAGAGAGTTAAGAGCCTCGACAGGATCTGTATACTGTGCTATATCATCCTCTGTCACCTGTACTCCCTGATACGTCAGAACCATGTACAGACAGTCGCCGAGTGACGCATCCACACTTCCCGTACTGCGATGGAATATTCCAGAGGCAATGGTGTTGTATTCCTGGCTCTCAGCCTGCCTGTATATTACCTCGCCTTCGCTTGACACCACTATACCTGATACAGACACTGCATAATTTATCGCATCACCCGCCACGTCATATATCTTTGAAAGTCCAAGATTGTCGTACACATGATAGGTCACCTTATCACGCACTACTGTCATTATCATACTTGCAGCATCAGGATCTATCTTTTCCTTTGTTATGTTCAGCGCCGGTATATAGCTCAGATACATATTTGACGGAACCGTAAAATACAGCCTGTCATATCCGGTTATGGATGACAGATGGGTAGTTCCTATCGTCTCCTTTGTATCGTCCTCCTTGAAGGTTATGAAATCATCGTCCACAGACTTGAATCCACTGTCGGATTTCTCTCCTCTTGTCAGATACAGCAGATTCGTATCCACATCAACCTGCATCAGATAATACCCGCTCTTTGCGTATTCCTTTATCTGCTCGCCATCGCTGTTTACTATATACAATCTGGATGCAGGTATGTTATCTCTGGACTCCTCGCTGTACCTCGTACCAGCAAATGACTCGGCATCCACATCAACCTGCGCATCAGATATGCTCGACACTCCGTATACCATATCTGAGTCCTTAAAGCCATAGCATATCAGACATTCCCCTGCTCCGGCGGTTATCTCATAACTCTTTCCGGTATGCATATTCATCAGAGTCAGCTTTGTATTGCTGCTCTGGTCCTCGCTCTCTCCATACGCCATAACTTCCATGTTCACCGACACCTTGACATCGCTGGCTGACAGTCCCTCCGCAATATAAGACTGCTGTCTCGTCTTCATGTCCACGGCATTCACCTTTCCGCCGAGCATGTAATAAAACTTATCTCCGTCGTAATATGTCAGTCTGGAGGTCTCGCTCTTCATAGCCTCATAAGGCACATTGCACTCGACGAACAGAAGCTCGTCCACCTCCAGAGTCGTATAATCAAATGTATACAGCGCAACTCCGAGCTTTCCCTCATGATCTCCGCTGTTCATATATCCATACACCGCAAATGTCATATTTCCATCTTTGTCAAAGCTTATGATGTTCATGTCATGGTCGGCATAAGTGTTTGAGTCATTTGCATGGTCATCCATTCCTGATCCGTACACCAGAGTTATCTGTCCATCGCCGTAGTCATACATCCAGAGCTGTCCATTTCTCACAAATGCGATCTTCTTGTTATCCTCTGTGTAGCGGTATTCCAGATCATCCGATGACACGATACCTATCTCATACACATTGTTTATGGCATCTATGCCGTCTTTGTCAAAATACTCGTCCACATATCTGTCATAGCTGAGCATGGTGATCTTCGGCTCAGTCTCCGTAACAGTATCTGCATCCTGTTCATCCGAATAGGCCTCATCATACGAAGCTGTTTCGTCAAAATATATTCCATCAGTGCCGGCTCCGTCCGCCTCATCAGTCTGGCTGGCAACAGGCACATCCTTGTAGCTGATCTTATAGAACTCCTTAACTGTATAATAGCTCATGACATCCTGCGATGTGATGGACATGGCTTTATATTCCATCTCGATCACCGCATAGTTGACATCTATCTCCTTTATATATGTGTTTACATCGCTTATAACCGTAGGCTTAAGTCCATCCCAGAGGAGATCCGAGTATGCATTTGCAAGGTTCACATGTCCCAGTCCGTAGGAATCTCCCGTTCCGCCGCCCGTGTATTCCTGCTTGTAGGTTCCTATGACCGATTCCGACTCCAGCTTGTCAAATGCAAATGTCGCATCGTGGAAATCCTTTGCGGCATTCAGCAGTTGGGACTCATGATAATTGTCATTTACGACCACTCTGGTATAGTATGAAGCACTCCTGCCATCACCGCTCTTAAGCTTGACAACCAGCATATACTCCATATCCTTCTTGAGATCCATTCTCGCACTTATATCAAGCACATCGTAGCCATCAGTTCCCGAGGCCGCCTCCAGATCCCCCTTCTCTATAAGGGAATCTCCGGATATCGACCTGATCTCATACGAATACGACGCATCCTTAAATGCATCATTCTCCACCATTATCTCAAGATTCTTATTCTCATCTATCGGCGTCACAGAGTCCCTGAGAAGTGTGAGGTCGACCTCCCCTGTATAACCATGCATACAATTGAGAAGCGAATCGCCATAGCACACATAAGCTAATGGCAACTCTGCATCCTTCATCTCCGCAGCCAGATTCTTGTAACTTCTATTCTGAAATATATTGACCAAATATATTGTGATCACAAATATTGCTGCCATCACAAGTATTCTTACAAGTACATTTATTTTCTTCTTCACTTAATAAAACCTTCTTCTACGTCTTCTATGCCTGTCGCGTCTCATACAGAATTCATTGCACACAAGCAGTTCGATTATATTTCTCATAACACAATTGGCGCATCCGGGTCCCTCTGGAACATATGGCGGTTCCTCGTACGAAGCTTCACCTGCCGAAGCCATTCCTGCATAACAATCCTCCGATATCTGTCCACTTTCGCTCAGATCATCGTACACCCTTCGCGCAACACGGCGCATCTCTTCTCTGTCAGGATATTGAACAAGCATCGGACTGCCCTCATACTCGAGCTTGTCACACTCCTCCTCCACGGCCATACTGACCTTTCGGAGTTCTTCCGGGTACATCTCCTTCATGTACTCAATATCCCTCATCATTTCATCTGTCCCATCATCACAGTCAGGAAGCATGATTCCTGTAGAACTCATACTGTATCCACCAGTCTCACCCATACCGGGTATCACAGGTGTCTTGATATTATAGACATTTCCATCCCTTATAAGCCCCCTGAGGTTTTCATCGTCCGGGCTGTAAGGAATATACTTAAATTCTTCACTCATACAAATCTCCCTATCTGCATTGTTGTGTGTCTATTACATAGATATGCAGATGGGGAGAATGTGTGAATATCTCTGTTACTTTTTTCAGAGCTTACTTTATCTGTCTCCGAATGAGATTCCAAGTGTTCTTGCCTCGCTGATGATGTCGTCATCAGGAGATACGTATTTGAGCTTTCCTGCACTCTCTGAGAGTGGGATAGCTGTAACCTTGTTGTCAAGGAATACAACAAGCTTTCCAAAATCCTTTGCCTTTATGAGCTCTGCTGCCTTTGCTCCAAATCTTGATGATATGACTCTGTCATATGCATCCGGACTTCCACCTCTCTGGGTATGTCCAGGTATTGCTATTCTTATATCCTGTGTTGTGTACGCTTTGAGCTTATCAGCCAGCTCATACGCAACTGATGGATATGGATTGTTGGCTATCGCTTCTTTTCTCTTCTTCTTTGGAAGCTCTGCGATCTCCTTCGGAATAGCACCTTCGGCAACTGCAACTATCGTGAAGCCCTTGTTGTCCTTTGTTCTCTTGTCTATAGCCTTATATACCTTATCGATATCGTATGGGATCTCCGGGAGCAGGATCACATCTGCGCCACCGGCGATTCCGGCGTGGAGAGTTATCCAGCCAACCTTGTGACCCATAATCTCAACGATAAAGATTCTGTTATGCGATGCAGCGGTTGTGTGGATACAGTCTATTGTCTGGGTCGCTATATCAACAGCACTCTGGAAACCAAATGTCATGTCAGTTCCCCACAGATCATTGTCTATGGTCTTTGGCAGACCGATGACATTGAGTCCCTCCTCACTGAGGAGATTTGCGGTCTTCTGTGAACCATTTCCACCTAAAACGCACAGGCAATCCAGCTTCAGCTTCTTATAGTTATCCTTCATGGACTTTACCTTGTCCAGACCATCCTCAGTTGGCTCTCCCATGAGCTTGAATGGCTGTCTTGAACTGCCGAGGATCGTTCCACCCTTGTTGATAATCCCTGAGAAATCAGCCGGCTTCATCTTGATATAGTTGCCTCTCATGAGTCCCTTGTAACCCTCAAGGAATCCATAGATCTCAACCTCGTCAAACAATTCATACAAACCCTTTGCGATTCCGCGCATAGTTGCATTTAATGCCTGACAGTCACCACCACTAGTCAAAAAACCTACTCTTAACATACTCTGCACCTCTTCCTTTTATTTTTCCTATGTACACAGACTGTCTGTATACATTATAAGTATACTCTTCCCTCAAGAGCCCTCAGAAGCGTAACCTCATCTATACATTCCAGATCTCCGCCTACAGGCACACCGCTTGCTATACGGCTGACCTTGATACCGGCCGGCTTCACAAGCTTTGATATATACATCGCAGTCGCCTCACCCTCCGGGCCTGAACCTGTAGCGATTATGAGCTCATCCACATCTTCATTCTGAAGCCTTCTCATGAGCTCGGATATCCTGATATCCGCCGGGCCGATACCCAGGGCAGGATTTATAACTCCGTGGAGCACATGGTAAACGCCATCAAACTGTCCTGTTCTCTCATATGCCGCCAGATCCCTCGGGGTCTCCACCACCATTATCACCTTGTGATTCCTGTTTGGTGAACTGCATATAGGACATACCTCCCTGTCAGTTATCGTGTAGCAACAACTGCAGTATTTTATGTTCTTCTTTGCATTCACAATGGCATCGGATAACGCCAGCGCCCTCTCCTCAGGCATACTTATTATGTGAAACGCCAGTCTCTGAGCCGTCTTGGAGCCTATTCCCGGGAGTCTTCCCAGCTCTTCTATAAGTCTGTTTACTTCTCCTCCATAAACTTCCATTAGAACGGCAATCCTCCAAGTCCCATTCCACCTGAGATCTTGCCCATACTGCTATTGTAGTCATCCTCCTGTGCTCTCAGTGCCTCGTTCACAGCCGATATGATAAGATCCTCAAGTGTCTCTATATCATCAGGATCAACAACCTCAGGATCAAGCTTGATCTCCATGAGTTCCTTCTTACCTGACACCTTTGCAGTGACAACTCCGCCACCTACAGATGACTCATACACCTTATCCTCAAGTGTCTTAGTTGTCTCCTCCATCTGCTTCTGCATCTTCTGTGCCTGCTTCATAAGATTGTTCATATTACCAGGCATCATACCTCCTGGGAAACCGCCTCTCTTAGCCATTACAATAGTCCTCCTTATTCTGATTAAATAATTTATAATATGATATCATCATTTCTTATCTATTGGAAAGTTGATCTTGTTTAGGTTCAGTATATTCTCCGTCTCAAGCCTTCCATTATCACTGTGGGAATTCCTTGTACAAAGTATCTCAAATTCAATCTCTCTTCCAAGATATTCCTCGATCACACTCTTCACATGCTCCACATTCTCAGGCTTGTCAAAGTATAACTTCGGCATATCGTCATCCGTCAGCGGGATCATGAGCAGAAGTCTTCTGTGATCATCGGACAGTATGAGCTTCGTCCTTATGGCCGGATCAGCATCATTTCTCTTGAGATATCTTCTCGCAGGAACCGACAGCTTCTCCAGTATATCATTCCAGTTCTCCGCAGCTCTCTGCAGATCCTCGAACTCTGCCTTTGGAAGCTCCATTGCCAGCTTGTCCTGATACTCCTTCATGCCCTTCTGATCTATCACATCGTCAGCCGGGCTTACGGGGGCAGCACTTTGAACCGGCGCAGCCTGTATGCCATTTGCCTCAAGGTCATCAAGCTTCTTCTCAAGCATCCTTACCCTCTCGATCAGACTTGTGGTATCAACCTCCATCTGTGGTCTGCACAGCTTTATGACAGCCATCTCAAGCACTATCCTCTTCTGTGAGGAATACTTGATGCTGGCGGCTGTATCCGAAAACACGTTTATATATCTTACTATGGTGCTCTCCTCCATATGACCGGATATCTCTCTTATGCGTTCCAGATTCTCCTTGGTCATATCCAATCTGTCGCCCTCCGCCGAGGACAGCTTGACAACGAGTATGTTCCTGAGAAACCATGTAAATTCATTTACGAAACGGCCAAGCTCACGTCCCTGCCACACAACTTCGTCAACCACATCTATGGCGTGTTCAACATCAGATTCCAGCACGCACTCCAGAAGTCTTGCAAATGTATCTATGTCCACAGCTCCTATGGTCTCAAGCACATTATCATATGTAAGCTTCTGTCCGAGATTGAATGCAACGCACTGATCCAGAATAGACAAGGCATCTCTCATGGAACCATCACCGGACTTTGCGATATAATCTATCGCCTTCTTATCCGCATCAAGTCCCTCCCTGTTCATAAGCTCCTCCAGTCGATCCGAGATGACATCCACCGGGATACGTCTGAAGTCGTACTTCTGACACCTTGACGATATTGTTATAGGTATCTTGTGGGACTCCGTGGTAGCCAGTATGAATATTACATATGATGGCGGCTCCTCGAGAGTCTTTAACAGAGCGTTGAACGCTCCCGGGGACAACATATGAACCTCATCTATGATGTATACCTTATACTTGCCCTCAGTAGGAGGATATGCTACCTCCTCCCTTATCTGCCTTATATTGTCAACACCATTGTTGGAGGCCGCATCTATCTCAATGACATTAAGCGATGATCCATCCGATATGGCTCTGCAGCTTGCACATTCATTACATGGGCTTCCGTCCACCGGATGCTCGCAGTTACATGCCTTGGCAAATATCTTGGCGATCGAAGTCTTACCTGTTCCTCTCGTACCGCAAAATAAAAAGGCATGACCAAGTCTATCATTCTTAATCTGGTTTCTAAGAGTGGTAACTATATGATCCTGCCCCTTTACCTCGTCAAAAGTATCAGGTCTCCATTTTCTATATAAAGCTACATACGACATCACCAATACCTACCTTTGTATCATAAAACTCACACAGACTATTATATCTGAATTTACATTTTATATCAATCAGATAAGCAATATTTGAATATGGTATTGCCTGGTGCCTATACACAGAACATCTCTGTCCGCAAGCTGCCAGCTCCTGCCCGCCGGAAGCCTGATCCCATTTATGACAGTTCCATTTGTGGAATCAAGATCTTCGACATAGATCTTCTCTGCATCCTCGTATATCCTTATGTGCCTTCTACTGACGCTGATATCCTCTATAACCTGATCCGCCTGTCGTCTGTCCCGCCCCAATACAACTCCCTCCGGCGTCACCGGAAATTCAGTAGCCACAATGCCTCCGTCTTCGATCAGTCTCACAAACAGTCTCTGCTCCTGTGCGGACGCTCTGCCATCGAGATTATGCTGTGTAAGCAGGGTTGTACAGTCATCCTCCGAGCCAAGCACCGTGGTATCGCCAGGTATTTCGTCAGCCAGACTTACATGTTCCAATGCATCAACATTCTGTTTTTTAGGTCTTCTGTTTTCATCTTCCTCCGCATATCGCAGCTCTGAGCACTCCACGCCCTCCTGTCCCCGCCGTTCATCCTCAGCAGCAGACAGCTTCCTCTTCATCTCCACATAGACAAATAACTCCACGGACAGCACGATGAGTGCCAGCATTATAAGTCTCACATCCGCCGCATGCCCCTGTATATAAAATTGAACAGCCGCTATTCCCGTAAATGCCGCCACAGTAAATCCTATGAGTATGAAAAATATCCTATCATATTTGTTTTTCTCCGTTGTCGGTATCGTCAACGCCGCCGCACTGCTTTGATCCGTTCCGAACACCTCATCCATCAAAAGCTCCTGCTCACGGGCCGCATCCAAAGATTCCACATTTCTTTTTCTATTGCCGGAGCAGCATTTTTCCTGCTCACGGGCAGAGGCCTCATCCACATATTTCTGCATCCGCTCCATGTCATAATTTGCCGACACCACCATGTCATATATCTCATACATAAAATCCACAAGCTCAGTGTCCCTGTGATCTACCCTCTTTATGATCTTCTCCACAAGATTCTTTATTCCCATTCTGACATCCGTTCCCTGTCCCGGCACATACACGTATCTGAAACTCTTCTCTGCATCCGAGTAAAATATCTTGTCGGATTCTATCAGAAGATTGTCCGGCTCAAGCATGTATTCTCCCGTCTCCATGACCACACTGCACAACGATCTCATGAGAGCAACAGCCTGCTCCATGGACATTATCCCCCTGTCAGATATATCGTCCAGGCTCTTCATGCCATTTATTTTGCAGTATATGAACATATCTCCGTTGATGGCCCTGAATTCCGGCTGTATTATTCCCTCGACAAAATTATTGTACAGCATGTCCGTCTCATAGGAATTTATGGCTGCTGCACTGACCTCCACCACAAAAAAAGTGTTAATTCCCTCTACCTGGCAATAACTTACCATATTCCTGCCACCTCCTAAGTTCATTTCCTACATCCCTTATCTCCTGTCTGGCCGCAGTCTTTCTGTCACATCTGCCGTCATCTATCAATATCTGTATCCCCGGAAATGACTCTCTGTAAGTTATCTCCGCAACCAGATTCTTCCCATTCATGGCCATTTCCGCATTCACACCATCGGCACATATCACGGTCTCGGATACATTTGTGGACATCGCTTTCTCTGCACTGTCCGTATCCCCCTCACCAATCTCATTGATCCTGTATTCCTCTCGGTTGTACAGTACCAAATATGCCTCCCCCGATGCCGCCGCATGGTTAAACGCTATAAACAACATGTTCATCACCACAAACAAGGCACACACAAGTATCAGTGTTATCAGGCACATCTCCAGAACTATAGATCCATTGTCATCCATATATCTGACTCCTCCTGTCTTTTCTTATCTTTTCTTATCTTCTCCTATCTTTTCCCGCACTCAGAGCACTGAGGAAGTCCCCCGCACTCTGACTTTTTCTTTCTGTATATCGTCCGCTTCAAGCCGGAGCAGCCCAGCGAATAGTGATATTTGTCTCCCTGTTCAGTGACATAGATCACACCATTGCTTTTATATCTTCCACAGATCCTGCACGCCGAAAGCCCGGAATATCTGTCATCCAGAACCTCCCCACTCACGCTTCTCACAGATATCCTGATATGGTAACAGCTCCGCGAGTTGTGGTACACCGAACCATTCTCAGCCACATACACATACTCATCATCATCGTCATCATCCTGCGACCTGTCATATCCCAGGTACGCCCTCTGTCTTATCCTGTCCACGCACCCCACGGTGGATCCTCCGGCAAATGGCAGATTGATTTTCAGCATATATCTGACCTTGAGGCACACAAATCCGTCATCCGACAGCTCTGCATTTATCACCTTAACCCCGGACATTCCGCCGTCGACATATGTGTTCACCGTGCCTTTGTCATCTATGTACTCCCTGATCTTCCTGTTCGCCAGCACGAGCGACACACCATCTGCCATACCTTCAGCATACGGCCCCATGTCCGCGCCCTTTTCGGCTAGCTCATACGCATAGCTGCATTCCGCAAGATACGCAGCCGTCTCATGTAAGCCCTCATATATCACAGTCCGTGTCCGTATACATCCGGCCATGGCAAACACAGTCAGCATGGCAAATATAAACACTGGCAGCACCAGCGATGCCTCCACACTGGCACTACCACGGTCACATCCCAAAGGAGCTGTCTTATATATTCTCCTGCCATACCTGATCCGAACAAAATCTATAGTAATATGCGCTTGGAGAGGCGATTTATCTTTCATATATTTACTTTTCAACATACAACAAGAGAACATATAACACCCCCCTTCAGGATATTTTCATATCTCAATAACTCACACACTGCCTGAAGCTGTACCTGTACAGTCCGTCATCTATCTTCGATACGCCCTCGTGATCTTCTATAAACGATGCAAATTTCCTGTCCTGACTGACCTCAACATCAAATGTCAGAGAATACATCATATTCTTCATCTCAAACGACTCATCCGTCTGTCTGAAATTAAGCTGTATAAGATCCGCCAGCCTGTAATACATGCCTCCTTTATTCTCTATCAGAAGTATTGCCAGATAATCCCTGTAGCTCACAGCATCCACGCCTTCATAGTCCACGGAATCCAGATTCATCAGCTTGTCAAGATTGTTGATGTCCGTCACCCAGTATTCGTCTGTCTTCATAAACTGAACGCTTTTGCCGTCAAGCAGCAGCCTTATATCAACAATTGTCTCAGCATAAGCCCAGCATCCGAGCAGCAGATATTTCGCCGCCCCATAGGTGACCCCCGGCACAAGAGCCAGCACCGCAGCTATGGATGACACCTCGGCCATCTTTGCGCTGTCTGAGAGCAGATATGCCAGATTGAGCGGCAGTCTGTGAAGCACTATCCTGTTCACGACCCCCTGCAGATTGTCATGGTCATTATCCTTTCCGGCGATAATGTATTCCACCTCACACTCAAATGGTCTGTCCTGTTTCCTGTCGGTAAATGTATTGAAATTCGCCAGTGCATACCCGACACCATATATGTCATCCACTATTCCGGTCTGTGATCTCTCTCCATCCGACATGAGCTGCCTCTGGAATTTATCCAGATCGTCAAATTCTATGTCCTCCCACTGTCTCGTATCCTCCGCCTGTCCGTCTGACGGAAAGCCATCCAGATCGTATGCCTGATCTGACACCACCCGCCCGGATGGCGTGACAACATTCAGAAGTCCACCTGTCAGGATGCTTTTCAGCGCTTTTCTAGGATCCGTACCGCTCCAACTGCTCTCATCCTGATTCGACTCATTCTTACCATTTTCCACAGCTCCAGAAGCATCCTCCATGGCCTTATCCCCGGATGTTATCATCTCAAGAATGTCTTCTATTCCCTTCTCCTCCATGTACACCTTCATATGGTCAGTTATCTGCAGCTTCATATTCTCGCAGTCATTCTCCAGAAGTCCCCTGCACTCTGCCAGCGCCACATCTTCAACGCTCATATTGTCGCCCTGACCATTTTCCAGAGTATATTCCAGATAATCCTGCGCCATCTGTTCAAGCTTTCCCTCACCGTGTCCGCCAAATGTGCTGTCGACCGCCAGCAGATGATACTCCTCAAACAACTCCTTGTCGTACGCCGCCTTCACATCACAGGCTGCGCCCTCGGCCGCCATTGCGGCCTTGGCACTGCCCATTCTTATCCGCGCCATCTCAAGCACGGAGAACCCCAGAAGCAGCATGGGGATCAGGATTATACTCAGAAAAACCGTTACATGTCCCTGATTTCTCATACAGCTCCCCCTTAATATATCTTCTTTGCACTCTTGTTGATCGAGTTCCATATGTTGTTCACCAGAGAAGTTATCTGCTGCTTGAATATGACGCACATCGCGATCAAGACCACCATTATAAGGATTATTTCGACCACTCCCATACCTGACTCATCTTCCATAAAATCTTCCCATCTCTTCATACATTTTTCCTCCTTAAAACTTATTATCTTAAAAATTTATTATTGCGGGCAGCATGACTATTACCATGACCACTCCCAGCAGAACCACCATCGGAAGAAGCAGCTTTGTCCCGGCTTCCTCCCCCTTTCTCTTCGCCATCTCCTTTCTGGTCTGCATTGCGTTCTGCTCCTCGCCCGCCATCATGATCAATATATCTCTCGTGCCTTTCTTCACATTCTGTGACAAAAGCGACATGAGCTTTATATACACCGGCAGATTTATCCTGTGCCCCATGTTGTAGTAAGCCTCACTCTCGGATACTCCTGCCTGGATCTCATTTAGCGTATAAATCAGTTCCCTGGTCAGGACACTCCCGCCCTGATCCGTACCGGCACAATCTTCCCTGCCACTCTTCACTATCCTTGCAAATGCACCTCTGACCGTGACTCCTGCTCCAAGATAGAGCGTCAGCTTATCCAAAAGCTCCGGGTACTCCGACATGAGCTCATCGGATCTCTTTTTTTCCATTCCCCGGATCTTCGACCTGTTTCCACCCCATATACAAATGGCTGCGAAACCACCGAGAAACAGTATCATAAGACCACTTCCGCCTCCCGAGGTGGGCCTGACCGCATATCCGTTTATCTGCTCCGGCAGCGCCACCTCGCTCGAATCTCCACTTCCCGCCTGTATCTCCCTGATGCCTTCCCTTATATCCTTCAGAGCCTTTTCCCTGCCTGTCTCTTCCCTTCCGCACACGCGTATCTGATATGTTCTCTCCGCGCTCAGCTCCCTGTATGTAAGAACAGCCGTGATGGACACTATTCTGTCTTCTCCCTCCGCTATATCGCCGATACGTCCATCGGACGACACCAGCTCGTTGTCCTCGCTTATCCACTGCACATCGAGTCCGAGCGCATCCAGGTGATCCACAAGCTCCAGATCATATATCACTTCGTCGGGGGATTCATTTTCCCCAAGATACAGGTCTTCAATCTCACCAAATCCCTGCTCAAACACAGCTTCCATATCGTCAGGATCATATTCCAGCGGCATGACATCCACATCAAAATCAGTCTTTTCTCCATCTATATCAGTCTCCAAAGTGACGGTGGACACATCCCCTCCGTACCCATCTCTGGTGAGCACCACCTGATGAGGCGCAAATGCTTCCTTTGCCACAAGGATCACCGCAAGAATACATGTCACCAAAAGCACCAGCAGGATCTTCGCAATAATGTCTGTGTACATCTCCGCACATTTATCCCTCGCCGCGGCATCCGTACATATGTATACCCTCTTTATCTTCGTGAGCATCTTGTCATTGTCCATATGCGGTTCTATCCAGCCGTATATTTTTCCCGCAGCCCTTTTCAGCATATCCATCATCCTTTCACATATGTATATCTGTGATCTTTCTGCCCCATATCACCGTCGCCGCCGTGATCACCAGACACGCACTCATGGCAGCTATCCCCAGAGCATTGCCATACAGCGCATCCATATATCCAGGATTACACACCCTCAGATACAGAATGATGACAAATGGCATGGCGGACATGATATTCTGCTCCAGCCGTTTTGACGTTATCATCGTGTCTATCTCTTCCTCCACTTCCAGACGCCTGTCAATATTTTCAACCATCTTCTTCATCATCCTGATGAGATTTCCCCCGGAGCCCTTTGCAACTGCGACCACATGAGCAAATTCCTTCACATCCTGAAGTCCTGACCTGTCCGCCATATCCCTCAAAAGACTTTCAACATCAGAGCTCATCTCAAGGCCGTTTATTATGAGCAGCATTTCCTGTCTGATATAAGATTTCCCCTGATACATTCCGTCCAACTCGTGACAAGCTGGAACAAACGCTTTTTCCAATGAATATCCCGCCGCCATATTTGCGGACAGGGACAGTAGCATTTCCTTAAATTCATTATTAAGTTTATTCTTTCTCTGCCGGCATTTACCATCGGCAATTTTCCTGAGAAATACCAGAATCCCCGGCGTGAACACCAGGCACGGTATAAGACTGTCAAAGAAGAGCACCGACACCATCACCGCTATGACTGAATACACAGCGATACCGGTTACGATTTCCCTGACACTTAGTTTATAAGAATCATAATCTATACCCTGTCTCAGCACACATCCCTCCTTGAATCACTGCTCTCATTAACGCTTATAAGTCCAGCCGCCACGAGCTTTGATGTGTTGTGAAGATCATTTATCTTTCTAAGCATTCCTTCCACTCGCCCCCTGTCCTTTCCCATATTGCTCTCATGAAATTCATACAATTTATTCATGACAAATTCACCTCCTTCCAGTCCTGTGACCTCGCTTATCTCTATACATCTTCGGGATCTGTCCCTCAGTCTTCCAAGCTGGACAACTATGTCCACCGCCGACGCTATCTGCTGCCTTATCGCCAGAACAGGCATATCCGCACCCATCAGAACCATGGTCTCAAGCCTCGTCAGCATGTCCCGGGCAGAGTTTGCATGTCCTGTTGACAGGCTTCCATCGTGTCCTGTGTTCATGGCAGTAAGCATATCTATCGCCGCCGCATCCCTGACCTCACCCACTATTATCCGTGAAGGTCTCATTCTGAGGCTCGTCTTGATAAGATTCCTTATGCTCACCGCATTTTCGCCCTCGACATTTGCACTTCTCGCCTCAAGGCTCACCAGATTGTCGATGCCCGCAAGCTGAAGCTCCGCCGAATCCTCTATCGTGACAATTCTCTCATCCGCCGGTATATACCCTGACAGGGCATTCAGAAATGTCGTCTTGCCCGCGCCGGTTCCTCCCGAGATGATTATGTTGTAGCCCGCCACGACCAGATTCTTCAGGAAATCAGCAACCTCCATGGTGACTGATCCGATCTCCACCAGCTTGTCCATGGTCATCTTGTCCTTCGGAAACTTTCTTATGGTCATCACGCTGCCGCTCAGGCTCACCGGCGGCAGCACCACATTCACTCTCGAACCATCCTTAAGCCTTGCATCCACTATCGGCGACGCCTCATTTACTATCCTGTTGCACTCCGCTACGATGCTCTGGATTATGGTCTTGAGCCGATCCTCGCTCTCAAATGCCTTGTCATATCTGTACATCCTTCCTGCCCGCTCGACAAATATATTGCTGTAGCCATTTATCATTATCTCAGTCACCGCTTCATCGTCGAGAAGCTCTGACAATATATCAAGCCTCCTCAGACTGTTGAACAGTTCCTTCTTCAGCGCAAGCTTATCCCTCACGCTCAGCACATTCCCGGACTCAGATTCGAGAATACACCTGTCGATCATATCGCTGACCTGCTCATCTCCTATGTCACCCGACATATCTATACTCTGCATGACCTTGCTTCGTATCAACTGTCTGTCATCCTGTTTCATCTTCTGCTTCCTATTTCACTTTCTATAAATCTCAGCATCTCCGCACTTCCCGGAACCGCCAGCGGCACGTTCAACCTGTGCAGCCTCCGAGCAATCTTACCGAGCTCCCTTCTCTCCAGAACCCTCTCGAACATCCCAAGCTTGTCCTGGGACAATTCATCCTTAAGCTCCGGAACCATTATCTCGTCAAATGCCCCAAGTATCGCCAGATCCTTGAGAACCGCCTGTCCCATATCAAACACAACCGTTGTATATCTGCCCCATCTGCGGAACTCGTCTATGAGCCACACCATATCCTCCGTGTCCAGCTCCAGTGCATCTATGTACGATCCCAGATATCCAAGCACGCTGTATTCCTCAAGCTCCACGATATTTTGCTCCATATATCCGGTCAGATCCGGTGACCTCTGTTTCACCAGATATATCACATTCGCCAGAACGTCCTCATGGTCGTGAAATGCACTGTACTCCTCCATGCCCACATACAGGCCGCCCCGCACCTCATCATTCATGCACAGGCTGACCGCAAGGTTTGTCTTACCACACCTCCCTATGGGTGATATAACTGCATACGACCTGAACAGCTTTCTTCTGCGGTCCGTATCGTCTATATTCATATATCTGAGGATCTCTGAAGAAATGTTCCGTACCCTGGAATATTTGAATATCCTGTTATGGCTGATCTCTTCTGATCCATCGACTCTATCCCTCGTCATAAATATCATCCGGCAGGCCACCGGCACTTTGCTCTCATCCAGAGGAATATTCTCATCCATCAGCAGAACATCCAGAGTCTTAGTCTCAAGATACCCATACAGTTCTCCCTCCGATGAAAATGCAAGCGCAAACAGCGGATTGTCCCTGTCCGAATTGATATGGTTCATAAGACTTATCATGTAAGCCCTGTCACCATCCAGTATTCCAATCTTGTACTGCTGAATTTTGTCACCTCCACTCTGTAGTGCACACGTAATACATGACTCCGCCCATTATGGCAGCAGAGAAATGTACCCTGGACTTCATCAGATTCCTATAAAATTGTTTTGTTGAAATTTCTTTACGATTCGTAACTGACATTAAAACTTCTTTTAAAAGAAAAAATAAAGATATAACTCCTCCGGCCAAAAAGGAGTAAACAATCACCCGGATCACATCGGTTCCTACAAATGTGCCAGCCGTCGCCAGCAGCTTGATATCACCTGCCCCCAAGGCTTTTTTATGAAATAATACAAACAAGATCACCACAGGAATAACACAGCCTGCCACACTGCTCAGAAGTCCATCACACGGTCCTCTGACAACTGCCGACATCAGGAATCCCTGTATCATGCCAACTGCGATAAGCCTGTTCGGAATCCTCCAGTCTCTGAAGTCCGATACCACCGCCATGCTCACAGTTGCGATCAATGGTATTACATAATATATGATCTCTGTCCTCCCTTCTCTCTGAGTTGTAAGCACACCTTACACCCTCTCTCAGCCTTTGTAAAGGGGGGATTTCATAAAGAAAATTTTATAAATTGCGGCTATATACAGGCTGTATATTGCCCAATTTCAATATACAAAAAGCCCGTCCTGTTACGAACGGGCTTCTGATTTTACAGCATGTATATATAATTTTTTTTACTAAAATTGTCCATTTCCCATGTTCTGATTGTTATTTGGGTTCTGGTTATAGTTCTGGTTAGGACTCTGATTAGGATTCATATCAGCCTGCTTCCTTGCCGCCATGGCATTATCAATGTTCTGTATCTCGCTCCTGCTTATGGCTATACTGTCCTGAAGAACCTTTACATTGTTGAAATACTGGAGCAGCTCCTGAGGTGGATTCTCCTTGTTCTGCTCGTAGAAATACTTGCCGATCTCAACCATGTTCCTGTCGATCATCTGCACCTCATTTGATATCTTGTTGTTGAGCTTTGCCTTCTGTGCTGCGTCCTTCGTCTCATCCACCGCATTATTTGCAAACTTCTTGGTCTTGTTGAACACATCCTGGAAAAAATCTGACATATCATATACCTCCATGTAATATAGATCTTTCTTTATCTGCCTTAATATATCCATGTAAAACTAAAAAAACCGGGAATATGGGTGTTGATTCCATAATCCCCGATTTTTTATTTGACTTTGTTTCTCACTATTTCATGTATACTTATGACCTTTCACATCAGTCGTCTATGTACTTATTCAGTGTATCAACCACATCATTGAGATTATAAGGCTTTGCGATATAATCATCAAGCTGGTTCTCAAGAATCCTCTCCTTGTCACCGAACATGGCTCTCGCCGTAACCGCAATGATCGGAAGTCTCTTTCTCTTCTCCTTGCGCTCTATCTCCCTGATCTCCTGTGTAGCTGCTATACCGTCCATAACTGGCATCTGTACGTCAAACAGTGCCGCATCATATATCTTGGTCTTGAACAGTTCAACAGCCTTCTGGCCATTCTCAGCTATATCGTATGAGAATCCTGCCATACCGAGAAGCTTACCGATAACCTGCTGGTTGACCGGCTCATCCTCTGCAACAAGTATCCTTGCCTTGCTGTGTGCATTGATGGAGAATACCGCCGGCTCCTCCTTCTCTTTGAGGAACTCATCTGCTGCATCTGCCGCTTTGATAACCTTGAGTGGTATCTCGACGATGAATGTTGAACCTATATCTTCCTTACTCTGAACTGTTATGTTACCACCCATCAGCTCAACGATCTGCTTGGTGATGACAAGTCCCAGACCTGAACCACCGTACTTTCTTGTATCTGATGCATCTACCTGGCTGAATCTTATGAACAGCTTGCTCATGTTAGCCTCTGAGATACCTATACCGGTATCTGCAACTGCCATTCTGATCTTAATCTTGTTGTCCCCGTCATCCATGGATGCTATCTTGACTCTTACGCTTCCCTCGGATGTAAACTTGATAGCATTTGAAAGCAGACAGTTGAGAACCTGCTGGATTCTCTGTCCATCACCGCGGACAAGCTTTGGAATATTGCTTCCAAATGAACAGTCGAGCTGCAGTCCCTTGTTGGTTGCGATCGGAACCTGTGCAGCAACTGTGTCCTCGATGGCAGTCCTGATGTCAAATGTCTCTTCCTTGATCTTGTACTTACCAGCCTCAAGCTTGCTTATATCAAGAATATCATTGATAAGTCTGAGCAGTGTGTCTGCACAGTTCTTAGCTGTGATAAGGTTATCTCTGTAATCAGCCTGAAGATCCTCAGCCATAAGTGTGAGCTGGAGCATACCGAGAATACCGTTGATAGGTGTTCTTATCTCGTGGCTCATGTTTGCAAGGAACTCGGCCTGTGTCTTGTATGCTGCATTCGCATCCACGATGGCCTTGCTGAGCTTCTCCTCAGTCTCCTTCTGCTTGGTCACATCTATGACTACCATGTTGATGTAATCAGCCTCTGACTTATACATAACTGTGTTGAACACCTTCTGAAGTGACTCCATGGTGATCTCAACATCCATCAGATCTCCCTCTTTGGTGCCGGAGTTGTTATAAGCTGTGAACCATGCATTGATATCCTGAAGTACCTCTATCTTACTCTCCTTCAGTATCTTGTCCTTGTAGTCAGACACATCGAGCTTGAAATACTCCCCAAATATCTCATTGGCGTCTACTATCTCGTAGTTTGTTCCGTTGACAGGATCATTAACGATCCTCGCCTGTGCAAATCCTATAGGAAGGTTCATGAAAAGCTTCTTATACTTATCAGACTTTCCTGCTGATCCCATGTTGCCATCTCCGAATACCAGTAATACCAGAACAGCAACGACCGCTGCCAGGACGCCACATATAATAGCTCCCACACCGATACCGGCGACTCCCAGCACTCCCGCCAGCAAAGCCAGAACAGCCATGGCCAGTGCAAGCGGCTTAATCCCAATTTCCTTAATTTTGTCCATTAATGCACCTCTGTTTCTATAAATATTGCGTTTGCCACATAGACACTCCTATGCATATCCACATGGATACATTATATTATAAATAATTATTAAGGTCAACGCTCATATAGTTTTTTATGCTGAATAATGTACAAATTTTCTCTGTTATTTTGTACATATTGGACTACTTTTTATGATCTTCCAGCCATTCCACCTCGTTATTATGCATATTTTATCTCTCAACAGATCTGCATTACTCTATCACTGCTTCATCATCTGTCCGATCCTCATCCTCAGGCTTCCCCTTTTTGCTGCCGCGCTTCTCCTTGATGATCTTCGCATTCATAAGCAGCGCAAACACAAGCCATCCGGCAAATGTGAATATCAGGCCGCTCTTGAGTCCTCTAGGGAAATACTTGAACTCTATCACATGGTCTCCCTTCTCGAGATCCAGTGCGATAAATGCTCCCGCAACAGTCTGTATATCGGTCTTTCTGCCATCAACATAGGCAGTCCAGCCCGAATCATATGGTATGGATGTGAACATCAGGCCAGCCTCATCGACTGATATATGTCCCTTCACATATCCATCCTCAAATTTGTTGATATTTAACTGATTGTCAGCCCATCTCTCATACGCCTGGTCAAATGCAGCACCGTTGAGAGTGGCTATCGTAAGTCTTGCAGATGTATTGTCAGGTACACCCGCAGAGAAATAATACTCGACCTCCACGTTGGTTCCCTTTATCAGATGTCCCACATGGTATGTCTGGTACTGAAGTCTCTCGTAATTCTGCTCCTCACCGTTCACATATATCCTTATCTTGGTGATTCCATTGCAGTTCGCTATGATGTACAGATCATTCTGTTCCTCTGTTATGTCAAAGCTGAGTCCAAAGCTCACGATACCCGGTGTGATATCGGAAAGTCCAAAGTATTCACTGTACGGATTGTCATGTGTTATCGTGATGTCATTTGAAGAGCCAGTTACCTCCGGATATATCTGGCTGAACGTACCAGCCACCCCAGTCGACTTTTCCACGAAATTATTTATACTGTCAAACATATTCGATGCATCAGAAGTCCAGTCTTTCAGCTCGTTATTCACCATGAAGCCCAGCTTGAGCGCCCGGCTGTTCTGGTATACATCAACGCCATCCACCGTATCCACATAGTCCATATCGTAGGACATATGCTCATCCTGTCTCCTGAACAAATATCTTATGCCCAGAACCGAACTTGACACCGGATTTGCTCCGTCAAACAGGAACTCATTGGCACCTGTGTAGAAACCAAGTCCGTGCATGGCATTCACAAGGTCATTTGAAACCGTCGAACCAAACAGGCTGACTCCCTGCATATTGTAATAGGTAGATTCATCCACCACCTTGGTGTTGTTGAGCTCCGTCCTATATGGAAAATGGCCTGTCTTAACTGAATCTATAGCGGCCTGCACACTAGCAGCGTCGCCATAGTAATCCGGTATGTTCACCGTTCCGTTACTCTCGTATCCCTTTGCCGCGCTGAACACGATCTCAGTCAGACACAACACTGAAAGTATAGCTGCCACTGCGAATCTGCCTTTGCCGCGGACAAGTCCCAGCACCAGGATTCCCGCCGAGTACACAACAAACAGCACCCATGTGAGGATAATTACCGTCCTGTCCATATCAATATTCTTGTCTGCATAAACCAGAAAACCGAACGACACGATAATTCCCAGGGCTATTCCCGGTATCTGCTTCTTGTCTGTATTTGCAAGGGCCTCGTATCCCATGCTCAGCAGAATGAAGATGAACAGGAATGAAAATCTGTTCGGGATTCCGTACTGATCATGGAAGCCGTGCCATATATAGTTGAGCAGCGTATTGTTAAAGCTCATCATGAGAAATACGATCAGTATCACATTCTTAAGCTTCTCATACCATTTGATCTTTGTATTGAAAATATATATTCCTATCAGCAGTATGGCAAATGTACCGCAGTACAGGTTCACACCGCCGTCAAACTGCTGGCTCTTTATCGGCTCAGTCAGGACAAACATCTGCTTTATCATATCCCATATGCTTCCGTACCACTCCCATTTAGGGAAATGTCTGGTGGCAGACGCCGTGGTGTTAAGCCCGATATAAGCTGGAATCAGCAGAAACGCAGACATAGCCGCAGCCATGACAGATGTTCCCGCAAATCTCAAAGTGTCCTCTGCGCCCTTGTATATGTTCTTGTGATTGGTGAGTATAAACTGGAGAACCAGGAACACACATATCATGAAACATATATAGTAGTTACACAGAAGTCCGTAGAACAGACTGAGCGTATACAGTCTGTAGTTGCTGCCGTCCTCCATCATCTGCTCGAAGCCCTGCATGATAAGCGGAAGTATCAGTATACAGTCCATCCACATGAGATTCCATGAATATCCTATGACATAGTTGCTGAGCGCATATGCCACAGCAAATGGAATGATGAGCAGGTTGTTCTTGTTCCTGCACTTGTATCCAAGATAGCTCGCCATGGTCATACCGGACAGAGCTATCTTGATACTTATGAGCAGGCACATCGCTATGTACAGATGCTCCCTGCTGAACAGCACGATTATAAAGTTCAGAGGACAAGCCATATAGTAGGCGATTATGTCAAGCAGATTGCTTCCCATGCCTATGTCCCATGTATAGAACAGGCTTCCCTCGTTCACCAGTTTGTCATGATAATCAGAGAAGAATGGCAGATACTGGTGAAGACTGTCCACCATGGTAAGGCTGTGTCCGCCAAATGGTCCTATCTCCGCCACCACCCACAGCACGAACATAAATATCGCCGGGATGATAAAAGCGATTATCATGATATAGTTGTCAGCAAATATATCCTTTACAGGCTTTTTATCCCTCTTAAATACGAAGCATTTGCTGAATATATAGTTTATTACAAGTACAACTACCTGAATTATTATCTTTGATATAAACTCATTGTATCTGAAGGAGTCGCACAGTAGGTTGGTTCCAACGACCTCCACCACCATGGCAAACAGACGCATTCCCACAAATGATATGAACTCCCTTATGATCCGGCCTATGCTCTTCCTCTGCTCCGACCTGAACACGTAAAATCCATTTGCAAAGTAGGCAAATAATATGGCAAGCATTATCGCTATGATATTCGCCGCACTTCGCGACAGATCCGTCACAAGTCTCAACACAAAGAATGATACAAGATTCACAGCCGTGGTCATTCCTCCGGCTATAACATATCTGACCATCTCTTTCTCCATAAGCTTTTTTATTTTGTCCACATATTCATTCATATTTCCATACCGATTCCTTACATGATATTCAACAGTTATATCAAATATGATGTACTAATGATAGTTACATATTCTTAAATATTTGCTACTTGAAGTTCGCAAGAAGATATACAAGAGGTGAATTCCAGTAGATCGTTACCTCATTACATGAATAACTCTGTACGTTGTCGACATAGCATCTCTCCTTTGGAAGCTTTGCAAGAACAGCCTTCGCATATGGATCCTCAAGGTTTCCATCGGCACCGCCCACAAGCATTCCAGGCATTGCCTTGCCCAGTGCCTCTGAAGGTCTGTGGTGTGGATTCTCAGGAGTCTGTGAACCATATCCTGTCACATAACAGTAGCTGACTGCATTTCTTCCAAGTATATAGTTGAGCTGGTCTGCCGCATAGTCCACATATGAATCGTCGCCCAGAACCTTTGATGCCATGAGCAGGAGGATTCCGTTATCCGCAACGACCATGTTGCTTCCCCATACATAAGAGCCGCCTGTTGTTGAACCGAAGCCGCTGCCGGCATAGTTATCTACAAGCTTGTCAGCACCCTTCTTAAGTATCTCCTTCTCTGCTGCGCAGTCCTTTACATTTACACAGTAATCATATATTCCATAATATCCGACATCCGCCCATCCAAGGCCGTACTTAACGCTTCCCTCGATGGCTGTCTTCACATAATCATTGTAGCTCTCATCACCTGTTGCGATATACAGCTCCGCTGCTGCCCACAGGTACTCATCGCTGTCATTGCTGTCAGGATACTCACCTGTAACTATGCTTCCAACGTTCTTAAAGCCTGCCTCTCCCTGATGCTGCTCAAGATACTTCCATGCCTTCTGAGCTGCAGCAAGACATGAATCTGCAAATGCTGCATCGTACTTTCTGTATACAACTGAAGCCTTTGCCATAACAGCCGCAAAATCGCCTGTTGCTGTGTTGGATATAGGTGAGAGTATCATCTGTGCAGTCTCCTCAACAGCAGCCACCATCTCAGGGAACACCTCTCCGGTAACCTTGTGATAAACTCCGCCGCTGGTCTCATCCTGCATCTTGAGCATCCAGTCAAGCTCGTATCTGACCTCATCCAGAACGTCAGGAACACCGTTGCCGCTCTCAGGTATTCCGATAGCGTCGTCCTTTGCCGCATACTCTGAATCCTCATATGTAAGGAGCAGATCCTGTACCGCCTTTGCGCCCGGAACAACATATCTTCCGTAGTCTCCGGCATCATGCCATCCGCCGGTCACATCCTTTGCAACATCTGAACCGTACACTATGGCAGTTCCCGTGTGACATGCAGCGTGTGCAAAATCACCGGCTATGGCTGAATCAAGCTCTGTTCCACATCTCTGGTCATAGAACATGAGCACTGACGCCTTGTATATATCGTCATACACGCCATCCCCAACAGGGAACTCGTATGATTCTGCTCCGGTGTCGAGAACTATCTTGTATGTACCCTGATCCTTGACATCAGAGAAATCTATAACCGCACATTTGTCGCCCACAGCAGGATCGTAATCCCAGCCAGATACGTCACCCTTGCTGACTACCTTGTCATCAGCGACGCTCTTTACCTCGTAGCTCTTGGCGTCTCTGTCAGTCACTGTGGCAAGTTTCTTCGCATCCTTGCCGTAACCCATCTGGTTGATGTTAACCAGCTTTGGATCAGGAATACCCTCAACGCTCTGTGCGCTTGAGGCGTCAACTACAGTGAGCTTGATATTGTCAAAGTATACCTTGTGAGGCACGCTGTCATCACCAACGCCCTCGAAATGTCCCAGATTCATACACATTCTAGGTGCCGGATCCGATTCCTCACTCATGGTGAACTGTTTGGATATGTGCTGTGTCTCAGTGCCTATCGTTATGTCATCCATCACATAAGCGTGGTAATCACCGCCATTTATCTGAAGTCTGTACTGAAGTCCTCTCTCAATGGTGCTGTGCACGTCAAATGACAGCTCATACACACAGTCCTGGTTGAGCTCAAATCCGTCATAGTATATCTGGTTCGCATAATCCAGGCTTCCTGTTCCGGTTATATCCAGACACAGTTCTCCGTTCTCTGCTCCGAGTACGGCCTGTCCGCCATTTGAATATGTATGGCACTCGTCCGTGTCATTGTCATCAAAGTTCAGGTCTATCAGGACATCCCCTGCCTTGACCTCTGTCTTCTCCTGTTCAGCCTCCTCCGAAGCAGCCTCCTCTGTCTTCTCCTCCGAGGTCGCAGCCTCGCTGGTCTCCGCCTGGCTTGTCGCCTCTGTCACATCGTCCTTGCCCTGACCTCCGCAGCCAGCCAGCATGGACATACCCATAGCCGTAGCCATCGCAATGGCCAGTACCTTCTTCATCTTTGCCATGTTAACCCTCCATAAACCTTATAATCTCCTGAAACGCCATATGTCCCCCAAAGATATCCAGTGCACTCCCTATGGTCACGTCTATCCTGTTCCTTCCGAGACTTCTGAGCTGTTCCAGATCGTCAAATGATGCCACACCTCCGGCATATGTCATCGGCAGCTTTCCCCATCTTCCAAGCATGTCCGCAACATGGGTCTCTATGCCTGACGCCTTGCCCTCCACATCCACCGCATGAACGAGATACTCGTCGCAGTATTCTGAGAGCCGGTCAAGCGTTGCCTCCTCCACCTTTACATTTGTAAATTTCTGCCATCTGTCAGTGACAATATAATACTCTCCGTCCCTCTTCCGGCAGGACAGATCCAGCACCAGATGCTCTCTGCCCACAGCATTCTCAAGTGCCTTCAGGTTGTCGTAGTTGATCTCTCCATCCCTGAACACAAATGATGTGGCTATGACATGTGACGCACCCATATCTATGAACCGCTGTGCATTGTCAGCATTTATTCCCCCCCCTATCTGCAGTCCTCCCGGATATGCAGCCAGAGCGAGCTGTGCCTGTCTTACATCGGCGTCATAGTATTCGCTGGACGCAGGATTGAGAAGTATGATATGACCACCCTTAAGTCCATAGCTTTTGTACAGTTCAGCAAAGAAGTCTCCGTCCTTCTGTGATACAAAGTTTTCATCTGCTCTGTCACCCTCATCACAGAGACTGCCTCCAACTATCTGCTTTACCTGTCCATTGTGTATGTCTATGCATGGTCTGAATTTCATATCGTCTGTCTCCTGTCGCGTTTGTCACCTTTTGGTGTAAATTTTGCTCATATAACTGCTATTTTATCATACAAAATACAAATATGACACAATAAATGGATTAACCAGGCAAAACTTTATTTGATTACATGGGCCAAAGGCTTTACAATAGATACAATTATGTGCTTTATGGAAAGGATGGGGAACAACTTATGAATTACTCACTAAAAGCCGAACTGGACAACTGCTATTCCTATGCCGATTCGCTGGACAACGACGGCTACGGTGCGCGCCAGAAGACAGGACTCAAGACAAGAGAGATGCTTCAGTTTGACCTGCTTCAGTTTCTTGCATATCTGTCCAGCTCCGACCAGGCAGAACTTACCCTGGAGATAAAATTTGTCCGCGAATACCTGAACCAGCACTTTACAACAGACAAATTCCGCACATTCAAATATGAGAGAACAACCAGGGATTTTGCCGTGACACCACCTAGATCCCTTACATATTTTGTACAGGGCGATCTGGCCCGGGCAAAGGTAAATCCCAAATCAGTATACCGTTCCAGAGATTACGTCAGAATGTTCAAGCTCATGGGTCAGGAATTCATCGCCTGCAACAACATGACTGACGACAACGAGATAGCAAGGCTCACAGGCTACTGCCTCATGCTCGACAAATATCTCAAGTCCATGAACCTGTACGCCATAGATCCAAGCCCACTGCTCGACAAGTACAACGCACTCCCAAAGAGTGCTTCCCCAGTCTCACAGACTCCGGCTAAGTCGACAGCTTCCGAAAGTGCTGAACCCGTCAAGGATGTGGACACTCTTCTCGAGGAACTGAATTCCATGACCGGTCTCGAGAGCGTGAAGAAGGACATCACCAACCTCGTAAACCTTCTGAAGATCAAGAAGCTCCGCGAGGAAAACGGCATGAAACAACCGTCCGTATCTCTCCACCTTGTATTCTCCGGCAATCCGGGAACAGGAAAGACCACGGTGGCAAGACTTCTTGCAAATATCTATAAGGGTCTGGGCATACTGTCAAGAGGACAGCTTGTCGAGGTCGACAGAGGCGGACTTGTTGTGGGATATATTGGTCAGACAGCCGTCAAGACAACCGAGGTCATAGAATCAGCCCTCGGCGGGATCTTATTTATAGATGAGGCTTATACTCTCACCGCAGGCAAGGGTGAGAATGATTTCGGTCAGGAGGCAGTGGACACGCTGCTCAAAGCTATGGAGGATCACAGAGATGATCTCATAGTCATAGTTGCCGGCTACCCGGATCTCATGGAACGGTTCCTGAGCTCCAACCCGGGACTTCGTTCCAGATTCAACAAATTCATCACATTTGAGGATTACACCGGGGACGAGCTTATGTCCATCTTCGAGAGCATGTGTTCCAAGCAGGAATACAAGCTGGACGATGATGCCCGCGCATACGCCTCAGAATACTGGCACGACAAAGCCGCACATCACGACGATACATTTGCCAACGCCCGTGAAGTCCGTAACTTTATGGAATCCGCCATATCCAGGCAGGCCACCAGAATAGTTTCCATGAACAACATTGACGTAGCCACACTTGAGACCCTTACAAAGGAAGATCTGATGGCTTAGGCTTGTAATATTTTTTGGATAAAGAAAGAGAGGTATTTTATTTTGAACAGATCATTATCGACAGATAATCCTATCATGAATTTTCTAACCATAGTGTGCGATATAGTAATATTGCATTTTCTGTGGCTGCTGACTTCCTTGCCAATCCTCACGATAGGTGCATCGACCACAGCACTCTACTACACCACCATGAAATGCATCAGAAACGGTCAGGGCGGCGTGGTCAAGCTGTTCTTCAAGAGCTTCAGGGAGAATTTCAAACAGGCTACAGGGATAGGAGTTCTGGCTCTGCTTGCCGGTGTCCTGTGTGCATTTGACATGTGGTTCGCCGTGAGCAGGAACATCAAGAGTATGCTGGTCATATTCACCATCATGTCACTTATCTACCTGTTCACTGTCCTGTATGTATTCCCTCTTCAAGCGCAGTTTGAGAACACAGTCAAAGCGACCATCAAGAACGCATTCCTCATGTCCATCAAGAATCTTCCATGGACACTTCTCATGGTTGCGATAACGGCAGCGATCGCAGCGGGATGCTATTTCAGCTCCACCGTGCTCGGTCTTATGCTCATATGTGTCGCAGGACTTCACGCTTATCTGTGCTCACTGGTATTTGTACACATCTTCAACGAGTACATGCCGGAGGAGGAAGAGAAGAGCGACGAGGACTTCCATATAGCTGACGATACAGACGAGGACTAACACCCCTTGCCAACACATACAGATGAATAATATACATGGCGTGCGCCGGCTTTCTTCAGAAGGCCGGCGCACACGTCTATGGTGACACCGGTTGTATATATGTCATCCACAAGCAGAATATTTCTGTACTCCGGGTACAATCTGCCTATGTCCATGGATGTCTTTATGTTGTTTGCCCTCTCCAGGTTGTCCAGTTTCTTCTGCGGTGTGGTGTACTTTCTTCTCACCAGCATATCCTCACAGAATGGAAGCCCCAGTTCATCAGCGACAACCTTCGCCAGTACAGCCGCCTGATTGTAGCCGCGCTGTCTCTGCTTTTTCCTGTGCAAAGGTACACAGGTGACCGCATCTATTCCATACCTTCTGACATACGGGCGCACCTTCTCCGCCATCTGAGCTCCGTAGAAATCACAATATTCTTTTTTGTTATGGTATTTTATCGCCAGAACACTGGCTTTGACGGGTTCCACGTAATTAAATACGGGGAAACCTCTTTCGAAATTTCTTGAATGTTTCTCACAGTCCAGACAGAGCTCCCGCTCTTCACTGTCGACCTCCTTGCCGCACACCATACATGACGGAATCTTCACATAGGGAAGGCTGTTATGCCCTCTGCATATCAGCCCTTCTCCCATCGGAAGCACCTCGTCACATATCGCACACCGGCGGGGATACAGGAGATCCGTGAGCAGTCGTCCGAACCCGAACTTATCTGCGCATCGTTTCATCTTCTCTCCATCTCCCTGAGTCTCAGTGCAAATGAGGTGTATCTCTTCTGTTCATCCTCATTGTCTATCATCGTATTTACCAGTCCTATATTGCCCACTATGACCACGCTTCTTCTGGCTCTCGTCACCGCCGTATACAGCAGGTTTCTGTTCAAAAGCTTAGGTGGGCATCTGAGAAGCGGGATCACAACCACGGGATACTCACTTCCCTGCGACTTATGTATGGTTATCGCAAATGCATGCTCAAGCTCCTCAAGCTGGTTGTATGGGTACTCAGTCTGTCTTCCATCGTCAAATTCCACCACGATCCTCTGCTCGTAGTCGTCAACAGCCTTTACAAATCCAATATCGCCGTTGAACACTCCGACTCCTTCCTCCTTGGCAAATCTGCCCGACGGATCCAGTATCTTCCACTCCTGCTTGTAATTGTTCTTGACCTGCATGACCTTATCGCCCTGTCTGAACACCACATCGCCCCGGTCATGCTCGGGTTTTCCGTGTCCCTCCGGATTGAGGACATCCTGAAGCTGCTTGTTTAGGTTCTCAACACCCATATCATACTTACGCATAGGTGTCAGCACCTGTATATCCGATTTATCCACACCAAAATATGATGGAAGCTGCTTTGTCAGAAGCACCTTGAGCTCTGCCACGATCTCATTGTAGCCATTTCTTGGAACAAAGAAGAAATCCCTGCTTTTGTTCTTGATCTCCACATGCTCTCCATCCTTTATCCTGTGGGCATTGCCTATGATATCGCTGTCCTCGCCCTGTCTGTATATCCTGTCCAGCACCGACACGCTGAACACACCGGACGCTATGATATCCTTGAGCACATTTCCCGGGCCAACTGACGGAAGCTGATCCGAATCACCCACAAGCACAAGTCTTGTGCCCGGAGCCACAGCCTTGAGCAGACTGTAGAAAATGCTGCTGTCAACCATGGACATCTCATCTATTATGATAACATCGGCCTCAAGTGGATTGCTCTCATTCCGCATAAATGTATACGCAGAAGTCTCTTCTCCTTCCACTCCGCCCGTAAGCTCGAGCATTCTGTGTATGGTCTGTGCTCCGTATCCTGTGGCCTCTGTTATCCTCTTGGCTGCACGTCCTGTAGGCGCAGCGAGAACTATCTTCATCCTGAAGCTCTCGTATATCTTGATAAGTACATTTATGATCGTTGTCTTTCCGGTTCCGGGGCCTCCGGTTATGACCGCAACGCCGTGATCCACGGCATTTCTTATGGCAAGTCTCTGGGCATCAGCCAGCTTCATATTCTCTGACTTTTCTACCGTCTCAACAACCTTGTCTATCTTGAGCTTTGCCTTTGAGAAATCTATGTTGAGCTCACACAGAAGTCTTGCCGAATTGAGCTCCATATAATAATTAGGTGCTGCATACACGGCATTTGTCACGTTTGACTCTGACTCCGTATCCAGCAAATCCATGTCTATGTCAGTCACCGGATCATCAAGGCTCACATCTGGGAGCTCCCCTGAATCTGGATCGTCCTTCAACTCCTTTATGATTATCTTGCCGGCAACGCTGAGCTCAAGTATCTGATTGCATATGGACATCTCAAGCTCCGGATCATATGGCATGTACTCATTCATCAGCAATGAATATGTCTTGTCTACCAGCATCTTCTGGGGAATATACATATGGCCAAGTCCATTTGCACCGGATAGGGCATACATAATAGCGGCTCTTACCCTGAAATCCGAATCTCTTCCGATACCAAGTCTGTCCGCAATCTCGTCCGCTGTCCTGAATCCAACGCCCGTTATATCCTCTGCTATCTTATAGGGATTTGTCCTCACTATGTCGTACACTTCGTCACCGTATTCATTGTAGATCTTTACAGCGAGGTTCACCGGGATATTGAGACCGGTCAGGAACATGAGCGCATCCTGCATCTCTTTTTTCTCGTTGTATGACACGGCAATGTCTCTGGCCTTCCTCTCTGATATTCCACGTATCTCCGCAAGGCGCTCCGGCTCTTCCTCGATTATCCTGAGTGAGTCCATACGGAACTTCTTCACTATACGTTTTGCCAGAGCCTCTCCGACACCCTTTATGATGCCCGAACCGAGGTACTTCTCAATACTGAGCACATCATCCGGCATCTTGATCTCACATGAGGTGAATTTGAACTGCAAATCATAAGTTGGATGCTCTACATAATCCCCCTCCGCCGATACATAGATCCCCTCTGCAACGCCGTGAAGATTCCCCACAAAAATATCTTCGCCGTCCTCGCCCTCAACGGCGAAGACGGCGTACCCATTGTCTTCATTCTTATATATAACTTTCTCTACGTAACCTTCTCTTACCAAGTTTTCTCTCCTCTGAAGACTGAGTCCTCAGCTCCTGTCTTAATTGTTCTTCTCGCTGAGAAGCTCGATGTACTTTCCTGTACCAATGGCCACCGCTCTGAGTGGATCCTCCGCTGTCATGGTGGTTATTCCTGTCTTCTCCTCAAGCAGCTCCTCAAGTCCGTGGAGCAGCGCACCACCACCGGTCAGAACTATACCACGATCTGCAATATCAGCAGCAAGCTCAGGAGGAGTTCTCTCCAGAACTGAATGAACAGCTTCACATATCTGGGACGCAGGCTCACGAAGTGCCTCCTCCGTCTCATCCGATGTGACCGTAACAGTCTTCGGAAGACCGGTTACAAGGTTTCTGCCTCGTATATCCAACGTTATATTCTCAGGTCTTCTGTAACATGTACCTATCTTGATCTTGATCTCCTCGGCGGTTCTCTCTCCTATGAGAAGGTTATGCTTCTTTCTCATGAATCTGACAACTGCCTCATCAAAATCATCTCCGGCCACCTTAATGGATGCACTGACAACAGGACCTCCGAGAGAGATGACTGCTATATCGGCAGTTCCACCACCTATATCAACTATCATGTTACCACATGGTCTGTATATATCTATTCCTGCGCCAATGGCTGCTGCCACAGGCTCCTCAATTATGGACACATCCCTGGCACCGGCCGCATAAGTTGCATCCTCAACTGCCTTCTTCTCAACCTCTGTAACCTGAGAAGGTACACATACGCTGATCCTAGGTCGTCTTCCAAAATAACTCCTTCCGACAGCCTTCTGTATGAAATACTTGAGCATCTTCTCTGTTATCGTATAATCAGAGATTACGCCCTGCCTGAGAGGTCTGATGGCCACTATATTACCCGGAGTTCTTCCAAGCATAAGTCTCGCCTCTTCACCAATAGCCACTATCTTATTAGTATCCCTGTCGTATGCAACTACTGAAGGCTCCTTGAGTACGACTCCTTTGCCTTTCACATACACCAGTATACTGGCTGTACCTAAATCTATACCAATATCTGCGCTTGCCATCACAAGTCTCCCTTCTATTCGTTCACGTCCCTTAATATTACAAGAGATGCATTGCTGCCGTCAAGCCATTTCATGCTAACTTCAGTCAAATCCATGATCTTGTCGAGACTTCTTATATAGCTTCTCCAGTTGACCTCCTTGCTGTCCGTAGCCAGATGCTGATCCGGACCTCCCATGAGCTTGTACTTATCTCTGAGATTCTCTATAAGGAGCTTACTGTCCTTGTCTGTAAAATCATATCCAAGCATATCGTTCAGAGTCCTGTTCGAGAACAGCACTCTTCCAGTATCAACTTCTCTAATAAATATACCCTCATCCATATAGTTATATGTATCGAGGAGAACACTGTTTATGCGTTTAACGCTGTCATCGCTCTCTATCTTCTCAAGGGCACTTCTGAGTACATCACCTGTCTGCTTTACAAATTCAATCTCTTCTGTGGTCCACAATTTGTTGATAGAGGTATTCGCCAGCACAAATACCGCTCCATAATTGCCATTGACATACACAGGAACTGCGGTAAAGCTCTTAACAGGACCCGCTGACATGATCTTCTTAGCTGCTTCATCCATATGCTTTGCATCTATCACAAGGTATCCCTTGTCCACCAGCTTGCCCGAGCCCTGACCATTCTGCCATGATCTGAACTTCATGTTGGCGCGCTGCCACTCTGTCACATACTCCTCCGCAGACATGCTCTGATTCTTGGACCAGATATACTGGCAATCCAGATCTCCCTGCTTGTCCTTCACATACAGGGCTGCCACGTCAGCATTTAAGACCTCGCCCACCTGTGCTATCACGTCATTGATAACCTGCTGGGAGCTCTTATCTGAAGTGTTCAGGGCATCAAGCAGAATCTTCTGCCACTGCAGCTTGTTCTCCATTATGACCTCCTCTGACTTGGCACGGATCGCCTCCTTTGCCAGGATCTGAGAGCTGAATGCGTATTCGGAGAAAATGCGTCCAAGCTGCCACTGCACCTTGTATACGCTCTCCATTTTCTTCGCATCCTCGTCATCATATGAGCAGCATATCCATGTTGCCACATGCTTGCCATCTATCATGATCGGTGCACCACAGATCATACTTCCCGTGATGTCATCGTCCATCTCCATCATAACCGGAACATTGTTCCTGAGAACTACCTCATTGAGCTTCATATATATCTGCTTATACTGAGGCTTCTCAAACATATCATAGAAATAACCCATATGCTTCTGAGGGCCGGCCGGCTCAACCATCTTCTTGCCCACAGGATCTATGATAGTTGTATAAAGTCCTGTGAGTGCAGAGAACGCCTTCGTTATCAGATTCCACTTCTCGGTATCTATCTGATTCCTTTCCTCATCCGACTGGGTATTTGTCTTCATAATGTACGAGAGCTTGTCATCGAACTCCTTCTTAGCGCGCTCAACACTGTTCTCAAGAGCCTTCTTGTCCGTAATATCAGATATAAAATACTCAACCGTGTATGTGTTATCAGCCGCCTGTGTCACAGAGCTCTGGGACTTCACCCAGATAACCTCGCCTCTGTCGTTGACTATCCTGAACTCTTCCTCGTAGTCCTTGTCCTCGCGCTTCGTGGCGTTTCTGACATTCGCCATAACCCTGCTTCTGTCCTTCGGATGGATATAATCCTCTATGAGTCTGTCACCAAGCTTGATGGCATCCACATTTATTCCCATCTGCTTGGCGTTCGGGGTTATATACTTGAAGATCGGTCTGCCATTCTCGTACTGCTGTACCATGACAAAGCTCTTGATCTTAGACATGGCAGATAATATATACGCCGCCTGATCCTCATTGTATCCGGTCTCCTTGTCCTTTATGAACAGGAGCTCTATTCCATCCATGTCGCCATCTGTGGTTCTCACGATGTGACACTTAAGTCTCATCTTATTTATATCTCTGTGAGCTGATACGATCCTAGTCTCCATCTCAAAATCATCCACTCCGGTATTCTGAACCTTGTAGAGCTGTCCGATCAGAAGGTCATAATCACTCTTAGGGAGCAGGTCGCTGAGTCCCACCAGCCCACTGTAGAAATTGCCATCTGTATATCCATACTCAGATATGTTCTTAGATACGTATCTCGTTCTCCATACGCCCTCCGGCTTATACAGATACAGAGCTATAACGCCTATATGGTTTATGATCCTCTCAAGACTCACGCTTCCTATCGTAACGTCTGATCGAAGCTCAAACAATACCATATACGCCTTCTTGTCACCATATTCAAACTGGTTGACAAATCCACTGACTACATATCTGTCCTTGTCGTTAACTATAAGTCCAAGTCTGTGCCATATGATAGCCTTCTTGTCGTCAAGTGTCGGCCAGAACTCATCGCTGACCATAAACTTATCCGGCTCCATGGCAATGGATTCAACATCCGAACCCACGATCTTAACTGCGGCATTGTTTATGCTGATGACTTCACCATCCTCGCAGAACACAACCGCAGGATATTCAACTATTCCCAGAAAATCTGAATAACCACTAAGTCTGTTTATCTCCATAAATATCTCTCCATATATCCACTGCACAAGTGCAGTTTTATCCCATTATTATACACCCCGTATATTATTTACCCCTTAATGCACATAAAACTTTCCTATGTCCCATCACATAGAAAAGTTTCATGTTACCATATATCATATATTACTACTGTGCATCCTCAGCATCACTAACCATAGCAGTTGCCTCGCTCTTCAGTCCGGTAAATGCCTTGTCGGCAACATCCTTTGTTGAAGCACATGCAGAAATAACATTGTCCAGTGATGACAGAAGATCTGACATATATCTGCTTACGCTCTCGCACTCCTTCTTCACATTGTTGCGAAGTCTGGTTGCATCATCTGTGGCTGCATTTCTTGTATTGGCAGCATCCTTCTGAGCTTCCTCTCTCATAACCTTGCACTCGTAATCTGTCTTTGCCGACAGAGCCTCTGCATCTGCGTGAGATTTATTTCTTGTCTTCTCTGCCTCTGAGTATGCCTCATCCTTCATGCTGTTGCACTTTGCCTCGGTCTGATCATACATCTGCTGGCACTGTATCTCTGTATCTGTCTGGAGCTTTGTGCATCTCTCCTTGACATCTGTCTCATATGCCTCGAGCTCTGCAGTTATAGTATTCTTCTTGTCTGTGCACTCCTTCTCAGTCTGTGCGATCAGTGCGTCTGCGCTCTCACGGGCCTCAAGAAGTGTTCTTGATATTGACTCGTATCTTCCTGCATTCTCAAGCTCTCTCTGCTTGTATGCATTGATCTGCTCCTTGAGTGACTCTATCTCGCTCTCCTGCTCTGAATTGGTCTTCTTGAGAGTCTCTATGGTCTTGGAAGACTCTGTCATATTGACCTCTCTCATGGTCTTGAGACTCAGAACAGCCTCGCTGAGCTTGTTGACGTTCGCCTTAAGCTCCTCTACTTCTTTATTGTGCTTTCCCTTAAGTTCATCAATATAGTAATCAACGGATGCCTTATCATATCCACCAAACTTCACTGTCTTCAGTGATTCTACTCTATCGTCAGTTACAACATCTTCTACCTGTTTTGCCATGACCTTACCTCCGAAAAACTAATCCTATTGTAGATACTCCGTAATTATAGCACACATAATTCTGTAAGCAAAGTATTTTTACCTTTTATGATTACAAACCACTTTTTTTATGCTATATTGTAACTGCTCATTGAATTTAAATTTTACGGAGGATCATATAGATGAAACACCATTCAAAACTTGTCATATTAGGTCTCGCGGCAACCATCGTGATGACATCACTCACAGGCTGTCTTCACCGCAAGAAGACCACCTATCAGGCATACATGCAGAACGTTCTCGACGTCAACTACAAAGGAAGCTTTGACGGATACGTGAAGGACAACGACGGCTCCGAGGAGGACGCCTCAGCCATGTACAGCGACAGCATAGATTATCTGGCCGGCCAGCTCATCAATCATTACTCACTGAACAACGCAGAGACAGACGAGGTGGATGCTATATTTGACGAGACCGCAAAGGTCATCTACTCCAAGGCCAAATATGAGGTGTCAAGAGCCTATAAGAGCGGAAGCGACTACTATGTGGACGTGACCGTGTATCCTATGGACATTCTCAATCAGGCATTTGACGATGTGTTCGCATATATCGACGACTATAACAAGAAGATCAGCGCCGGCGATTTCAACAACACCACAAAGGAAGATTACGAGAAAGAATTTGCCCAGGGCGTGTCGGATATCCTTCAGAATAAAGCCGCAGACATGGATTACCGCAGTCCTGTTGTGGTCTCTGTGAAGATAACCGATGACGGTGAATATTACTGTGCTGACCCGGTGGGGCTGTCCCAGGTTGATGCATCCATGCTTGCAATAGAGGGTTCCCAGCAGAGCTCAGGCTCTGACAGCTCAAGCGAGGACAGTTCAGACGAAGGCGATATCTCCTCAGGTGGCGAGACCGCCGAGTAACTATATGCATTAAGAATGTGTCTTAAGAATATACATTAAGAAAAGCTCAGCCTGTGTGATTTCTACTGAATCCATCACACAGGCTGAGCTTTATATATATGTTATCTCCGGCTACTTTCTCACCCTGACTGACTTTGTCTTGCTCCATGCTGAGTAGCATCTTGTGCCAAACTTGTTCGAAAAGCTTCTAACCCTTACATAATATGTTTTTCCGCCTTTAATCCGCTGCTTTGCTCCAAGACTCGCAGTCGTCTTGCTTCCACCGCTTAACACCGTGAATGCATATGTACCCTTTTTAAAGTTTGATGTTGTTGAATACTGGATCTGATAGCCATCTGCGCAGCTTATCTTTCCCCACTTTAATCTTACAGACGCAGCCGATGGGCTCTTTATCTGGCTTATACCTGGTATCTTCGGGCTGACAGTAACAGGTATTATCTTCTTCACCTTCACATGATTCGAATCTCCAGCATATACGGTGATGTTTGCCTTGCCTATATACCGGGCTGCGATCGTTATTGTTCCAGCAGAGTCTACCTTTACAGCTTTGTTATCCGAGCTGTAGCTGAGCTTTCCGGCACGTGCGCTCACGCTCTGTGAAATAGATATTCTCTTCGAGCTGGTTGACATCTCTATTCTGTAGCTGCGCTTTTTCAGCGTTATGCTGTTCGGCGCCTTTTTGATCTTAAAATTGATCGTCTTCTGTCCCTGATATGCGCCAGTGCCTGTAATTACAGCCTCTGCTGTTCCGGCAGCTTTGTTCTTATTGTATGAAACCGTATAATCTATACCCTTTTTCAGCGTTTTATTGCCAAGCTTTACTGTTACAGCCGGATTCTTCGAATTACCATCATATGTATATTCTGTTTTGTTAAGCGTAACCTTTGCTGACGATATGCTCTTACGCGTGAGCTTTGAGCCATACACATAGCTTGTCTCACCCTTTGCTCCACAGTATACACATGCATAGTAATACTCTGCCGGGGAATCATAATCTGCTGCCTTCTTCAGATATTGCTCAGTTGTTTTCTTTGCTGTGTAGCTGTGATCAACCGGGTCTGTTGCTGTACCGGTTTCAAAAATCTCACCACACATGCTGCAGACAACATCTCCTGTATATCCGCCGCCCATACAGGTAGCTTTCTTCTCTCCTACAAGCGTTCTATCATGGTCTGTCTTTGGAAGAATCTCAGCAGTCCTGCTGAGTTCTGCCTTGCACACGGTGCAGTATATAACCTTGTCTCGGCTGCCTTCAGCCTGACATGTAGCCAGATTTACATTCTCATACACAGCCTTTCCCTGGGTATGTCCGAGTGGCTCTGTCTTCTCATCCTTTGTCTTTTGGCATCGCTCACATGTGTATCTGATCAGACCTTCTGCTGCACACAAAGCTTTTTTCTTAACCACGCCTGAATCCCATCTATGTCCCAATGCACCAATGGCTATCTTCTTGGTACTCTGATAACTCTTGCCATTCAGCGTGCATTTTGCTGTACACACCTTTGCACCATCGTTCTCGCAGGATGCCTGCGTTATCTTGCTTGTTACAGTCATCGGCTCACTGATCACATGACTCGAATCTCTGGTACAGGTGAGAACCAGCTTGCAAGTGTTGCCATTTGCTGACCACTCATACTTTGGGGCGTAATCATGCCCCAGGCTATCCCCGTGTGTAAATGTCTTTTTGCGATTCACTCTTCCACAGTTATCACAGGAATAATAATATTTCGCAGCAGTTGTACAGGTCGCAGCCTGTGCAAGAGTTTCATCATTTACTATTTCCGCAGTGTATGAATGTCCGCCTATCTCTGTTATATCAAGTTCATACTCAGCCTTCACCCACGGATTATATTTACTGGCAATCGTAATCGTTACAACGCCGTTGCCGATTGCCGAAAGTGATGCCGCAGTCCTAGACACTTCATTCACCTTTACAACAGTCTCATCCGACGATGTAACCGCATACTCATGTATGTCCGCTCTCGTTGGCCAATCCATTATATTTATACTCAGTTCCGCTCCAATTTCATACTCACTTGGTGAAGTAGTCCTGTTATCGCTGTCCTTCTCCTGCCAATACACATATCTGATACTGGTAGGAAGTGACACGATCTTCTCATATCCGCACTTTGAACACGTCTCTACTGTCTGGCTTTCACCCTCATCTGCCTCTGATATGACATACTCATGTCCCCCCTGATCTGCCACATTGAACGTGTATTCCTGACAAATTGAGCTGTCATATTTATGAACTATTCTTATGGTTACATCACCTGTTCCGACCGCCGTAAGCTTAGCATCATATCTTCTATAAGAAGATTCCGGATCACTCACTTTTACAATACCTTCATCCGATGATGTAACTATAAACTCAGAGTTGTCGACCTTCGTTGGTGCATAATCTACTTCCAGATTGATCTCATCACCTACTTCCACATCAGCAGGCTTGTAATATCCATTACTATCACTCCACCATACAGTACGTGTTATCGCCGTCGGGATTGTCACCGTTTTTGTCGTCCCGCACTTTGAACAAATTTTTTCTGTCTCTCCAGATCCCGGTTCTGCCTGACTTATTACATAGTCATGACCACCCACATCTGTTACCGACACAGTGATTACCCTCTTCATATCCGGATTCACGACCGGATATACAGTCACCGTTGTCTCTCCTATCTTGTTCATATGGAATGTTCCAGCATAGTTAGACGAAGGGGTATACGAAATAATAGACGGGTCTGCTATATCAAACACGAATTTGTCATCGGATTTGCTATCTGATGCCGTTGAGAAAGATATGTATGTCTCTATATCCTTTCCTACTTCGAACTCCTGATCATATGTGGCTGATGAAGCAGTTTCCGATAATCTCCAGTACACGTACATCGTCTTTGGTCCTGTTACTTTACATCTCGTACATACGCCATCTGTAAAGCTATGCCCAAGAGCCGGAACCTTATCCTCTATCTTTTTGTAGCCACATTTAGCGCATGTGTATACTGTTCCACCTGTCTCTGTACATGTGGCCTCTTTTTTCACACCTTCACCATACACATGCTCCGTGCATGCATCATACCGCTGTCCAAGCAACTTATCCAGCTTGGCCTGCGCTGCATCCACCTTTTTCTGCCACTTCTCCGGATCTACAGTCTCATAATATTCATCAAACAGCTTCTCAAATTCAGCTATTGTGTACACCTCATATTGGCTAGTATAGTTTGAAAGCTTGCTTGCATTGAAGCATGAAGTATTGCCATACCTGCCATAGAGTGTGAATCCGACTCCCATCACCTGATCTGCTGCCCAGAACATATTGGTATAATGTCCAACCGTGACTCCCTCCGAATCCGCCTTTTGTTCAACAGCTGTAAGCTGACTCTGCGAAGTTATGGATGAATATCCCAGCTCATCCCTTATCTTGTTAAAAGATGCCTTCTCACTGTTCCATCCTGCCGCCGGATCAGTATATCCAAACGCCAGATTCTCACATGACACCTGAAGAAGTGAATGATTTGTGAGTCCTGCACCTCTGTCCGCGCCTGACTGTGCCACCGCCATGAAATAGAAATTAGTCTTAGCCGCATTCCTCTTCATTGCCCCGACATAGTTTTCGTCTGTGTCCCTTAACGAATTAATTTTATTCAATACCGCAAATGTCGCCTTTGTGTTTTCAAGCGATATGGCGTCTTTCTTATCTCCGGTAACAACAACCTTGTTATTTCTCGATTCCGGAAGACCTGTATTATTTCCTCCCGCCCACTTGGAGAAATCTTCCTCACATGCCTCCTGCAGGACAGTCTTGGCCCGATTCAGATCATATTTCTGTTTTGTTGTCAGGTTGCTTTTCGCAAGCATCCAGTCTACAAAACCTATAGAGCCCTGATCATATACGGTCATCACTTCACTCTGATCTTTCTTCACCTGTTCCAACTCACTCTGAGCCTCTTCTATCTGCTGGTCAAGGGTACTGGCCTTAACAGTCTGAATACCTGTCGTCTGAATACCTGCCGTCAGCATCAGCACTGCACACATTACCACTGTTGCTGCTTTTTTACACAGTGTCCTTCCCGATAAGCTTCCTTTTCTTTTCATAATCTTTGATACTCCCCCTTTTTTCACATTCTATTTATATTACCCCTTTACCCACATGTACTCCGGCGCACCTATGCAAGGGATTTATTATAAAATAAGGAGACTCATTATAATAATAAACAAGTCTCCTTATCCAGTATAATATACTATTTTATTTCTCCTTGAAGGTGAACTCTTCATTCGCAAGCTTGAATCTGATTCCATCTATGAGCATCATATCCGTTCCGCTGCTTATGATCTTGCCACCAAGGTAAGTGTGGTTGGTCGACTTGTTATCTCTCAGATAGTACACGCCGTTGACATTGATAATGTAAGCATGGCGGCGGCTGACTGAATTGTTGTCAGTTACCTGATAGTCAACTCCCTGTGTAGACTTACCGATACAGAATATCGGCTTGTCGATCCTTATTCTCTCGCCTGTTCTAGTTCTTATGATGACAGGGCCGCTCTTGCCACGGTTGTTGGCTGTGAGAACTGTTGTCGAACCGTCATCGTTGTCATCAAATCCAATATCATTTGATGAGAAATCCTTAACTTCCTTTGCAAGCTTGAATGAAGAAGTTGTAACATGAGGAGTCTCAGGGACCTCTACCTTAGCCACATTGACCGGGCTGACTCCCGCTGACTTCATAAGCTCCTGCTCATCCTCAGGATGTGCTATATTGTCATTCTTCAGGTCTGTTATAAACTTATAAAATTCTGACAGATAAAATGTAGGATTGTGATCAAAGTATTTGATAAGCTCATATCCGGCATCGGATGCCTTCTTATTCGCAAACTTCATATTGCCCATAAGATCCCTTATAAACTTCTCCATATTACATCTGTCCATAGGCTTATCTATAGGCAGGAATATGAGCTGAACAGCCATATTCTGGAAGTCTATATACATATATCCCTTGTTCAGTATAACCTTTCCAATGGACAGATCATTCGCCTTGAGATACATGAGCTGATCTGCAATACTGAATATCAGATCAACCAGCTCATCCTTGTGTATCTTCTTCTCAAGGAACTGATTCATGGTAGTCATGGCTGGAATAGAATATGTCAGAGCTCTCTGACCATCTATATATTCCTCATGGCAGAACGCATTATTGCCCACAAACTGAGCATTGTACAGCTCTACCTCATTGTGAAGAACCTCTACATCGTCTTCAATCTTAAAGTACAATTTGTACTCATCACACAAATACATCTTATCACTCATATAAAACCCTCCGATATTTATCGCACGATATCCATGTAAGTCCCGGAGTCAATTATTCTACTGTAACTGACTTTGCCAGATTACGTGGCTTATCTACGTCCAACCCCTTTGCATCGGACGTGTAATACGCTATAAGCTGCAGGATGACAGCAGCCGAAAATACCGTGAACAATCCATCCTGCTTTGGTATGGATATGTGTTTGTCACATACATCTTTATCATTGTACTCTTCATCCATGCTGACAAGAATGACGTATGCGCCTCTTGCCTTAACCTCGCGTATATTGGAAATCATCTTTCCGTATACAGATTCCTGTGTAGCCAAAGCTATGACCGGAACGTTCTCAGTTATGAGTGCTATCGTTCCATGTTTTAACTCCCCTGCCGCATAAGCCTCAGCGTGAACATAAGAAATCTCTTTCAGCTTCAGTGCACCTTCCAGTGACAGTGTATAATCCAGTCCTCTTCCTATGAAGAATGCATCCGGAGCCATCTTTATATAGTTTGCAACTGTCTTTACTTCATCTGCCTGCTTGAGTGTCTCCTCTATCACCGGGATAACGCCCTGAAGCTGTCTGATGAATTTCTTTGCCCTGTCCTCAGAGTATATACCCTTGACATAGCCAAGTCTGCATCCAATGAGATACATTGCAGCCATCTGTACCGAATATGCCTTGGTACTTGCAACTGCGATCTCAGGACCGGCATGTGTATAAAGGACGTAATCGCTCTCTCTGGCGATGGTCGATCCCTTTACATTGACTATGGACAGAACCTTTGATCCACATCTCTTGGCAAGTCTGAGTGCCTCGAGTGTGTCAATAGTCTCTCCTGACTGTGATGTAACTATTACGAGAGTCTTTTCATTTATGAGTGGTTCCTTGTATCTGAATTCTGATGCTATCTCAACATTAACAGGAATCTTTAACTCCTTCTCAATCATGGCCTTGCCGACTATTCCGGCGTGCATAGCTGTTCCGCATGCAACCACTGTGATGTTCTCAAGATTCTTAAACACCTCATCATCGATGCCGTCCTCAGTGAAATCAGGAAGCTCATTCACTATACGAGGAGTTATCGTGTTTCTCAGTGCCTCTGGCTGCTCATAGATCTCCTTCAGCATAAAGTGCGGATATCCACCCTTCTGAGCTGCCGTTATGTCCCATGTTATCTTGAGCATCTCCGGCTCTACCATGTTCCCCTTCATGTCCTCTACTTTGATGCCTGTGCTTGAGAGTGTCAGTATATGATACTCCGGCACAACAAAGTATTCCTTTGAAAATGATATTATCGCTGTGAGGTCTGATGCAATGATCGATCCCTCATCTGTGTATGAAGCGATCATCGGACTTACATTTCTCACTGCGTATATCTTGCCCGGTCTGTCTGCAAACATAATGCAAAGTGCAAATGAACCGGCTATAGCCTTAACAGCCTTTCTGATAGTCTCGATGGGATTGCCATCGTACAGTGTGTCCAGAAGTGCTGCTACTACCTCTGTGTCCGTCTCGGATACCAGCTTATCAGCCAGTCCGTATTCCCTGATAATGTCATTATAATTCTCTATAATGCCATTATGTATAAGTGCAACATCACCGCACTTATGTGGATGTGCATTCACATCCGTAACTCCGCCGTGAGTAGCCCATCTCGTATGGCCTATTCCACAGGTTGATCTGTACACAGGACTGTCGTCGCTGCACATCTCCCTGAGGTCTTCCACTCTGCCGGCTTTCTTCTTGATCGTCAGTGTATCATCATCATTAAGCAGTGCTATTCCCGCACTGTCATATCCCCTGTACTCGAGCTTTGCCAGTCCGTCAATAAGAATGTCCTTGGCTGGTTTCTTTCCTACATATCCTATGATTCCACACATATTAAATTAATCTCCTTTCGGCTTATAACCACGCTGTATACTGATAATATTATAATATGGCGCACTAAAAAAAGGTGAAGCCACCATACATAACAGCTATGGGTGTCCGGTCATGATTCTTTGTTTTGGAGTTACCCCCATATTTGGATATCATGTGCGCATCCAGACTCTGCGTGAAGGCATCCGCCGAATATTCGATAACCTTCAACCTCGTTATCCCTGAAAGCCAAAGCCCAGGGGTCATGGCGCTAAGATTTCTAAATCTTTCCAAAGGCACACTCCTCCTGTCCGTGCACCTAACAAAATTCTATCATGAAACATCTAATAAATCAATGCAGAAAGGCCTCTGCGTATAATCTTTGTAACATAAAATTTACTTCAGCTTTATAAATAAAAACAGGGAAACACCACGGATCCCGGCCGTGTGCCCGGCCTGTGATGCTTCCCTCATTATATCCACTATTTTATATCTCAGCTTATAAAGCATCCACCTGGGAAGTCCTTCTCGGTGGTCAGGAGTGACAGATTACCCTCAGGATCCTCTGCGCACAGAAGCATACCCTCTGATACGACTCCGGCAAGCTTGCATGGCTTGAGGTTTACTATAGCCACAACCTTCTTGCCAACCATATCCTCAGCGGAATATGTACCCTTGATTCCGGACACAATCTGCTTCACATTGTTCTTGCCAAAGCTTACCTGTGAACAGAGAAGCTTTCTGGAGTTTGGAACCTCCTCACAGGAAACGATCTCGCCGATCATGAGCTGCATCTTCTGGAACTCCTCAATGCTTATCTCCTGCTTGTCAACTACATCAGGATTGGCCTTGAGTGCCTGAACCTTTGCCTCTGCGATCTTGATCTTCTTGGTCTCAGCAGAATTCTCCTTCTCTTCCTTCTGCTTCTTGGCCTGCTCGTACATGGACTCCTTCTCCACTGGAGCGAACTCGGCAACCTTAGCCATAACTTCCTTCACGTCAAGACGTGCGAATAGGATCTCAGGCTGCTCTGTTACCTTTGTTCCTGACTTGTACAGACCAAACTTTCCAAGCTCTGTGACCTTTCTCTTCTCGGTATTGAGCTGTGCCATGATCTTCTCAGTTGTCTCAGGCATATATGGCTCAAGGAGTGTTGCACCTATAACGATGCTCTCGACAAGGTTGTACAGAACTGTGTTCAGTCTGTCCTTCTTGTCCTCCTCCTTTGCGAGTGCCCAAGGCATTGTCTCATCTATGTACTTGTTGCATCTCTTGAACAGTGCAAATATCTCTGTGATCGCATCTGCAACCTTGAGCTTATCCATGCACTCTGCAACCTTGTATCTGCAGTCCATAACGACCTTCTTAAGATCCTCATCGACAGGCTCTGTGACGTTGGTATTTGTCACAATGCCACCGAAATACTTGTTTGACATCGATATGGTTCTATTGACCAGATTTCCAAGTGTATTTGCAAGCTCTGAGTTGAGTCTCTCAACCATGAGCTCCCATGAGATAACTCCATCATTCTCAAATGGCATCTCGTGAAGAACAAAGAATCTGACAGCATCCACGCCAAATATATTGACCATATCGTCAGCGTACATTACGTTGCCCTTCGACTTACTCATCTTGCCATCACTCTGGAGGAGCCAAGGATGTCCAAATACCTGCTTTGGAAGCGGAAGTCCGAGTGCCATCAGCATGATAGGCCAGTAAATGGTATGGAATCTCAGGATATCCTTGCCGATCAAGTGAAGATCTGCCGGCCAGTATTTATAAAACTTCTCATCGCTCTTTCCATCTACGTCATATCCAAGTCCAGTTATGTAGTTTGAAAGCGCATCAACCCATACATATACAACATGTTTTGGATCAAAGTCTACCGGAATTCCCCACTTGAATGATGTTCTTGAAACACACAGATCCTGAAGTCCCGGCTTTAAGAAGTTGTTGACCATCTCGTTACGTCTTGACTCAGGCTGTATAAACTCAGGATGCTGCTCTATATGCTTCATGAGCTTGTCCTGATACTTGCTCATCTTGAAGAAGTATGCCTCCTCCTTGGCCTCCTGAACAGGTCTTCCACAGTCCGGGCACTTGCCATCTATGAGCTGTCCATCTGTAAAGAACGACTCACATGGTGTACAGTATTTTCCTACATAATGTCCCTTATATATATCACCCTGATCGTACAGCTTCTTAAATATCTTCTGTACCTGCTTCTCATGGTAATCATCTGTTGTACGGATAAACTTGTCATATGAAGTATTCATGAGATCCCATATTCTCTTGATCTCACCTGATGTCTCATCAACGAATTCCTTTGGGGTCTGCATGTTCTCAAAAGCCTTGTTCTCGATCTTCTGTCCATGCTCATCTGTTCCTGTCATGAATCTTACATCATAACCTGCGAATCTCTTGTACCTTGCAATGCTGTCAGCCAACACGATCTCGTAGGTGTTGCCTATATGAGGTTTACCTGATGCATATGCAATGGCGGTTGTAATATAATACGGTTTTTTTGCCATTTCAAAAACCCTCCCTGAAAAAATACTACAAGCACAAATGAAATGCTTGTGCAACTTTACCGAAAAACTCCTCGGTAATTGTAAATTATATGCCCTTTTATTATTTATTGTCAAGAAGATGGGATATTAAATAAGTCTGTTACGATGGTCATTCTATAACGCTGCCAATAAACTTGTCATCGTCTCTCTCTCAAAAGCGCATCACATTCCTGAGAACGGCAAACATCACCGCCCCGGCAATACATATAAATATAAGTATATTGTCAAATCGCGATAATTTTCTGTTTCCATATCTTACGAATACATAATCGTTTTTTACAATTATGTATGCCAACGCCGGAAGAGCTATAAACATAAATTGATTATAAGCAAATGCCTTTGCAAGATCCAGCCTTACGGCCGCAAGGATAGCCCGTGTTATCCCGCATCCTGGGCATAAAAATCCGGTTATCTTTCTGAATATACATGGTATGGCAAGTCCTGTCACTCTTATGAATATATAATAGAGGATGCCTATCCCCACGAGGATGGCATCCCTTTTAATTATCGCATTTCTTCTTGATTTCTGTATCTGATCCATGCTCTGTATTTCTTTGTCTCCGCCGACTACTGCTGGCTGTTATCACTGCCTGAAGCATCTGCTGATGTGTTAATATTCTGATCTGACTGCTGGCCAAATGTATTCTGGTCTAAACCGGCCTGCTGACCATATCCCTGCTGATTGTATGCATTCTGATCATATCCCTGCTGGCTGTATGGCTGCTGTCCGTATGCCTGCTGATTATATGCGTTCTGATCATATCCCTGCTGGCTGTATGGCTGCTGTCCGTATGCCTGCTGGTTATATGCGTTCTGATCATATCCCTGCTGGCTGTATGGCTGCTGACCATATCCCTGCTGATTGTATGTATTCTGACCATATCCCTGCTGGTTGTATGTATTCTGACCATATCCCTGCTGACCATATGGCTGCTGACTGTAGGTCTGCTGACCATATCCTGTATTCATCTGAGGTATAGCCTCTGCATATTTGTTTGCAGTGTCCTGCATAAGCGCATATGCAATAATTCCAAGTCCAAATACCTGAAGAAGGACGTATAAGATGCCTGAGTTGCTTGATGGTACACCGTTCTTATTCTTTATGATATCAACTTTCTCACCCATCTTATATGCCCAGAACCATCCATAGATGTTACATGTAACGATAGTGAGCAAAAGCGACATTCCACCACTTGTTGCATCTGTCTCTCCTGACTCCTGATTGATATCGTCTGTCAGCACAACAAACCAATACAATCCATATATTCCGCATGTCACAATTGAAAGCAGAATACATATTCCAATATTCCTCTGTTTGATCATAATTGATAATCCTCCTTAAATTTAGATCCTTAATTACATATGTATGACTTGTGTATGACTGCAATTATACTGTTCCTATATAACCACTACATAACTGCAATAAAAATAATAGAATAGCCCCGCAGACACAACTCAGCCTACGGGACTATTTTCTCATACATTTTGTCTGTATGCAACTGCATCTATACATTTTTCAATGTATATTTGTATGCAATTTGATTCATTACGCATTTTTATTGATGGTATCCTGCATAATAGCATATGATACGATTCCAAGTCCGCATAACTGGAGCAGAAGGAAAAGTATGCTTGAGTTTCCTGCTGGCTGACCATTCTTTGTCTTTATGGCATCAATCTTCTCGCCCATCTTGTATGCCCAGAACCATCCATAGATATTACATGTAACGATAGTAAGCAACAATGCTACCCCACCGCTTGTTGCATCTGTCTGTCCAGATTCCTGATTAGCATCATTTGTAAGGCAAACGAACCAATACAGTGCATATATTCCAAATGTAATGATTGAAAATACTATGCACAAAGCAATGTTTCTCTGCTTGATCATAAAATGTCCTCCCTTTGATTTAATTATAAATTTTTTATAAAAATTTTATAAAATAATAAAACCATATATGCACATCTTTGTCAATAAAAATCAAAAAATTAAGCTGTTTTTTGCTTTATTATCTATATTTTTTTTATAATCAGGCATAAATCTTCAAATATTTACATTCATGATTTATGTGATGTCGTAAACTGTTTTACTTTTGAAACCATGTGCTATATAATAAAATTTCAGGCAGACATATATCAACACCCGTATCCTAAATATATTGCCAGGATCCATAGATTATGTTTGTCCGTATTGCAAGTAATTTATAATTATAGAGAAAAGAGGACATTTGTTATGAAAAACATGCTTAACTTCAAGAATTTCACAGCTGGTGAGCTGATGGATATTCTCAATCTGGCACTTGATATGAAGAAGAACCCTGAGAAGTACGCTCATGCTCTTGATGGCAAGAAGCTCTACACTCTTTTTGAGAAAACTTCCACAAGAACATTCCTTTCATTTACAACAGGTATAACTGAGCTCGGCGGTACATATTACAACCAGCTCTGGAAGGATTCCAACTTTACACTCGGTGAGCCTGTATCAGAGATTAAGTATGTATGCAGAAATGTAGATATCATCATGGCTCGTCTTGTAAAGAACGAGACTGTTGAGCTGTTCGGTGACAATGTTACTGTTCCATTTATCAACGGATGTGACAGTTCTTATCATCCATGCCAGATTCTGGCAGATGCCCTCACTATCATAGAGAAGTTTGGCAGCCTCGATGTAAAACTTATGTACATTGGTGCCAAGAACAACGTATTTAACTCACTTGTTGAGTTCTTTGCAAAGATGAAGAAGGGAACTATCTACGGACTCACGCCACTTGTGAACAACACCGTATGCGGCGATGACTTCTTTGAGGCAGCAAAGGCTACAGGTCACTATGTTGAGCTCGATCCTACCATGAGCATGGAGGAGGCCAAGAAGTACGCCAAGGACATGGATATCCTCTACACAGATACATGGGTAGACATGGAGTTCTTCAACAACCCTGCATACAAGCAGCAGAAGGAGGAGACTCTCGCAAAGATGATGCCTTACCAGCTCAACGAGGAGTTCACAGAGGGAAGCAAGGCTATAGTATTCCACGACATGCCTATGCACCAGGGATTTGAGATCTCACAGGGCGTTATCGACAAGAACCTCAACCACATTTTGGATGAGGCTGAGAACAGACGTCACGCTGAGAAGGCTGTTATGTATACACTTCTCAATTCATGATAATATTTACCCGATCATCTAAGGAGGATTATGTCAAATGAGACATTTAATAGACCCGATGGATCTGTCAGTTGAGGAGATCGATCATCTGCTCACTCTGGCGCAGGACATCATCGATAACAAAGAAAAATACAGTGAGGTGTGCAAGGGCAAGAAGCTTGCAACTCTGTTCTTTGAACCAAGCACACGCACAAGACTTAGCTTCGAGGCTGCCATGATGGAACTTGGCGGAAACGTTCTCGGATTTTCATCTGCGAGCTCCTCATCTTCAACAAAAGGTGAGAGTGTGGGCGATACCGTCAAGATCGTCAGCTGTTATGCCGATATTATAGCTATGAGACATTATAAAGAGGGTGCCCCGATGCTGGCTTCCATGAAATCAGATGTTCCTATTATTAATGCTGGTGACGGCGGTCACAATCACCCTACGCAGACATTGGCCGATCTTCTCACAATAAAGAGAGAGAAGGGCAGACTAAACAATATGACCATAGGTTTCTGCGGGGATCTTATGTTTGGTCGTACGGTTCATTCACTTATAAAGGCCATGTCACGATACGAAGGCATAAAATTTATTCTCATATCACCGGATGAATTAAAATTACCTGATTATATAAGAACAGAAGTCATCGAAAAGAATAATATACCATATGAGGAGATCTCTTCTCTTGAGGATGCTATCGGATCTCTGGACGTTCTCTATATGACAAGAGTCCAGAAAGAACGTTTCTTCAACGAGGCGGACTACATAAGACTGAAAGATACCTATATTCTTGACAAGTCAAAGCTGGCTCTCGCTAGGCCTGACCTGTCGATCCTTCACCCGCTTCCTCGTGTAAATGAGATATCTGTTGAGGTGGATGACGATCCGAGAGCATGTTATTTCCGACAAGCACTCAACGGCAAATATGTCCGAATGGCACTCATCATGGACCTTCTCGGACTCGACAAGGATTTTAAGGCATAGGAGGAATGATCATGAATATTGACAGTATTCAGAATGGTATTGTACTTGACCATATAACAGCAGGCAAAGCCCTGCAGATATACAACGATCTTCATCTTGATAAGCTGGATTGCTCCGTTGCTATAATCAAGAATGTTAAAAGCGAGAAGATGGGAAGAAAGGACATTCTTAAGATAGATCAGGATATCGACATAAACCTTGATGTTCTGGGGTATATCGACCCGGATATATCCGTCAACATCATCAAGGACGGCAAGCTCGTTGAAAAACGTAAGATCGAACTGCCTGAGAGACTGGTTGGAATAAAGAAATGTACCAATCCAAGATGCATTACGACCACAGAGCAGGGAATAACCCATATATTCAAACTCACAGACAGAGAAAAGCGAATTTACAGATGTATATACTGTGAAGCAGACAAGTAACTGTTTACTTTTCAGTTTTATGTGCTATAATCTATAAAGTTGCGATAATCCGAGAATTATCTAAGAGGTGAAATATGGAACAGTATGTTATCAAGGGAGGTCGTCCTCTGGAGGGCGAAGTTACCATTGCGGGTGCTAAGAATGCCGCACTTGGAATACTTGCCGCTGCAGTCATGACCGACCAGGAAGTCACAATAGAAAACGTACCGAACGTCAGAGATACAAGAGTCCTTCTTCAGGCCATTCAGGGTATCGGCGCAAGGGTCCGTTACATAGACGAGCACACGGTTGCTATATGTGGTGGAACCATCAATCCGAATACCAATCTCTGTGTCGACGACGAATATATCAGAAAGATCAGAGCATCCTACTATCTGCTCGGCGCACTGCTTGGCAAATATAACCATTCACAGGTCGCTCTTCCAGGCGGATGCGACATCGGAGCCCGTCCGATAGATCTGCACATAAAAGGTTTTGAAGCACTTGGAGCCCACGTTGATATAGCAAACGGTATGATATCCGTTGAGGCTGATGAGCTGATCGGAAGCCACATTTACATGGATGTGATCTCAGTAGGTGCCACCATCAATGTCATGATGGCCGCCGTAATGGCAAACGGCAAGACTACCATAGAGAACGCAGCCAAGGAGCCACATATCGTTGATGTTGCCAATTTCCTCAACAGTATGGGTGCTAACATCAAGGGTGCCGGAACTGATGTCATCCGTATCCGTGGCGTAAAGTCACTTCACGGAACTACATATTCCATCATTCCGGACCAGATCGAGGCAGGAACCTTCATGGTTGCAGCAGCAGCCACCAGAGGCAACGTCCTCATCAAGAACGTAATTCCTAAGCATCTTGAGGCTATAACCTCAAAGCTTACAGATATAGGTGCCACTGTCATCGAGTACGATGATTCAGTGAGAGTAATGTGCAACAAGAGACTCAAGGCTACCAACATCAAGACTCTGCCATATCCGGGATTCCCGACAGATATGCAGCCACAGATGGCGGTTACACTTGCACTGTCCAACGGAACAAGCATCGTCACCGAGAGCATATTTGAGAACAGATTCAAGTATGTCGCAGAGCTTTCAAGAATGGGCGCACACATCAGAGTCGAGGGCAACACCGCTATTCTCGATGGTGTGGAGACATTCACCGGTGCAAATGTTGCAGCACCTGACCTGAGAGCAGGCGCAGCACTTGTAATTGCGGCACTTGTGGCCAACGACTTCTCTACTGTATGTGATATCAAGTATATCCAGAGAGGCTACGAGAAGTTCGACGAAAAGCTTCGCGGACTTGGTGCTCTAATCGAGAAGGTAGAGACGGACAAAGAGATCCAGAAATTCAAGCTCAAAGTAGGTTAATATATACGACATAAGGCGAAAAGCTTTTGCCGGTCAGCACTTGTCTGACCGGCAAAAGCTTTTTTGTTGCAATTTTATTACTTTTTTATAACTTTTTTCACAAAAATGGTGCTCATTTGCAATAATTATGGTAAACTTAGACTGATGTAATTTTGTCATAAATACTATTTTATATATAGATTTGTTTTATGAAAAATGGAGGTTACTATGGATATCAATAATAAACGAACCCGGACTACTATTTCTATCGTAATGCTTATTTGGGCGGTCGTCTGCATCGCGGTGACCGGACTGTATGTGGGAAACAATCACGCAGAAGCCGCGACCACGGGAACTCTCACGTCTGACTACGTGTATTTCCGCAAATCACCAAACGGCACGCCTATAAAATATAACGGCTCGGCCATACTCCTCAGGAAGGGTCAGAAGATGACCGTACTGAGCACTTCCAACAAGACATGGTACAAGGTCAAGCTTACATATAAGAAGAAGCGCTACACCGGTTATGTGTACTCCGCATTTATCAAGGTGACAAGGACAACCTCCAAGAAGGCTCACCTTCGAAAAAATGAAAACTATGTATATTTCCGAAAAACGCCAAACGGCACGCCGCTGAAGTATAACGGATCGCCGATCATGCTCATGGGCGGTCAGAGCATGACCGTACTGAGCACTTCCAACAAGACATGGTACAAGGTCAAGCTTACATATAAGAAGAAGCGCTACACCGGTTATGTATATTCCAAGTTCATCGTGATCGACTCCACTTCAGCCACAACAAAGGCCACGACCAAGGCTACTACGCAGCAGCCTACCACAGCGGCTCAGGCAGCCAAGAGCGGTTATGTGAATGAAGACTATGTATACTTCCGCAAGACGGCAGCGGGTACACCTATAACCTACAACGGAAGCGCGATCATGCTCATGAAGGGACAGGCACTCTCCGTGACTGATACATCCAACAAGTCATGGTACAAGGTCAACCTCACATACAGCAGCAAGAAGTATACAGGATTTATCTCCTCATCGCTCATCACAATGGGAACATACAAGGAACCTGACGGTAACCAGACATCGGATGCAGCATTTGAAAAGCAGTTATCCGCCCAGAACTTCCCTGAGAGCTACAAGGTGCTTCTCAGAAAGCTCCATGCGGAGCATCCAAACTGGATATTCAAGGCGGTACACACCAACCTTAACTGGAACGACGTGGTCAAGAACGAGGTCAACGTACAGGGACGTGTCAACAACCTTGTAAACTGTACATCTTCCAGTCCTAACTACGGCTGGAGATCACAGACCGTTGGATACAACTACAAGACAGACTCCTACTCATCATATGATGGTTCAACATGGTTTGCAGCCTCGGACGATCTTGTAAAGTATTACCTCGATCCGAGAACATATATGTCATCCGCAAGCTCCATGTTCGCATTTGAAAAGCTGTCATACGACTCATCACAGACAAAGTCAGGAGTTGAGGCTATATTATCTGGTTCGTTTATGCACAATGCGCACCCAACCGGTTCGACCACCACATATTCATCCATGATAATCACCGCAGCACAGAAATCCGGCGTCAGCCCTTACCACATTGCTTCACGTATCAAGCAGGAGGTCGGAGGCTCGATAACCTCGGGAACAAACGGTAAGAATGCCACATATCCCGGCATATATAACTTCTACAATATCGGTGCATTTGAGAGTGCATCAGGCAACGCTATAACAAACGGTCTGAGATGGGCTTCATCGGGCACATCGTACAACAGGCCATGGACAACACCTGCCAAATCAATAATCGGCGGTGCGATGTATATCGGAGAGTCCTACATCAACAAGGGTCAGAACACTCTGTATACTCAGAAGTTCAACGTAACCTACACAGACTGCCTGTACTGGCATCAGTACATGGGAAATGTACAGGCCCCTACAACAGAGGCATGGAAGGTATATGATGCCTACAAGTCTTCAGGAGCACTCAACAAAGCCATAACATTTGCCATACCTGTTTACAAGAATATGCCAAGCACAGCAATGAAGATGCCTGCGGCTAATCCGGGCAACCAGAACAACTACCTGAAAACACTCTCTGTAAGCGGCCAGAAGCTGTCACCTACATTTGCAATAAACAGCACTACACAGTACACGGTAAATGTGCGCTCATCTGTATCAAGTGCGACAATAAACGCTTCACCTGTAAGCAGCTACTCCACAGTGAGCGGAACGGGAACAAAAACCCTGAAATCAGGAAAGAATACATTTAAGATAGTATGTAAATCCCAGAGTAAAGCTACACGTACTTACACCATAATAATTAACAGAGGATAAGGAGGACTCGGTGGATAACCGTATATGAATATTATGAGGACTACAAGATTTAGCTTTAGAACGTTTATGACAGAAGTTGCATGTGTGTTGACTATGATGCTTTTCATGCTTCATACCACTTATGCCGCTACAGTCGCATTTAGTGTTGAGGTTCCATCCACCACGGTCGTTGTTGGCGATACCGTGGAGATCAAGGTAAGTATAAACGCAGCCGATCAGGCTTTATCAAGCTACAGCTACAATATCACATATGATTCCACATTGCTCAAGGCTGTGAGCGGCGGCACCGTGGAATCTGAGGGCACCGTAAGCTACTCCCAGGCAAATGTAAAGCCTGGAGATGCAATGACAGCAACATTTACATTTACCGCCATTGCGAGCGGAACTGCCAGCATAGAGACATCAGCAGTTGAGGTCATCTCCGACACAGAAGAGTCGATAGACATGACACCGTCATACAACTCGGTAACCATCAGCGACAAGTCAGCCGCCGCTTCCACCGAAGCAGCTTCATCTACTGTCAGCGATACCGGTTCAGAAGCCGAGCCTGCAACACCTCTTGCATTGATCGACAGCGAGACCAAGCCTGTTGTTACTGAGGATGAGGTAGGAACACTCACAGAGGCAGATCAGAACGCATCCGCACCTGCAGATACCCTTGTAAGCGTTCACTCAAACAACAACACTTATAACATCATTCCAAAGCCTAATTCAGTCTCAGTGCCAACCGGATATCTTCCAGTGAAGATCAACCTGAACGACACGGACATCAGAGCTTATATGAAGGGAAGCAGTTCCAACACCGTTCTCCTCTACGCAGCAACAAACGACGGACACCAGGGCTGGTATTTCTTCAATCCAAATGAAGGAACTTTCCTTGACGCAACGGATCTCATCGAGGAGACGGATTCGCTGTCCAGCTTCATAGACAAGCACAAGTTCGTAATAATGCTCATAGCCATCATAGTTCTTGTGATACTGGTCGTTGTCATCATCATCCTTGCTGTCTCACTCAAGGGTCTCATCGCTGATTACGAGGCTCAGATAGACAAGCTGAAGAAGGACAACGAGGAGAAGGAAAGCACAGCAAATGAAACATCAGAAGCTGCCGAGCCTTCCGCAAAAGCCGCTGAACACGTCAGAATGCCTCACCACGACAATAGCGAGGTGCCCACCATCAACAACAAGGCGCTCTTCCCTGGGGACGACGAGGTTATCCACGAGAGTTACGCAGACTCCGATTACGACAATCAGGTATCTCCTGATGAGGACGATGTCATCCACACTGACGACTATGACGACACTGCATTTGAGGATGTCGCCGATGACAGCGAGCCTATAGATTCAGCATTTGACGTCAAAGAGGATACGGAGAGCAAGATCCAGGCATCCCTCGACGAGATAGATGCGGCACTTGAATCCGCAAAGAAATACAAAGATTAATACTCACGGAATAACGTGATATACAAAAAGCACATGTATCAGTTTCAATCTGATACATGTGCTTTTATATTTGTCTGAATTTTTTTAATCTGCTTATAAGTATGCTTTCAGCACATCCACCTTGTCCAGCTTCTCCCATGGGAGATCAAGATCTGTTCTTCCGAAGTGTCCGTAAGCTGCTGTCTGCTTGTAGATAGGTCTTCTGAGGTCAAGCATCTTGATGATACCTGCTGGTCTTAAGTCAAAGTGCTCTCTAATGATCTCGACAAGCTTCTCATCTGAAAGCTTTCCTGTGCCAAATGTGTCTACCATGATGGATGTAGGTCTTGCAACACCGATAGCGTATGAGAGCTGTATCTCACACTTGTCAGCCAGACCTGCTGCAACTATGTTTTTAGCCACGTAGCGGGCCGCATAAGCCGCTGAACGGTCTACCTTGGTACAATCCTTGCCTGAGAAGGCTCCGCCGCCGTGACGGGCATATCCGCCGTATGTGTCAACGATGATCTTACGTCCTGTGAGACCACTGTCACCATTTGGTCCACCTATTACGAATCTTCCTGTTGGATTGATGAAGAACTTGGTATTCTCATCGATGAGCTCCTGTGGAAGAACCTCGTCGAATATATACTTCTTAACGTCTGCGTGGATCTGCTCCTGGCTGACTTCCTCTCCGTGCTGTGTTGAGAGAACGACTGCATCAAGTCTTACAGGCTTGTCATTCTCATCGTACTCAACTGTTACCTGTGTCTTACCGTCCGGTCTTAAGTATGGGAGTGTTCCGTTCTTTCTTACCTCTGTGAGCTTTCTTGCAAGCTTGTGGGCAAGTGCTATTGGATATGGCATGTACTCAGGTGTCTCATTTGTTGCAAATCCGAACATCATACCCTGATCTCCGGCACCGATCGCCTCGATGTCATCCTCGCTCATGAGGTGCTCCTTTGCCTCGAGTGCCTTGTCAACTCCCATGGCAATATCTGATGACTGCTCGTCTATGGCTGTGATAACGCCGCATGTATCGCAGTCAAATCCGTACTTTGCTCTGTCGTATCCGATCTCTCTGATCGTCTCACGAACGATCTTCTGAATATCCACATAAGCGTTGGTTGTGATCTCTCCCATGACAAGCACAAGACCTGTCGTGATGGATGTCTCACATGCCACACGGCTCATTGGATCCTGCTCCATCAGCGCGTCAAGCACTGCATCTGATATCTGGTCACAGATTTTGTCAGGATGTCCTTCTGTTACTGATTCCGATGTAAATAATCTTCTTTCCATACTACTTCCTTTCCTTTTTGTACATAAGAAAAACCGCTTCGTATGAGCGGTTTGATCGTGTCTGTCAAGCCTCTCATTGTTCGAGCACAGATCTTGTATCACCTACATATCTGCGTCGCTCAGGTCGGCACCTTCCGAATCTGACATCGGGGTTGCCATGGCTTCTTCGTCCCTTCTGACTCCACCATTCTGAATAAGAGCGTTTTTCTAATATCTATAAATGCAACCATTACTCTATATCATTGAGAGTTATTAGTCAACATATTTTTGGGGAAAATGATGCTTAATGAGTTTTTTTATATATAATGGGCAAAGGAGATGTGGCTATCCCCTTTGCCCATACCAATAACTTAGTTATTATCCTTCTTTTTCTTTCTTACAAGGAATATAACTATTCCCGCAATAATCAATACCACAATAACTATGATCAGTATAATGATCCATGAGATGCTGCCAGCCTCAGCCATAGCCGTCTGAATAGCATTACTCGATACAGTAAATGTTATTTCTGAACCATTATCCGATGCGCCATTACCTGCTGCATCAAAACATTCCACAACTATTGTGTGCTTCTTTGCAGATGCCTTTATATCGTCAAGCTTAACCTCTCCGCCGAGCTTTTCAATGTCCTTAGCTTCATATCTCGTCTTGACTCCGTCAACCGTGATGTCCGCATATCCCAGCGCAAGATTATCATGGAATGAAACCGACGCACTTACAGAATCCGTATTCTCATACACAGCACCATTTTCAACACCAGCTACATGATACTCCGGTGCTGTTCTATCTATACAGAACTTAACCGCAGCATTCTTTACTTCATTATCTGTTTCTTTTCCCGCTGCATCCTTGGTATGGATAACTATACTGTACACACCCTCGTCCTTGAAGGTATCAGCAGGAATTGTAAATGAACGCTTGTTCCATCCATTTGACGGCTTGTCTTCCTTGACTGTATACTCATTGCTCTCAAGGTTTACTACCTTGTCGCCAACTGTATAGTACACATCAGAATCCGCAAAACCGGCAACATTATACTCATCTATAACTATGTCACCATCGCTCAGATTCGTATAATATCTGTCGACGCTTGCCTTTGCAGCCTTTCCAAGTACGAAATAAGATCCAAATCTATCTACCTTAAATCCTATTTCCTGACTTGTTTCATTTCCAGCCATATCCTTAGCAGTCACAACCAGAGTATAATTGTCATCAACATTCTCGCTCTGTTTAAAGTTAGAATATGAATATTTCTCACCATTTGAAACCATCTCGGCGCTGTATGCCACATCATCACTGCCAGCTTCGCCTCTTGTGCCGGTCACACTTATTGATATGCCATCCTTGTTATAGTTTGTATCCGTTACAGATATAACCGGCGATACCTCATCTGTGTATACTCCATCCTTTTCTACCTGCGATATGCTAATCTCAGGAGCAGTCATATCAATGGTAAATGAATCATCAACTGTATTTGATGCAGTATTTCCCGCACTGTCTGTTGCGCTTACCCTTATACGGAACTTTCCATCTGCAGAGAAATTGACTGTCGCAACGTGCGTATCACCATTTGATGTAAATCCACTTGCTCCCGGAGCTGCGGATGTTCCATCCTCTGATGTTACAGCTATATTAACTCGTGAAGCATCAAAGTTATGCTCCTCAACCCTTATTGTAGCCGTTCTGGATGCATTGTAATATGTGCCATTCTGAGCACTGTTATTATCGTACGAAACCTCCAATACAGGTGCTGTCGCATCCACTGTGAACTTTCCTGACGAATAATCATTTGCCTTATTATCAGCCTTATCTCGACATGTAACTGTAAGAATATAATCTGCATCGTCTGAGAATACATAGTCCATTACATATGTATTACCATCCTTACTGAAGTTATTCTTAAGCTTAGTCACAACACCATTCTTAGACACTGACACAGTAACCTTTTCAGGATCAAAATTCACTTCATCAATTCTGATATGTGCCGTTCTTGCCCTGTTGTAGAAGTTTGAGTCATTATTTGAATCATATGTACAGCTTATAACTGGAGCTATGGTATCAATCACATATCTGCGATATACACCAGATGTAATTACGTTTCCCGCATTATCAGTGAGCGTTGCCATCACACGGTGCTCTCCCTCGTTTTCTTCTGCGGAACCTATCGTGTATGATCCACTGAACTTTGTCTTAATGGATGTTTTATCAGTATTATCACATAGAGTCTGAACGTTTCCATTGTCCTTAAGCACAACATTCTTTATTCCCGAGAAATCATCATTTGCCTTTATTGACAGGCTTACATTCTCATCCTTGCCATAATAATATACGTTACCATATTTTGTTGCAATTGAACTGTTCTCAGTGATATCCACAGATGACGTTCTCTCATGAAGATTACTGTCCTCTCTGACTACACCAAAATACTTTGTCACATCCTCTTTGCTCTGATATGCCTTATTGCCTGCAACATCATATACAGTTATGTTTATTTTACCCTTAAAGTTCTTGTCTATAAGCTTGGTAAACGCCTTAGTTAGCTTCTCTCCTGATCCGCATGTCCATACCTCAGAATCAATTGTGTCACTGTTCTTTTTATCTGCCGATTCAAAATCAATGACAACCTTTCCTACTCCACTGACATCATCATTTGCACTGAATGATAACTGGATTGCTCCATTGGAGAAGGACTTATAATCCTCGTATTTTGTATCGTCAGACATCGGCTTAACAGAAAAACCGGATATATTGGCTGATGTCTTGTCATAATAAAATCTCATAGACAGCCTGCATATGTTACCCACAACATCTTCAGCCTTAAGATTTACTGTATACTTTGCCTCAGCAGGAATCTTGCAGCTTCCGGTACTGTATGTGCCATCATTGTTCTTGACAAACTGTGTGGCCTGACCCGGATATGTAAATGTATCTGTTACGATCTTCTTGATATCCTCTGCGCTCTTTGATGAGTCGCCAACATTAGCAATATCAACGCTCTCTACACTTATACTTTTAAGATTGTTCTCAACAGCCTTTACTCCCCATGCGCTATTACTTGATGCGTTAAGATATGTATAGCTGCTGTCTCCAAACTCCTTGTTCGCAGTCAGTACAGGAGCAGTGTTATCTACTGTAAAATGTGCATGAAGCATATTATCCAGCTTATTTCCTGCAGCATCCTGAACATCCATATACACATCGTATACGCCATCAGCATCACTACCCTTAGGTATATCAAATGTTCCTGTTACGTCATATGCTCCCTGCTCTGTATTTTCTGATACACTTATATTATCTATTGCAATCTTGTTGTTCTGATTTCCAGCCTTAACGTAATAGAACTTGATATAAGCTGTATCTGAGCCATACTCCTTATCCACATCTGTTTCATATATTCCAAATGAACCATTTACTGTGAAATAAACACTGTTTCCAGCCTTTGTAAAACCATCCTTAAGCTCATTTTTATACTTGACTGCGCCACCCTTTATCTGTGGAAGTGCACCAATATCACAGGTGATCATAGTACAGTTTCCGGATTTGTCAAATGTATAGAAATAATACGTATTCCGAGCGTCATTGCTTGGATTCTTATCTGCAGTAACTGTAAGCTCTGCTCTTCCTGAATTGACGGATATTGTCTGATTACTGTACTTACTCAATATCTTATTTACACTGTCCGTAGTCGTATTATTTACATCGATATCTGTCAGCTCGTGATCCGAATACACAACCTTGTCAACAAGGCCTGACTCTGGATCGGATATGTCAAGTGTCACAACCTTCTTATATGCCTCAGGTATTTTCTCAGATGCATTGTCTATCTGAATTTCTGTTGAGTTCTTTGCATAAAATTTCATGTATGAAACCTTTGCTTCAGGAGCATTGAGATCAACATATACAGGGACTTCATCCTTCTTATACTTGAAATTATTCTTATCCGTAGAGGAATCCTGATTTTTGTTATCACCTATTGCTTTGGTTGTAATATTTACTTTAGTTTCCTTTTCAAAATAGCTGTTACTGTCGTCTGCATATATATCTTTCTGAGATGAGTCTCCTATTGATGTATATGCGCCATCATTTACCTTATAGGATACAACCTTATCAGTATCAAAGCCCAGTCGGAGGAATACCGGCCTATTCATCCACACATAGCTGTTGTCAACCATTGTCGGGTAAGTGGTGTTGTTTTTATCTACATATACATAATTGAAATTGTCAAACTGACCATACTTCACCGTTCCCTTGATAGAAACCGTCTTCTCAGTATCACATATTTTGTATGTTGCCTTAATCTCAAATGTAGAATTCTCCTGAGCATCCTCCGCAATTGTGAATACTCCGGTTTTTGCATTGATCGACTCTATTGCAGCAGAGTCAGAGCTAAATTTCACGCTATACTCATCTATTGCATTCTCCGGTTTCACGTTTCTCGTTGTGAAAAATGCAGTATATTTATATGTAGGATAGAACTCGTTACTCTTTATATTCTTTGCAAAGGACAATACTCCCTCGCCCTGTGCATCGGAAGTCTCAATCTGAACTTCATGATTATTTCCATCAAAAGCTATATCTACGCTCGTCTGAGAATACACCGTGCTGTCAGATTTGCCAGAAGCCGTTGAAGTAAATGCCAGGTTATTTCCATTGTCAGTTATACTGCTTATAATTGGCTTTGGTGAATTTGCCTTTATTTTTAATGTTATCTTCTGATTTTTTAAAAGAGTATATCTGCCATCTATAGCTGTCTGGTCATTTTTTCCGCTGACAGCTAAAATCTCTACATTGTCAGGATACTTAACCGTAAGATATGTCGAATTCGTCACAACTTTTGTAGTTACCTCTGCCAATGCGTTTCCATAAGCATCTATACCGGATACTTTCACATAGAAATTCTTTTCCGAGATATTCTTTACAATTGAACTGAGCTCTATTTCACTTGTTCCATCTGATGTAACAAGCTCATATGGCTGTCCCGCAAGAGACTTTCCATCATCTGTTCCAATTATATCTACACTGTATTTTCTTTTGCCCTCAAAGCTTGTGTTTATATTAAGCTTATAGCTGCCGTTATCCTCAGATACATATGCTCTGTCAATTCCATGTATTATATTTATATCTGAATCAACATTGCCGGTCCATGCAGTAAAATCACCCTGAAACGGATAGAATCTGACACTCAGCTCATCCCCGGCTTTCAACTGGGAACCCAATAAATCAAAATCATAATATTCTTCATCCACATAATCTTTAGTGTGAATACAGCTTGCACATATAGACCCTATCCAGAACTCCACCTTATCAACACTATTCTTGAATTCTTCTCCATTGTCTATGGCTACCCTCAAGCCCGTTGTAACCTGTCCAAGCCCGCTTTTGATCTCATTCTGTATAAATGTGATATCACCGACTCCTGCCGGTTTTTTAAATTCTTCTGAAGCAGGCTCTTTGAGCTGATCCTTCTGGCTCTGCCCATCCTGTCCGTCCTGAGATACAGGTGTGCTCTCTACTGCTCTTGATGTAAGTACACTTCCTGCATTTGCGGTTATCATAATCACAACCAGTGTCCATGCCATCAACGCTTTAAAAAACCTTGATTTTCTCATTTCTCTTTGCTCCTCTCTTATACTTATATGATTTCTTCTGTATTAATCAGAATTATCTGCTGCGTTATATTGAACACACTGCTTCTTGTTGACTTCTCCGGCTTTGCTTTGGCAACCAGAACATCAGTCGCCCCTGCACCACCGCCATTGTTTGATAACAATACAGTGTTTTCAGAATTTGCCAGCTTGACAGTCGAATCAATGTTACTCGAATTCTGCCCCGCCAGCATTGTCGTCTGCATTTGTCCGGCATTCATCTGGTATGCACTATTCTGCTGAACACCAGGTGGCTCAGGCTGTACAGTTTTTCTTTTCTGTACCGACTTATGCCGTGCAGTCTGTGCCTCTGTTCCGACATTCTCCGTGATCTCCTTGATCTGGCGTTTTCTCTCAATACCTGTGAGGTTCATGAACACCCTTGGAATACGAAACACAATAAACAATACAACCGCTGCAACAAGAAATACACATGCCGCTATCATACACACAAGCCACGCTGTATGATATGTATTCATGGTACGTTCTATCTCATCTACACTAAGTGACATTACTTCTCACCCCCAGTCTTACCTGATCCGGTGACTGCACTGTTCACCTTTCCCCGCGCTGTATCTATAAGGCTGTCAAACACTCCATCATAGCTGTTACCGACAACCTCCACCAAAGCACCCTTTACCTGTGTCTCTATGTTGTCTATCATTTCATACATTTGGGACGCATCTATATAACCGTTATATTCCCTTGCCTTTGCAACAATCTGGTTAAGAATAAGCTGATATGTATACGCTTTGAATTTATCATCAGTATAATTGTCATCCTGTGATATCGTGAGGTCATACAAGCTTACCAGATCATCCCACTCGGCAGAATAATCTACATCCTCATCAAATATATCCACTCCGCTTCCACCTGAAGAATTCACATATCCTCCAAGCCTTATGAAAAGTTTTGCATTTGACGCATTCTTATTGTTGTTTTTATTTCCATCCGAATATGGTTCAACCTTGCTAAACCACGCTATTGCGTCGGAGCTTCCGTTATTCATATATGCCCACAAATTAAGTCCGAGATTGTAACAGAAATTGTAATATTCAAGAGGATCTGCTTTTTTGAAATTATCCAGATGTCCATCCTTTTCAATCAGTTCCTTTATACTGTTGAGCTCATTGAATGTTATCGATTTATCCCCAGAACCCTGAGGCTGTCCATTCTCAAAATATTCAAGATACTTAGTACGTATAAGATCATATGTCTCAGGTGAAGTATCATCCAGGCTTAAAGCATTGCTAACCATGTCTTTAAACTCCGCTTCCGATGTCGCCGTACCCGCATATGTATAATACGTATCAAAGTTCTGACTCTTGTAAGATTTCTCTTTGTAATTCATATATCCTGCTGTACCAAAGAGCGCCGCCGACAACACAACCGCCGTTGCGAAGCCGAACATTTTTCTTTTCTGTGATTTCTTATATGTAATGTCCAGCTCGTTGTAATGCTCCAACGCATACATCAATTCACTACATGACTGATATCTGTCATCAGGGTTCTTTCTGGTACATTTTAGAATTATCTCTTCAAGTCCTGATGAAAGCTTCGGATTCCACTGTCTTATCGGATACATCTCATATGGAGGTTTAGCCGGATTATGACCAGTAACCAGATGATACATAGTTGCTCCCAGGCAATAAATATCCGTTCTGGCATCAGTCTGACCATGCCCTCCAAACTGCTCCGGAGCCGCATATCCCTGAGTTCCAAGACAGGTTGTATCCTCCACCATGTTCTTATTTTTGTATTCTCTGGCAGTACCAAAATCAATAAGCATAACATTGCCGTCAGGCTTTAGCATTACATTGGACGGCTTCATATCTCGATAAATAATAGCCGGTGTTCTGCTGTGAAGATATCCAAGCACATCACACAACTGTTTTGCCCAATCGATCACGTCCTCCTGCGACTGGGCTCCCTGTTCATTGACCAGAACATTTAAAGGATTACCTTCGATATAATCCATAACTATAAGGAAGGTACCATCTCCATCTATAACATCGACTATACTCGGCAAATGCGGATGCTTTAGCCTTTTAAGCATGTCCGTCTCTACAACAAGCCCCTGCCGTATTACGTCAAAGTCCTTCTTGCCATCTTTTCGGACCTCCTTAATCGCCCACTGCTTATTTGCCTTCTCGTTCATGGCAAGGTATACAACACTCATACCGCCCTGTCCGATTTTATTCAGGATCTTATATTTTCCATCTACAAGAGAACCTATCTCAAGCATAGCGCTCCCCTCCTATGATACTATTCTCGCCATTGCAACTGATATATTGTCCGTCTCTGCCCTGTATTTATTGAGCTCTGTGAGATATTCCATATTATTCTTCATTCTCACCTCATCCGGAGTCATTCCGGCGTTCAGGTATTTATATATCTCGTTCATGCCTATTTTGTGTCTGAAACCGTCGGAGCACAGAACAAAGCTGTCACCAGGACTGGTAGTTCCTGAAAAGAAATCGGGAAATATATCATCCGAAGCACCTATACACTGCAATATTACGCTTCGCTGAGGACTTACCTCTGCTTCCGCCTCTGTCATTCTTCCCGCATCTATCTCTCTCTGAACATATGAATGGTCTTTTGTTATAAGCTCTATTCCATTGCTCAATCTGTATGCTCTGGAATCCCCCAGATTGCATATGATATACCGGTTACCGTAAAATAATGCAGCCACAATCGTAGTACCCAGACTTATTCCATTTACTGCTCCATATGCTTTTATTATTTCATTCTGTTTTTTTAACAGATCATTCCATTCCCTGCGCACACCGTCATCGCTGAATCCGCTGCCAACCAGATAGGTTAATCTGTTGGCAAACCAGTCATTTAAGGCTCTTATAACCGTGGCAGATGCCAATTCTCCTTTAGCAAATCCACCCATTCCATCACATACGGCAATCAGTGAAATTTCACCCATATCCGTATCAGCCTTAACAGCGAGAACCGAATCCTGATTGGTACTCTTTTTTATTCCGATATCACTATGTACAACTAATAAGCAACTCATAAACCCTCTCCTCCATTTCGGCAGATTTAGTCGTATCTAAGTTCAAATTCCTCATCGCCCAGCTTCACTCTTGAACCTACACGAACCATTGTTTTACAGTTACTTGTTATCTGCTGATCATCAACAAATGTTCCATTTGTTGAATTAAGATCCTCTATGTAGCAGGCATCATCAACTCTATAGAAAATTGCATGACATCTGCTGATCGCCGGATTTCCATCTATGCATATGTCTACAACCTCTCTATTTTTACCGATTCTGTTTGTTTTCTTATCTAAGTATATCTTTCGGCCATTCTTGACCTGATACAAATATGGATGTCTCTCAACCTTTGTTGCCGCATTGAGCACCGTTGTTCCAGCATCATCCGTATTACCAGTATTTTTTATAAGCGTTGTCTGATCATAGTCATCCTGCATTCCGCCCATCGCTGGCATCTGTGGTGCCGGATATGGATTGTTCATAACTGGTGCCTGTGGCTGTGCCGGTGCTGTCTGATATGGACTGTTCATAGCCGGTGCCTGTGGCTGTGCTGGCGCCGCCTGATATGGATTTGCCATTGCTGGTGCCTGTGGCTGTACAGGGGCTGCCTGATATGGGTTATTCATTACTGGTGCCTGTGGCTGTGCTGGCGCCGCCTGATATGGATTTGCCATTGCTGGTGCCTGTGGCTGTACAGGGGCTGCCTGATATGGGTTATTCATTACTGGTGCCTGTGGCTGTACCGGTGCTGCCTGATATGGGTTATTCATTACTGGTGCCTGTGGCTGTGCTGGCGCCGCTTGATATGGATTGCCGACAGGCGGTTGCTGAACTGCTGATGCTGCCATCGGCTTGATCACTGACGCCTGCTTCTTTGCAACAGGAGCCTCTGTAGCTGTACTTCCAGACTTCTTTCGCTCCTTTGCCGCTTTATATTTTTCTTTATTTTCTTTGCTGTAATGCTGCATCAGATAGAACAATGAGATGTCATCCTCTGATGAACCACTGTTCTTCTTTCCCTTAGAAGCCTTCTGTGCCGGTGCTGCAGATACTGCTTTCGGTTTACTTGCGTACTGGTTTGTACTCATGCCCGGAACTGCAAATCCCATATCGACATTCTCCGGTGCTATAGGATTCCTTGCCATCTCCCTAGCTCTTTCTTCCTCCTGCTGCTTGAGCATTTCCTCTCTTTTTGCCAGTTTTATATCCTTTGCACTCGCCCCAGAGGACACATATACATTCTGTATAGCAGGTTCCTGGCCAATATCTGTTGGTCTGTTCTGTGGCTGTACAGGTGGAACCGGCTGCTGCATAACAGCAGGTTTCATATTCATCTGCGGCTGTGCCGGAGCTCCCGCAGGAGTCTGCTGATAAGGATTGTTCTGCATGTAAGGAGCACCCATGGCAGGCTGTACATTCTGCATACCGGCCGCAGGCTGCTCTGACATAAGCCCCTCAAGCATCTTCTTGAAATCCTGAAGCTGGAAGAGTTCAACACTATTCAAATAAGCAAGTATCCTTGCCACATAGTCTCCATTCTCATTTGCCGCAAAGCTGACAGAGAAAATAATGTTTTTAAAGAATTCCCTCTCATCTATAGGAGCAAACTCATCTACAACAGGCACGCATATCATAGATACGTCTGATGTTGACGCATCCACATATATGTAATCTCTGTCCAGCATGATTGTTCTTCTATCAAGCATATACGCATCAAGCATCTGCATTGCATCCACAATATTGACGAATGTCTTAAGAAGACGCATCTTGCGGACATCTCCCATAAAGAGCTTACTGAGTGTTACATGTGACGACACATTGTACTTGATGAATTTCTGATTATCTATCTCTGTATATATAGCCGGAGCAAACCCCTTTATCTTATTGTTGGTCAGCATACCAAGAGCCATTGTATCTATCGGTCTGTCGTCAAACTGATATACAAGATATGTATTCTGTCCCTGATTTTCATAAGTAAATCCCTGCATGTGTGTTCTCTCCTTTACTAATTCTCGTATCTGAGCAGTTTTAACATCTGCCATGTTCCACAGTCCTCTACAAGGGCATTCCCTGCATCATTAAAGTCTCTGGCATCGCTAAATATATTTTCAATGACCATTTCATTATTTTTGTCTATATATCCCCATTTGCCATTTTTCTTTACTGCTGCCACCCCATTTGCAAAGCTTCTGGCATCCTCATATTCAGGTTCGATCACCTGTTTTCCTGAGGCATCAACAAATCCCCATTTGCCATTAATCATTACTGCGGCATAATCACTTCCCGGATTAAATAATCTTGCATTATCAAACACTCCATCGCCTATTGCATTGCCATCAATATCATACATTCTGTACTTTCCATTCTGTTTTGCAAAAAAGCAGTATCTATATGCAATTCCTTTATCATCAACAACTATATCTGTATATATCTTGTCTGTAGCCTCTTTACCTTTTTCATTTATCAACTGCCAAGAGTTCCCTTTTCTGACTGCAGCATAACCATTCGCCATTGCCATTGCCTCGTCATATCCTTCAGATATCAGTTTCTGGCTGTCAGTATAATAGGCCCATGTCTCACCATTAAATACAGGAATCGCATCACACACATATCCAATTCCTTTTACGTTTTCTATCTTGTTAAGAACCTTCTTCTTATTACCTTCCTTATCTATGAAATACCAGATATTATTTACAGTCTCTACAGGTGCAATTTCATTGATAAACGGACCCGCATATTTGTACTTGTAGTCTATCTCTCTTCGTCCTGTACTTCCTATATACCCCCATTCTGAACCATCGTCCCCTCTTTGTACCGCACATAAACCATTAGAAAAGCACGATACCTCAGAACCATATTCATTTCCAATCTCATACAACCACTTTATTTCTGAATATAATTTGTCCAACTCATCATTTTGTAAATTTTTCTTTTTATATTTTTCATATATCTTATATATTTCTGAATAATTTTCATAATTTTTATATATTTGCGCGCAATAATTATAAGCCATCCCATCTTCTGGATATGTGCTCACTAACTTATCTGCTATTTCTTCCGCCTCACTCTCTTTGTTATCTTCCATATAAATTTCTGCAAGTTCGTTGTAAATAGAAAGACTTTTTTTTATTTCAAGAGCCTTCAAATAATCAGTCTCTGCATCCACATAAATCTCATACGAAGCAGCCTCCCTAGCTTGATTTATATATTCGTTATAATTATCAACTTTTTCACTATTGTTTTTTGCTGTAGAAAATATTGAAACTATCAGTAATCCTGTTAATGCTGGTGGAAATAAAGCTCTATATTTCATATTTTTCTCCTAATTTTGTTATTTATTATATTCCTGTCAAAAATATTGACAAATAAGTACCTATTAAAATTGCCGGTGCAAATGGAATGTTATCCTTTCTATTTACCCTTTTAGTTGCCAACGAGAATACTGCGATAACAAATGATACGATCAACGAGCAGAAAATTGCACTCCATATTCCCTCTAACCCAAGATATATCGCCATAACACAAAAGAGTTTAATATCTCCCATTCCTATTGCCCCTTTTACAATAAGGCAACACAAGACGCAGGCAATTATTACAGCTACTGTCGCAATCACCATAGATATCAATGTTTGTGATATATTTCCAAGAAGTGCAAGTTCTGGTATTAAAATAACCGCCCGCGCAATAAGCATAATTATTAAAATTTTATTTGGAATTCTCTTTTCTTTGAAATCGATATACGCAATAGGCCACATCATAGATATAAGAATCATAAGCTTGGCATTAATAATATTTGATCCGTTATAGATATAAACAATAAAATTAGCCAATATAATATTCATCGCAAACATAGCAACTACAAATATTTTGTTAACAGATTTTTTTTCATTATTTCCATGTTCATATCTAAACGCATATAGATTTAGAATGTTTACCAATACTGTGATTATATTGATTACTACATAAGAATTTATTTTCATAATATAATATTCCCCTATTTACTCATTTTCTATATCTGTTTTACTTCTCTTTGTATTGGTCCACAAATATGTAATAGTTCCACTATGAAATTTGTATGTTATATCAATGTTCAAAAGATCTATCACTTTCACCTCATAATAGGCTCCAGCAACAAGGACATCATTATTTGTAATAATCGCATGAACTTTTGGTTCTGTATCCATATTCAACCATTTTACCAGTGATGATGAATTTCCATTTTTAGACAACTTAAATTCTCTATCAACCAAACTCTGCATTGTCGCCCGAGCACCTTCATTAACAAGAATTCCGGTCAAACTTGTCTTTCCCAACATTTCGGACATTCCGCTCAAAGTTTCATTTTGAATCCCCCACTCATTCATTGTTTCATTCAACTTCGTACTTATCTTCTGGGTCATATCTGACGATTTGCCGTCTGAATATCCCCCAGCATCAGCTAAATTACTTGCATATGCAACGTATGCAATCTCAGAAAACTGTCTAGCTGCTGAATTAAGTGCTATTTGAACCTTTGCCTGTGCATAACATATATTAACTAATGTCAAGATAGTAAATATAATAAATGCATACACCGGCACAGCAATAGATGCCTCTACAACAATTGCCCCTTCATCGTTATTTTCCCTCATAACCACAATCCTCTCTTATTTTTCTAGAGTTATAAACTCTATTTTATTTTAGTTTTTGTATCAGATTTTGTCAATAATTAAACATAATTAAGTTCTAATGCCTTTTTAGAGTTATGTACTCTAAAAATGTGAAGAATAAAGGGATGGTCTGTCAATAAACCACCCCTTCATTCTTATAAGCTCATACATATTCTATTTTGTCTTCAAAAAATCTGACACAGCATTTGTGCCATACACGTCCTCCAAAGAACCATATGTCGAAGGAACATAGCTTACACTTATGTTGCCAACGCTTACACACAACGATTGCTCATCCTGGGAACTTATTTCTAATAAACGTACCATAATTCCACAATCTTCAAACTGCCATCCAACATATGTGCTGTATACCGTTGTATTATCGCTACTATACTTAGCTGGATTTCTCATTGTATCAATATATCTCTCTGTATTATATAATGAACCATATTTAGTCTCATTATCAAAACCGCAAGCCCAGCCTACAAAATTTGGGCATCCAAGCATATCATACATCTTGTCCATTAAAATATAATTTACATCGGCATTATAATTTTCATTGCATATCTTATTATACTCGATCTCTGTAAATCCTAGATCGCTGAATGACAATATCGACAATGGCATTATCCAGTTTCCATCACGAAGCGCTTGACTGATTGTTGTTTCTATACCACTATCCATAGTACCTAATGTAATGTCTGGTACATATCTACTTAAAGTTCCCGACTCATCATATACTGTCATATCCATAGTCTCAAAACTATCTGTATAACAATCAACCATCGAAGAAAAAGTTTTCTTCCCATCCCGGCCAGCTATCTGTACCTGACAGTCCATAAGGTCATAAAGATTTAGCGGCATTGCCAACTGACCTGTAAACATGCGTACACCCTCTGGTAAATCCAAGACAACTCTGTCTGTTACATCTTTATCCAGTATCCATGGTATACCACCAGTATTCTCATCGTCGTTTTCTTCATCAACCACTGGATATGGCGCACTACATCCATAATCATCTTTAAGAAGATCATCCATACTTACACAGCCAGTCAAGAGCGACATCCCTATTATTGTCTGCACCAGCAATGATATTTTCTTTGTTCTATTCATATTCTAACTATTTTGCTGCCAAAAAATCAGCTATTGCATTTGTACCGCATTCATCCTCGATGGTGCCATAAGTCGCCGGAATGTAGCTAATCACAACACTGTACACGCTTGATTTCACATCACCACCATAGTTATCACTTGTCTCCGAAATATCTAATGCAATTCCATAACTATCAAACTGCCATCCAACGATTGTTTCATAAGATGTAACTCCATCACTTCCATATTTTCCAGGATCTCTCATCATATTAAGATATGCTTTTGCATCATATCCCTTTCCATATTGTGTGGAATTTTCTGAATCGCAATACCAACCAATATAATTTGGAGTTCCTAATCTATCATATATTTTGTCTGCAATTATATACAAGCCATCTTTATCTGGATTCTCATTACATATAGAGTTATATTCATCCTCCGTAAGTCCAACAGTTTCATATGTCACCATAGATGGTCCAAGTTTCCAATTTCCATCCGTTATAGCCTGTTTTACAGTTGTTTTCTCTTCACTATCTTCCTTTCCCAGTACAAGATCAGGCATATATGAATACGTTGTTCCTGTCTTATCGTATATTGTAAATTCCTCAAACGTGAAAGTATCTGTATAACTGTCAACTATTGAAGATAGCTTTCCCTGTTCAATGCCAACTGCTTCCGCAGGATAATCCATTAAAGTGTTTATATCAATCGGTAAAGTCAAATTGTCTGCAAACATCGCAACACCTGATGGTTCATCCAGAATCTGTTTATCCGTAAATTCCTTTCTTAACACCCAAGCACTTTTTTCTGAATCCATATAACTATCTTCAGATTCACTATTAGTATCTTGTGAATCCTGTGTATTTATTACCTCAGTCGTATTCACATTATTAGCCCCATCACTTGCTTTGCTTCCACATCCTGTTATCATCGATAATGCAGCAACACTAATTATTCCGTATAATATTTTTTTATTCATTTTTACCTCCTGTTTTATACGTTTTATATTAGTAATTCTATTTCTTCTGTTTTTTTAATATCCTCTACTCATTTTTAGAGTATATCGATTCCATTGTCCATTGTCTAGGTATTTTCTATAATCACTTGCCAGTGGTTGATCCATCATCATTGGTGGCACTTCTATTTCTGCTGTGATCGTAAACATTGTTTTTGAATTTTTCAAATCATAGCTTGAATCGCCTGTCACCTTCTGCATATTAGCTTCTATAACCCTTCCAATTCTGCTATACGCCGCGTTTGTTAATTTATCACCTTTTTCCAATGTAGAATACAAAAAGACAAACAAATAATCACTATATTGCATGCGAATCCCATCACCCTTTTGTGGATCTTTAGGATTATTACTAGAAACATCTTCTCCTGAACCACCCATACTGTATGCCCACTGTTTATCTGTTTTTTTATACACCTCCAACGGAATCCCCTTATTCAATATTTTCATATCATTTACACTTTCCAAAGCTGCTAACAAAGCTATTAATACACACTTTGTAACTGGAGCAGGAATTATCCCCTGAGTTGCCTTTTCGATTAACCGTGCAGCACCCCGTATTGCTTTCGCTGTTTCGTTGTCCTTTTTTTCTGGCCAAAAATTTACAAATCCAGACGCAAGATTTAAAGCCATTCTTAATTCGTAAATAGAAAGATACGCTTTTTCTAAATTTTTCTCGTTTGTCTTACCATATAAAATATACTCAATTTCTGCATTATTAGCCGCATTATTCTCCAAATTAATCATCTGATTTGTTAAAGATTTATTATATACAAACGTTTTATTTTCATCCTGCCATTTAGATTCCAATCCTGCATATTTACTGTTACAATTAGAATATGTTATTTCTGCACCATTATTATCCTCGTTATATTTATACTTACCTTCATATACATATGTTCTATAGCTAAACATGTTCATTGCATACAACGTTGCATATAAAGAATCCCTTGTATCTATTCCATTTAGATTTGCGAAGCTTCCTATAGTTTTTGCGAAACTTCCTACTATATCTGTTACCTTAAATTCTGGATTGGATATTTTTTCAACATAAATATTAGATGAACCCGAAATTTCGTCCTTTCCTTTTTTCTGTTTTTTTGATTCCTCCGAATTTTCAGCATCTTTCTTATCATCCTTATAATCATCCAGTTTGGCATCTCTATCCTTGACCTTTTTTTTCAAACTGTTTAATTCGGATGTGTCATATTTTTTTGACAACAAGAAATCATAATATGTATCATCACCTTCGCTCAATACATATTTACAATCAGGCTTAGGTATCAATGCTTCAGTTTTCTTAGGATTCATTAGTTCATAATAAATATTGTCTGCCATTGTTTTCATTTTAGAGTTTATGGCTCTTTTTGTCAATAATTAAATTTTCTCAAATTATACTAATCGTAAACTAAAGGAGGTATGCTAATGCGCTATAATGAAAGGATACGTGAGATTAGGGAAGACAGCTCTTTAACCCAGCAAAAAGTTGCCGATTTATTGCATGTTGGTCAGCGTACATATGCTGATTACGAAAGCGGCAAAACACGGATTCCTGTTGACAGTCTCCTTATTCTTGCCAGGTATTATAATGTATCTGTCGATTATATCAGTGGGGCAAGTAACGTAAAAACCAAATATCCACAAAAGTAAAAAAAGGAATGTAGATTTTTGACATCTACATTCCTTTTACGATTTCCCATATAAGCAGCAAATGCAGGGGATAGAACAGATAGAAGAAATACTTGAGCTTCATTCTCCCCCTCTCACCGCTGTACATATTCACAGGTATCATCGCCAACAGAGCGTATAGCTGATTAATACCCAGGCAGAGGATATATACCAGCGAACTGAGCACCACGATCTCAATGTTCTGCTTCTTATTGAAATATGCCAGAGTATAAGCATCCGCTCCACTCCGCTCCTTCTCGATCAGATAGAACATAACTATGATTCCCACTCCCGCCATGCCGTAGTCGAATCTCAGGAACTCCGCCAGAAGTGCTGCGGCCAGTGCGATCTCGACCTTCCATCTTCCGATTGGCCCCCGGCTATCCATGGCGTATATGGCAAACAGTCCGGCTGTCAGGGTGAATAATATGTTCTGAGCCCCCGGATACCAGATCGTATCGTGCATTGCCAGATCAAATGGTATCTCTGACACCACCGCAAATATTCCAAGTCTCAGAAGATACCTCCTCACGTCGGATGTACGCAGAAGCCCCTGTACAAGCAGGAATGCAAATACAGGAAATGCCAGACGCCCCACAGCGCGCATTATGTAGTTGTTATCCATGAATACTATGCCTATGTGATCTACGGCCATACACACACAGGCTGTCAGCTTGAGCGCATTTGACGACAGCCGCCTCAGCCCTCTTTCCTCAGTTTCTTCATTATACTCCATATACAGTCCTTTCCTACCGCCTACTCTTTCTATCAGTAACACCGTAACAGAAAAAACAGCACACGACTTATGTTCATCATGTGCTGCTCTTCTCACAAAACCTTATATATCTATCTTCAATCGTCTAGATTCTCTTTCTGAGAGCCTTAGACAATGCTGACAGCTCCTCTGTATCAGCCTTACCCGGTATCCAGGTCATAGTCACGTTGTCCTTGATGTATCTTGGAACAAGGTGCATATGGAAGTGGAATACAGTCTGACCTGCTGCCTCGCCGTTGTTCTGAAGGATATTCAGTCCGTCCGGATTCAGCTCAGCCTTCTGTGCCTTTGCCACCTCTGTAGCTATAGTAAATATCTTGGCTGCTGTCTCAGCATCCATGCTGTATATATTGTCAAAATGTTCTTTCGGGATAATAAGCGCATGGCCCTTGTTAGCAGGATTCACATCAAGTATTACTCTGCAGATACTATCCTCATAAACTGTCGCTGATGGAATCTCACCGTTGGCTATCTTACAAAAAATGCAATCGTCCTTATTCATATAAGTTTTACCTCCTCATTGCCTCTATCCATTGTAAACCATCTGACAAAATATTACAAGCACCAAAGAGAACACCAGTTTTATACACCAGTCAAATAATTCTATAATATTGACATGTAAAATTCATTTTTCCTGTCCCTGCCCTGCGGAAATGTCTTTCTGGCACCGGCTATGACCGCAGGATCCAGCTCCGCAACGAGCAGTCTGTCGCTCACCCTCTCCGCCATCTCATTGCCGTAGACATCATATATATGTGAGCTCGGGACATATCTCTCCCTTTTACCCATGCCCACTCTGTTCACGCCTATCACGTATGCCTGATTCTCAATGGCCCTCGCCCTGAGCAGCGCTTCCCACTGGGCAACTCTCTCCTCAGGCCAGTTGGCTATCACAAGTATGGCATCGTAAGAATCCCTCGCCGCCGAAAATATCTCCGGGAATCTGAGATCATAGCATATGTATCCGCCCAGCCTCAGATCCTTGACATTCGCCTGACAAATGCGGCTGCCTGCCCGGTACACCCTGTCCTCACCGCTGAACGAAAAAGGATGTATCTTTGCGTAATCCATGATCACCTCATCACCGCTGACGATCGCCAGCTTATTTTCAAATACCTTTCTTCTGCTCTCATCAAACTCACCGCTTCCATCAGCCATGAAAGCTTCTATATAACCAAATGCCATGGCCATATCGTATTTCCTGCTGTTCTCCATGAAAAACGAAACGCTCTCCGGTATCTCACCATCCCTGTACGCCTCCCACATGCGAGCGGGCATCATGGTAAATCCCGTCAGCGTCATCTCAGGAAACACCAAGAGCTCAACGTCATTCTCATATGCCTCCTGCATAACCCCAAGACAGTGCTCCCTGGCATACTCCTTATCCTCGTATCCAATATCGATCTCCGTGATTCCGACCTTTATCATATCCCGCCTCCTGTGTATACACTCTGTATATCGTTCGAATTCTATATTAAGTATTTTACACAATAACGTGTGTTTTGCAAATGTTAACCTGTGTTCAAAATTTATGGTTGACATTCCTCCCATATGTATATATAATGTCAACCATAGCCCTTGTGTATAGGTTAACAAATCCAGGCAGTATTCGTCATCAGCCCGTCGAAACTACCTGGATTTGTTGTGAATAAGCTGTACACAGGCATTACAATCATTGGAGGATTATTACAAATGAAAAAAGCATTTACCACTGTAGAGCTGGTCATGATGGCCATGTTCACTGCAATTCTGTGTGCATCCGCTTACCTGAGCATTCCAACACCGCTCCCTAACGCAGCACACATCACATTACTCAACTTTATGATAATTCTGATAGCTCTCGTATTTGAGCTCAGAGACTCAACGATCATAATAGCACTTTGGATGATCATGGGTGCCATCGGCGTTCCTGTATTCATCGGCGGAGGCGCAGGCCTTGGATATCTGTTCGGAGTATTCGGTGGATACACCTTCTCATTCATCATTGCATCAATCGTAGTCGGTCTCATCAAAGGCAAAAAGTACAAGAGACTTAAGTATACCATCGTTGCGATCATAGGTGTCGTGATCATTGATATCGTGGGAATGATCTGGTGGAAGTTCAACGGTAACCTCACATGGAAGGTTGCATTCTTATCAGGTTTCGTGGCATTCATTCCACTCGACCTCGTTAAGGCTGTCATCGCCGCACAGCTCGTTCCACTGTTCAAGAGACTTCTCCCTGAGAAGGACGACAAAGAGGCCAATGAACAGGCAAAAGAAGCCTGATTAATGGAAATACACAAACTTAAGTGCAATTATAGCTGTCGGCTATGATTGCACTTTTTTGTTACCATCTCGTTTAGTAAACATATTTACTAAAATTAAAGGGGTCACAAACCCGTATGTTATCATTTTTGCGGGTGATCGAATGCAGTATATGGAATTTAGCAAGGATAAAAAGTATATAGAAAGAATCCGGGGACTGCGGGAAGATCATGACTTTACACAACAATATGTTGCCCGCTATCTGAACACCTCACAGACCATGTACGCACGTTATGAAAGGGGCGCAAGCGCGCTGCCAATCCATCACCTTATATATCTCACCGAGTTATATAACGTGTCATCCGATTACATTCTTGGAATCACCAACAACCCTGTTCCATACGAAGAATATTACAGAGAAGCCGCTGTCACCGACCAGGATCCCAGATCACCGGGAAAATACGATATACACTGGAAGGGCAACAGCTAATTCTTTCCCGCACGTTTGACCACTATCAACCTGTCACCGGCTTTCACGTCATCCCCCTCAAGGCTGTTGAGCTTTCTTATGGAATCAAGACTGGAATAATACTGTTTTGCGATCGACCATATGCTGTCACCATCACGCACAACATAGCCCACTATACCTGGCGCCACCGCTTTCTTCTTCATATCGACCGGAGCCACCGTCATGTCATCGATAAGTTCTATCTCTTTCCGGGTAAATATGGTCATTCCCATATCCACTATGGCTTTTATCTCCACCTCGTCATTGCCCGGCAGCGCCGCCGTGATCTGATTGAGTGCAGGGGTAATCCTGATGGAATCCTGAGTTCTGAGCGGAACAGTCTCCACCCTGTATGAAAATGGAGCTACCACCTCCATCTGACACAGAGGTCTGCTGTCATCCGATGACACATAAAGAACTGCCGCCTTCACAGCACCCTCGACGACCACGGCGTCATCCGCCGGCCTGACATCGTCTATATCCACACTGCCCGTCACATTTACGATCTGGAGAATGGACGGCTGGCTGCTCTTGAGCCTCTCCTTCTTCACGACCCTCGTCTTTGCATTGTTTCTCATGAGAAGGTTCTCGTAGCTGAATCTGCTCCTGACGGGATCGACCTGCGCAGAATATGAGAACATATCCTTGAGAAGGTCTGCCTCCACGTCCTCGTACACCTTGATGTCCACATTGAGGCTGCTCTCCACCTGGAGTATCCTGTCCTCACCGCCGTCATTTGCACGCACGGACACCGAACCGCGGGATGCGGTTATCATATCGTCCAGTATCATATCCTCGTCTATTCCATCGCAGTTCACAGTGTCCTGGAACTCCCTCGTGGCGCTGACATACTGCACCGGAGCCACCTCGTCATCCGGCTTGTATATGACAAATATGTCCATCTTGCCGCTTATATGTACCCCCACGTCCGTGGCACGGCTCTCTATCTCTGAGAAGCTCACCTGATCCCACAGCACACGTCCGATATTCGGCTTATTTGCCGGGATCTCTATGTCCTCCTTTATCTTCATTATGTCTCTGGAAGACGCCGCAAGATTTGTAAAGCTTACCTTCTCCGTCATGCACTCTATACCAGAGCCGTTTGCTATGCCCACGGCGCCATCTGCGGTGATCTGCTGGCACGCCCAGAGCTTCACGCCCACAAGCCCTCTCACCTCGTATTTTCTGGAATTTATCACGGTCACGTACAGATCCTCCAGCACACCCTGTACGGAAACCTTATCTCCCAGCGACAGTTCATCCGCATTTATCGTCTCCTCAAATGGCAGCTCTCCGTCATGGCTCTCAAATGAATCCCCCTCCCGGTCCGTCTGGTATAGGATGGCGTAGCTCACAGTTCCTGTGATGCGCGCCTTGCCCTCCATGACGTCTATGTTTTCTATCGTCACCTGTCCTTTGCTGGCTATCTGTCTGTCTATATCCCCCTTCACATCAGGGACATTGAAATCGTCATCCACGGTAAACTCAACATATTTTGCCGCCTTAAGATTCGTCGTTGTGATCCTGTTCTTAGTAAGCTCCATATTTTCCCCACCTTATTTTTTATGATATACCGTTTTACTTGAATACAACCGGAAGATCCATCTTCACTATCCTGACCACCATATAAGGAAATGATACATTGTCTCCCTTCACGCCATCCGTCGGAGTCGCCACCTGTCTTAAAACTCCCTTGATGTAAATGGCATTGTCGTCCTTGTACATCTCCTCCAGAGTCACCCCAACGTCATCCCTCTCCTGCATGCCCGCAGCGATGACTATATATGTATATGTGCTGTTTGAATATACGAGATTAAATGGGTTTTCCTTCTTTTTGTCTATGATGGTAACCAGTTCATCCGGCAGCATGGTCTCATCGCACACGTCATAGAGCAGCGGCTCACCACTGTCCGACACCTCAAACCTTGCACATCCAACGCAGAATATCATGAGCTCCAGTGCAACCACCAGCAGGAAGGTAAGTCTGCCCCACATTCTCCCTCTTAGAAACTCTTTTTCATTTTCCACATGTATCACCTCCACCATTTGCTTTTTAAGGTGTCTGGCTGTCATTTTAAGCCACTTAACACACTTTGGTATAGTATATGTACCCCATTTGCTCTTTATGTCTGTAAACGCAAAAAAGAGGCGGGATATCCTGTTTGATATCCCGCCTCCGTATCAGAAGCTCGTCCTTCTGTATATTATTCTGTCATTCTACTCTGCGTCTGCAGGTGCGCTCTTCTCAGCCTCGATCTCGGCCTCAGCCTCTGGTGTGACCTCGATTCCAAGCTCAGCGAGCTGTTTGTCGTCTACATAGTCAGGCGCATTTGTCATGAGACATGATGCATCCTTTACCTTAGGGAATGCGATTACGTCACGGATAGAATCCTGCTTTGCCATGAGCATGACCAGACGGTCAAGACCATAGGCAAGTCCTGCGTGAGGTGGTACTCCGTACTTGAACGCATCCAGAAGGAATCCGAATCTCTCGTGAGCCTGAGCCTTTGTAAAGCCAAGGCACTCAAACATCTTCTCCTGAATGTCATCCTGATGGATTCTGACTGAACCTCCACCGATCTCATTTCCGTTTAATACTATATCATAAGCCTTTGCACGAACCCTGCCCGGATCAGAATCGATGTACTGAAGATCCTCCTCCATAGGCATGGTAAATGGATGGTGCATAGCTGTGAATCTGTTCTCCTCGTCTGACCACTCAAGAAGTGGGAACTCTGTGATCCACACGAATCTGTATACATTCTTGTCCACAAGTCCCATGAGCTCTGCCAGATGGCATCTCAGTGCGCCGAGGACTGTCCATACGATCTTTGTCTTGTCCGCTGCGAACAGAAGCAGGTCGCCAGGCTTTCCATCCATGGCTGCCACAAGGGCGTTCATCTGCTCCTCTGTCATGAACTTGGCAAATGATGACTTGTAGCTTCCATCCTCGTTGATAACTATATATGCAAGTCCCTTTGCGCCGTATGTCTTTGCATACTCGATAAGGGCATCTATCTTCTTTCTAGGCATGCTTCCCTGTCCCTCGGCATTGATACCGCGGACTGTTCCGCCATTTGCAAGGGCACCTGTGAATACTCCGAACTCACAGTCCTTGACAACATCGCTGACATCCTTGAGCTCGAGTCCAAATCTGAGGTCAGGCTTATCTGAACCAAATCTGTCCATTGCCTCCTGCCATGTCATTCTCTGAATTGGAAGCTGGATGTCGAGATCAAGTATCTCCTTGAAGAGCTTTGCAAGAAGACGCTCATTTACATCGATTACATCGTCAACGTCAACAAATGAGAGCTCCATATCCATCTGGGTGAACTCCGGCTGTCTGTCTGCACGGAGATCCTCGTCACGGAAGCATCTTGCGATCTGGAAATATCTGTCGTAACCAGAGCACATAAGAAGCTGCTTGAAGAGCTGTGGTGACTGTGGCAGAGCGTAGAATGTACCAGGGTGTACACGGCTTGGCACAAGGTAATCTCTTGCTCCCTCTGGTGTTGACTTGGTCAGCATAGGTGTCTCTATCTCAAGGAATCCCTCATCTGCCATGAACTGTCTGGCGATGGTGGCTACCTTACTCTTCATGATAAGATTTCTCTGGAGGTCTGGACGTCTGAGGTCGAGATATCTGTACTTGAGCCTTATCTCCTCCTTGGTCTTGCTGTTCTCCTCTATAGGGAATGGAGGTGTCTCTGCCTCTGACAGTATACGGAGGCTGCTTGCAACGACCTCGATGTCTCCTGTTGCAAGGTTCTCATTCACTGCACCCGCACGCTTGCACACTGTTCCCTCAATGGCTGCAACGAACTCTGAACGAAGCTTTCCTGCCTTCTCGAAGCACTCTGCGCCACACTGTGACTCCTCAAATATAACCTGTAATATTCCACTTCTATCTCGAAGATCTACAAAGATTATTCCACCTTTATTTCTGCTCTTCTGAACCCAGCCCATCACGGTGACTTTCTCACCTATGTTGGCACTGCTAACCTCTGTACATCTGTGGCTTCTCTTAAGCCCCTGCATAGATTCTGCCATCTTACGCTATCCTCCTAAAATTAAAAACTTTCCTTATGTCACTATACACTTTTTTCATTTTTCGTCAAGACCTGGTATATCGCCGTGAAGCACCTGATCCACCCTGTTCATGATGTCTGTGGTGTTGATCAGCCGCTGGAACGCCAGGAACGCCCTCATGTCGAAGTGTCTCACCTCATCTATCACCATTCCAAATGCCGTATCCGCGTCAAATGCCTTCCTGTATGGTCTGTCGCTGACCAGTGCACTGAACACATCGCACACTCTGATAAGTCTTGCGCCGAGTGGTATCTCCTCGCCCCGCATCCTGTACGGATATCCCGAGCCGTCATAGTTCTCATGGTGATAGTGCACCATATCCACTATGTCCTGATCGTAGCCCTCACGCTTAAGTATCTCCGCGCCAAGCTTGGCATGCAGCCTGACGTATCTCATCTCCTCGATCTTCATCGCACCCTGCCGCCGTCCATATATGTAAGGACTCACCTGCAGCTTGCCCACATCGTGCAGCATTCCCGCCACAGCAACCTTGTGTATGAATTCCTCATCACAGCCCAGCTCCCTCGCCAGCTCAGATGCCAGTACACTCACACACATTCCATGGCGCACCGCATCATTCATATCAACTGAATAGCATTCTTCTGCATCCTTCTCCAATGCTAATCCCATATAAATCCCGCTTTCTTACGCTCGATCATCTCATCTATTCGAGCTATATAATCGTCTACACTCTTACAATTCTCTATTCTGTCTATACGTGTCCCCTCTGTCACTCCGTCATGTCCTGGTCTCACCACAAGCTTCGATGAACTTCCGGCACCGAGACCGATGATGTCAGTCCTCTCCTCCATGATGAGTATATTGTACAGGCACTCAAGCCCCGGCTTCGAGTAACCCACGTTCTCCAGATTGCCGGTCATGTTCTTCTGTCTGTACAGATAGTATGGATCAAGCCCCATCTCAGCCGCCGCCCTCGTAACAGCACCGAGCTGGCTGTCTATATCCGACTTCAGAGTGTCACGGTATTTGTCCATCTCTATGTTCAGATTCGCCGCCCTCTTGATGGCAAGGGTGTGAACCGTCAGACTTTCAGGGGAAAGCTCCTTCACCTGTCTCAGCGTGTTCTCCACACTGTCCGTGTCCTCTCCCGGAAGTCCCACTATCAGATCCATGTTGATGTTGTCAAAGCCCGCTCTCCGGGCATTCTCCATGGCTATGGCCGTCTGCTCCGGCGTATGTGCCCTGCCTATGGTCCTTAATGTCTCCTCGTTCATGGTCTGTGGATTTATGCTTATACGCGTCACTCCGTGGCGCTTCATGACCTCAAGCTTGTCAAATGTGGTACTGTCCGGTCTGCCCGCTTCTATGGTGAACTCCCTCACCTGTGACAGGTCAAATGACTTCTCTATCATGCTGCAGAGTCTGTCCATATGCTCCGCAGATATGGATGACGGCGTTCCGCCTCCCACATATATTGATATGAGCCGTTTTCCGGAATATGCCTCCGCAACGTATGCCATCTCTTTCTCGACTGCGTCCAGATATGCACCCACCTTATTCTTATATACCGCGATCGGATATGAGGTAAATGAACAGTACAAACATCTTGTCGGACAGAACGGTATGCCTATATACAGACAGTATTCGTCCTCCTCCGCCACAGAGTCTATGATTTTTTTCTCCCTGTCAGCCACCGCCACTGCCAGCTCGGCTTTCTCACGGGAGGTTCCATATATCTCCTGGTAGTTTCCTATTATATCCTCTGAGGTCATCCCTGCTTCCATATAAGACACAGCTATCTTCGTAGGTCTGATACCCGTCAGGGAGCCCCACGGAAGTCTGCGGTCTGTATACTCCGAAAGCATGTTGTATATCGCCAGCTTTAACGGATTCCTCACGGCACTCTTATCCCGGCAGTCGCCATCCACAGGAATCTGTGTGCTGCACGCCAAAGTCCGCTCTCCTCCGTCTGCTACAGAATACAGCTCTATATTTATTCTATTGTCATCTATATCCGCCACAAGCGCCTTGTCTATCTCCGCCTTAAGCTCCGGCTTTTTGTCAAATATCTCCGGAACCACTATTCTTTCACCGCCGTAGAAGGCCTGGAGACTCACCCGGAGATCATTGTTGTAATCTTCTATATTCTGTATCAGTAATATCATATTTCCACCATGATCCGCCCATCAGAAGAACGGATTCATCTTCTTCTCTTTTCTTATAAGTGTTGTCTCCCCGTGTCCAGGGTACACCACGGTATCATCAGGAAGCACAAACAGCTTCTCTCTTATGTTCTCGAGCAGCGCATGCTCATCACCTGTAGGGAAATCCGATCTTCCCACACTGTATTTGAACAGCGTATCCCCTGAGAACAGTATATTCTCTGACTCGAAGTAATAGCACATTCCGCCTCTGGTATGTCCCGACACACTGATGCATCTCATCCCAGTGCCAAGCAGCTTCTTCACACTGCCGTCGCTCAGATAGTGATCCGTCTCAGTCTCTATCACCTTTTCAAATACACTGGTCATCATCGCCGACAGGTTCACCCTGCTGTTGCCGAGAACTTCCTTCTCGTCCTCCGAAGCATATGTATCCGCACCTGTGAGCTTCTTCAGATCTCCCATCGCCGCCATGTGATCCACATGACCGTGAGTGAGATAAATGCCAACGCAGGTATACTCATTCTTCTTCAGTGTGTTGTATATATAATTCGCATTCCATGAAGGATCAATGACTATCGCCTCCCCGGTCTGCTCATTTGCCACTATATAACAATTCGTCTGGAATCCTCCCAGCTCACTTCTGATAACTTTTAATTCCGCCATATAAACCTTTCCGGCCATCAGCCCGTAGTTCTCTCTATATCAATTATATTATCAACATTCCTTATCTTGGCAATTATCGTATTCAACTGTTCCTTCGACTTGATCGCAAATGAGATCGTGATCGTAGCCTTGCCCTGCTTGCTTGTACGGCTGTTGATACTGTTTACGTTTATATTTGCCTCGCTGAGGATCTTGGTTATGTCAAATAATATGCCGTTTCTGTCATCTGCATATATATTTATCTCGGTCATGTATGTGTTCGATGCAACAGCGTCATCCTTCCACTCGGCCTCGATGACTCTGGCTCTGTCCGCCTCGCTCATGCACAACACATTTACACAGTCGGTACGGTGTATGGACACACCTCGTCCTCTGGTGATAAATCCTATGATCTCATCCCCCGGAACAGGTGAACAGCACTTGGAGAATCTCACGGCAACGTCATCTATGCCGTTTACGATTATTCCACCCTTGCCGGTATGGTTGCCATGGTTCTTCTTCACCGAATACTCGTCCAGAACCTCAGCGTTCGTGGCAGTCTGTGGCTTGTGCTCCTTGTTGTACTCATCAATCAGACGGTTTACTATCTGACCTTCCTTGATTCCGCCATGTCCAACGGCGGCAACTATGGAATCCCAATCCTGGAAATTGTACTTCTTGTATATCTTCTCCTGATACTCAGGCTTTGAGTACATGGAGTAGTCTATTCCCTTTGATTTGCAGTAGTTCAGTATGAGCTCTCTTCCGCGGCTGATATTCTCATCCTTGAGCTGATGCTTAAACCACTGGTTGATCTTTGTCCTCGCCTGTGTACTCTTGACTATATTCAGCCAGTCACGGCTTGGTCCTGTGGAGTTCTGTGAGGTTATGATCTCCACACGATCTCCGTTGTTGAGCTTGGTATCTATAGGAACCTGTCGTCCGTTGATCCTTGCACCGACCATCTTGTTGCCCACCGCCGTGTGAATGGCATAAGCAAAATCTATAGGTGTGGATCCGCTAGGAAGGTTCTTAACATCTCCGGCAGGAGTAAAGCAGTATACCTGTTCAGCAAAGAGATCAAGGTCAGTCTTGACAAAGCTCATGAACTCCTTGTTGTCATCGGTATCCCTCTGCCACTCAAGGATCTGACGGAGCCAGGAGAGCTTTTCCTCCTCCTTCTGCATGACCGTACCGGTTATGTTCTCCTTGTACTTCCAGTGCGCAGCGATACCATACTCAGCCGTTCTGTGCATCTCGTAGGTTCTTATCTGTATCTCAAATGGCTGTCCCTCAGGTCCGATCAGTGTGGTGTGAAGGGACTGGTACATGTTGGACTTAGGCATGGCTATGTAGTCCTTGAATCTTCCCGGAATAGGCTTGTACATCTCATGAATGATACCCAGTGCTGAGTAACAGTCCCTGACCGTATTCACCTTGATACGTACCGCAAATATATCGTATATCTGATCCAGAGTCTTGTTCTGGTTCTTCATCTTCTTATATATACTGAAGAAATGCTTTACTCTTCCGTCTATCTCAGCCTCAAGTCCGGCATTATCAATATGCTTCTTGACATCGGCAACGACCCTCTTGATATAAGCATCCCTCTCGGTAAGCTTCTCATCTATCTGCGCCTTGAGATCCTTGTACACATCCGGCATGAGGTACATCATGGACAGGTCATCCAGCTCGACCTTGATCTTGCTGATACCAAGTCTGTGTGCGATAGGCGCATATATATCCATGGTCTCTCTGGCCTTCTCTATCTGCTTCTCCGGTGACTGATACTGGAGGGTTCTCAGATTGTGGAGTCTGTCCGCCAGCTTTATCAGTATGACTCTGATATCCTTCGCCATGGAGAGGAACATCTTACGCAGATTCTCCGCCTGAACCTCTATCTTGTCCGTGGTCATCTTGAGCTGTGTCAGCTTCGTAACTCCATCCACAAGGAAAGCAACCTCCTCGGAGAACTCCGCTGCTATCTCCTCAGATGTCATGACTGTATCCTCAACGACATCGTGGAGTATCCCTGCCACTATCGTCTCCTTGTCGAGCTCAAGCTCTGCCAGGATTATGGCCACATTCAGAGGGTGCATGATATAAGGCTCCCCGGACTTTCTGAGCTGTCCCTTGTGGGCAGCGTCCGCCACCTTATATGCCTTCTCTATCATAGTGATGTCGGCAGATGGGTGATATGTGAGTATCCTTGAGATAAGCTCCTTATACAATTCCTCCGGCGGTGTAAAATCTGCCGGTGTGGACAGATCTATCTCTCTCTTCGCCTTCATCTGCTTATTCGCCTGCTCCTCCAGCTTTATAAGTTCATTCTGAGGAACATTCTTGCCAGACGCAAGAGCCTTCTCGATGGCTGCTATTCCATCCTTCGTGGCCTGCTCCGAGGTGATAACACCTGCTTCCGCAGCCCTCTTTGTCTCCTGAGCTATTATATTGTCCTGTGTCTTATCCAATGTCTCTCCCATATGCTCACCACACTTCCTGTTTTATTCTGCCCTGATCATTCGCCCTCAAACTGTACTACTGAAGCCACGTCATATTTGGAAAGTCTCTCTCTTCCCTTCAAGTCTGTCAGCTCTATGAGGAATACCATCTTGACCACGATTCCGCCAAGGCTCTCTATAAGCTTAGCCGCAGCCTCTATGGTTCCACCTGTTGCAATAAGATCATCCACCAGCACAACCTTCTCACCCGGCTTGATGGAATCCTTATGTATCTCTATAGTAGCCTGTCCATACTCAAGATCGTAAGACATCTCCACGGTCTCTCTTGGAAGCTTGCCCTTCTTTCTCACGAGAACAAGTCCTTTGCCGTTCTTGTAGGCCAGCGGTGCTCCAAATATAAATCCTCTGGACTCTGCTCCGGCGATGACATCGTAATCTACTCCCTCCAGCAGCTTATCCATCTCATCGATGGCCAGCTTCATGCCCTCAGGATCCTCAGTTACACTTGTCACATCCCTGAATATGATTCCCGGCTGTGGAAAATCAGGAATACTCTTGATATACTTTTCTACCTCACTCATCTTACGTCCTCCTGTATGATATATATTACAAATGTACTTAATAATATTCTCATCAAAGTCAGCTTATATTCCCTTGTTATAGGCCTCCATCTTCATCTGGAGTGAACGTCTTCCCATATATTCATTGATGGTCGGATAGTATGCTACATCTATCACTACGGCGTTCGGCTGACCATTTAACATTTTAACACATTCATCCTCTCCAAACCACTGTTTTATGTTATTCACAAATGTATCCTGATCAAAATCTATGGCATCCACGCACCTTCCGTACCCAGTATCAAGCTGGAGCTTCAGAAGATTTTTGTTTCTTCCAAGTATCTGCGCCCTTCGCACCGGTACTGCCGCCTGTGCAAACAGCGGTTTCCTGTTGCCCTTTCCGTATGGCTCAAGCCTCTCGATCTGTTCCGTCAGCTCTATGCTGTTGTACGCCAGCGGCATGGCCACATCTATCATCAGCTTAGGTGTTATATCTTCATCCGTCAGCACCGCCGCTTCATTGAGCTTCCGCCTCAGCTCGTCAAGCCTCTCCTTCTCTATGGAAAAGCCCGCCGCCATGGCATGTCCGCCAAATGCAGTGAACATCTCCCGGAACCGGTTCAGCTCCTCGAACATGTTGTAGCTGTCTATGGATCTTCCCGATCCTTTCAGTATCCCCGGCGTCTCTGCGTCCGTGAACACCATCACAGGTCTTGTGTATGCCTCCTTGAGCCTGCTGGCGATTATTCCCACAACACTCTCATGTACAGCCGGTATATACACCACAAGTACCTTGTCCGCAAGGGTAGCCGCCTGTCCGAACTCTCCGTTCACAGTGGCTGTCTCAAGCATATCTGTGATATGCCGGGCTCCGGCCTCCGTCATGCTCTTTCTCTCATTGTTGACAGCCAGCAGTTCCCTAGCCTTTGCCTCGGCGACATTTGGATCTCTCTCAAGCAAGAACTCAAGGCTCTGTTTCGCATCCCCCAGTCTTCCCGCCGCATTGATGCACGGCCCTATCAGAAATCCCAGATCATACGTTGATATCTTCTTCTCATTTCTGCCGCTGAGCATCATGAGGGCATTCAGACCCGGATTGCGGCTGTCCTTCAGACTTTCAAGGGCATATTTTACATAGAGTCTGTTCTCATCCACCAGATCCATCATGTCACAGTTGGTAGCCAGCCCCAGGATCTCCATGAATTCATTTACCTCGCTCTCGGCTATCCCGCATATCCTGTACATGTACTGGATGAGCTTGAACGCAACGCCGGCCCCGCACAGCCCCTTGAATGGATATTCACAGTCCTGCCTCTGATTGTCTATGACCGCATCCGCCTGGGGCAGCATATATACCCGCTCGCCGCCATCACTCTCCTCAAATGGGATCTGATGGTGATCCGTGACGATGACCGTAAGCCCACGCTCCTTCGCATATCTCACCTGTTCTATCGCCGCTATTCCATTGTCGCAGGTTATGATAGTATCAACACCATCCGATATGGCGGCATCTAAAAGTCTTTTATTTATTCCGTATCCATCATGCACTCGATGTGGAATGTCGTAATCCACCACGATGCAATCATCAGCGCAGCTTCCGTGCAGCGCCGCCCATGTTCTCCGAAGACCGAGAAGCAATATATAATTGGAGGTAACCCCGTCCACGTCGTAGTCCGAGATTATCCTTATTCTCCTGTTATCGCTGAGCTTTTCCTTTATTATCTCACCGGCTTCCACCATATCCTTCATCAGTGCCGGATCGTGCATGGAATCCCAGCCGCCATCAAGGTACATAGCTATGGCTTTCTCCCCGGTGACTCCTCTGTTCGTGATAACCCTCGCCACAACAGGACTCACACCGAACCTCTCGCCTATGGCATTAAAGTCCGCTCTTTTGCCCGCCACTCTCCACTCTGGCTTCTTCACATATTTATCTATTATATCCTTCTGCTCCGGTGTCAATGTCATCTTCTGTTCTCCGTATCATTTTATCGCAGGAACATATCCGCATCCCTGCTGTATCCATCCACATATTTTAGCAGACGCATTATGGTATTACCAGTGTAAATGCCGCCATTTTGCCTGTAAATGTTGACATTTCACCTGTTATGTCTATTTGCTTTTTATTGTATAAATGTTATAATAAATATACATTTTGAATATATCTTTTGTGCATTTTGATGGCAGTATCTGAAAGTTCTATCACAAATGCGCAGTGCAAAGGAGGAGATATTTTTATGGCAAACAGATTCGTACTCAATGAAACCTCTTACCACGGAGCGGGTGCCATCGCTGAGATCGCCACAGAGGCAGTCGGCAGAGGCTTCGCCAAGGCTCTTGTGTGCTCAGATCCTGATCTGATCAAGTTCGGTGTGACCAAGAAGGTCACCGATGTTCTGGACGGTGCAGGACTTGCATACGAGATCTATTCCAACATCAAGCCAAACCCTACTATAGAGAACGTGCAGCAGGGTGTGGCCGCATTTAAGGCTGCTGAGGCAGATTACATCATCGCCATAGGCGGCGGATCATCCATGGACACTGCCAAGGGTATCGGCATAGTTATTGCCAACCCTGATTTTGCAGACATCAGAAGTCTGGAGGGTGTTGCACCTACAAAGAATAAATCAGTTCCTATATTTGCAGTTCCAACTACAGCCGGAACCGCAGCAGAGGTAACTATCAACTACGTCATCACAGATGTTGAGAAGAACCGCAAGATGGTATGTGTTGATCCTAAGGACATTCCTGTTGTGGCATTTGTCGATCCTGAGATGATGAGCTCCATGCCAAAGGGACTCACCGCAGCAACAGGTATGGATGCACTGACACACGCAATCGAGGGTTACATCACCGCAGCCGCATGGGAGCTGTCAGACATGTTCCACCTCAAGGCAATCGAGATCATCAGCCGTTCACTCAGAGGGGCTGTTGCCAATACGCCTGAGGGCCGTGCAGATATGGCTCTTGGCCAGTATGTTGCAGGCATGGGCTTCTCAAATGTAGGTCTTGGAATCGTTCATTCCATGGCTCATCCACTGGGAGCTCTGTATGACACACCTCACGGTGTTGCAAATGCCATCATTCTCCCAACTGTCATGGAGTACAACGCAGAGGCTACCGGCGAGAAGTACCGCGAGATAGCAAGAGCCATGGGCGTCAAGGGCGTGGATGACATGACCCAGGAAGAATACAGAAAGGCTGCTGTCGACGCAGTACGCCAGTTGTCCATCGATGTGGGAATCCCTACAAACCTTAAAGACATTGTAAAGCCAGAGGATATTCCATTCCTGGCACAGTCAGCCTACGATGACGCATGTCGTCCGGGCAATCCAAAGGAGACTAGCGTGGAGGATATCACCAAGCTCTACGAGTCATTGATCTAACTGACCCATTAGATCAAAATATGTCAGTCCTTTGCCGGGACTTACATATTATATATGGGACCTCACCAGTCCCCTTAAACCCCTAAAAACTAACTAAAAGAACTCCTGTTACAGAGATTTTGCTCTCTCTGCATCAGGAGTTCTTTTTTTATTCGTCGGATCCATCTGTCATGCTCTGATGGACTCAAGAATATACTCTTGAAACTCATTCATATTCTTAAATATAAAATCTGCCTTATCCCTCATCTCATCATCCGGCTGCACGAGGTCCGGGATCATGGCAATCTTCATCCCTGCCGCATATGCTGCTCTGACTCCGTTGTATGAGTCCTCCACCGCCCATGCACTCTCCGACTCAACTCCAAGCTCTTCACAGGCCTTCAGGAATATATCCGGTGCGGGTTTGCTCCGATCTACCATGTCTCCACATACAAGCTTATCGAAGTAATCTATCACCCCGAGGTTGATGAGCTCCATGGTGACTACCTCTTTTCTGGTGGATGTGGCAAGGGCACATGGTATGCCATTATCCCTGAGCATCTTCAGCATGTCCGTAACTCCCGGCTTCAGCACAAGCTCTCCCTCTGCCGCTGCCCGGTGGAATTCCGCCGCCATCTCAACCTTGAGGCTCTCATATCTCTCCTCATCCAATGTATCCTGTCCTTCATCACATCTTCCTTTGTACATCTGCACGAACAGCTTCTTCGCCGCCTCACGGTTGAGTCCAAGGGCAGCCATACAGAAGCTCTCTATGTCCTCTATGCCATATTTGTCCGCTGTCTTATGCCAGCTCTTGACAACCAATTGTTCTGAATCGAGGATGACTCCATCCATATCAAACACCACTGCTTTACAATTCATATCTCTTCCATCTCCCAATAATACAACAGGCTTCCACAGCATCTCTGCCATGGAAGCCTGTTATCATCTGTCATCTGACATCCGTCCGATAACTTTATTCTATTAAGCATCTTTTTCTGTCTTACCAAGCTTTGTCTTCATGTAGTACCAGAGTGGTCCTGTGATACATACTGAAGAGTAAGCACCGATAACTACACCAGCCATAAGTGTGAGAGCGAACTCCTTGATAGAAGCTACACCCATGATATACAGAACGAATATTGTCACAAATGTTGTGAGTGATGTATATATTGTTCTGCTGAAGGTCTGGTTGATACTCAGGTTGACTATATCCTTGTATGTGGCCTTCTTAGGCTTCATAACACCTATATTCTCTCTTACACGGTCGAATATGATGATCGTCGCATTGATCGAGTAACCCACTATGGTAAGCAGACATGCGATACATGTGTTACCAACTGTAAGTCTCAGTATAATATACAGACAGAATACCATCGCAACATCGTGGAGAAGTGCGATAACTGCACTTGCACCAAACTTCACATCATGGAATCTGATAGCAATGTATATAAGCATCAGAATAGCTGCAAGGATGACTGAGAATATAGCGTTCTTGGACATCTCGCTGCTGACCGATCCACTTATTACATTTGCCTCCTTGACATCTGCGCCAAGCTTGTCTGTGAGTGCGCTACGCACCTTGGACATCTGTGAATCATCTGTTCCGTCATCTGAAAGTTCTGGCATCTTGAACACGATCTCATTTGTTCCGGATACTGTCTGAACTGATATTCCTGCCTCACCGATACCGGCAGCCTCTGCAATGACAGGAACTATATCTTTCTCAGCCTCGCTAAGTGAGTACTCTTTGTCAAAACCTACTGTAAGGCTTGTACCGCCTGCAAACTCAACACTGAAGTTAAGTGGTGAACCCTTTGACTTATTATTAACAGGCATCATACAGAAGCATGCGATGATCACAATGAGTGATCCGAGCATACAGAACTTACCTGCCTTCACGAAGTTTGTCTTCTTTGGCTCTCTTGCAACGCCGAAATACTTGGCATCTGTAACGCCGAGATTTACAAGCGCTGTGAGCAGTGACTGGCTGACTGCCAGAGCTGTAAATACTGAAAGAACAACACCGATAGCCAGTGTGATCGCAAATCCCTTGATAGTACCTGTTCCGAATATTCCAAGTACAAGAGCTGCTATAAGTGTTGTAACGTTACCATCTATGATGGCTGACAGGGCATTGTGGAAACCACCCTTTACAGCCTGCTTTACGGACTTGCCATCCGCCAGCTCCTCTTTGATACGCGTGAATATGATTACGTTGGCATCGACCGCCATACCTACTGACAGGATAACACCAGCTATACCAGGAAGTGTCAGTGTTACGTTGAACAGATTGAGTACCAGCAGATCAAGTATTGTGTAGAATGCCAGAGCAAATGATGCCACAAGACCTGGGATCCTGAATACTATGATCATGATAAGAAATACAAGTGCAATACCGATCGCACCTGCCTTAAGGCTTGTGCTGATGGCATCTGATCCAAGTGTAGCACCTACTATATTAGAACGAACCTGCTTAAGTGTAAGAGGAAGTGCACCGATACGGATAGTAGTAGCAAGCTGCTCGGCCTCCTCGTAGCTTCCGATCTTGTTGATTTCTGCGCTTCCGCCTGTTATGGCTGACTGTACTGTTGGTGCACTTACGACCTTGTTGTCATATATAATGTATACTATATTCCCAACATTTGCCGCGGTAACATCAGCGAACTTCTGAGCTCCCTCATCGGTGAATGCAAGCTGTACCACATTGTCATTGCCGTTATCTGAGTCAATTCCGGCTGTGGCATTCTTGATGTCATCTCCTGTAAGAGCAGCCTCATACTCCTGTCCCTGTGACCACTTTGTATAATTGTCCGGATCAAGAAACTCAAGCTTTCCCTCTATATTCAGAGCATTAAGTATCTCATCTGCATTTGTTACACCCGGGATCTCTGCTGTGATCTTCTTGTCTCCATCTTCATAGACTGAGTACTCATTGGTGTAGGCCTCTACACGCTGCTCAATCTTATACTTGGTATCCTCGAGATCCTTGTCGCTGTAATCATCCTCCTGAATCTCGTAAGTTACACTCAGACCACCCTTAAGGTCAAGTCCAAGCTTGATGTACTCGACTTTACCTCTGTCTGCAACACCGAATATTGCTGTATATATAGCAACACCCAGTATAAGCAGAAAGGCAATGATGACGAGCACAGCGTTTCTCTTTGTCTTCTTCATCGTCTTCTCCTTTTACCCTTTTTATTCCTCTTCTGCCTCATCGGCCATAGCCGCCTTCAGCATGATTGCACATTCTATACGCTTCTTCTGAAGCTCACAACCTATGTCATATGCATCAAGTATATTGCCGTGGAACTTGTATGAGTTGGCCGCACAGCCACCGCTGCAATAGAATCTTGCAAAGCAGTCCTTACACTTATCCTTGGCATATACATTGCACAGCTTGAATTCATTGACTATATCCTGATTCTTGATTCCATCAAATACATTTCCTATACAGAAATCGTCCTCACCAACAAACTGATGGCAAGGATAAAGGTCTCCCCAAGGAGTGACCGCCATGTACTCTGTACCTGAACCACAACCGGAAAGTCTCTTGGCTACGCAAGGTCCACCCTCAAGATCTATCATGAAGTGGAAGAAATTGAAGCCTCTTCCCTCCTTATGTCTCTTGATCATCTCCTTAGCCAGGATATCGTACTGCTCAAGCAGTACCGGTATATCCTCTTCCTTTATAGCATATGGCTCGTCCGGAAGTGATACAACAGGCTCAACGGATATCTGGTCAAATCCCAGATCCGCCATATGAAGCACGTCCTGTGAGAAATCAAGATTGTTATGAGTGTAAGTACCTCTTACGTAGTAGCTCTTGCCTGCTCTCTTCTTGGCAAATTCCTGGAACTTGGATAGTATGACATCATAACTTCCCTTGCCATTCCTGGTAGGTCTCATGTAGTCGTGGACTTCCTTCCTTCCATCTATGCTGAGCACCACGTTCGCCATCTCTCTGTTGGCAAATTCCATGATCTCGTCATTCAGAAGCACTCCGTTGGTAGTAAGTGTGAATCTGAACTTCTTGTCATACTTCTCCTCAAGGCTTCTTCCGTATTCCACGGTCTTCCTGACTACATCCCAGTTCATAAGCGGCTCACCGCCGAAGAAATCCACCTCGAGATTTCTTCTTAAACCGGAATTCGCAACCAGAAAATCCAGGGATTTCTTTGCCACCTCAAGTGACATAAGCGCCCTGTCTCCCTTATATTCTCCCTCACCGGCAAAGCAGTATCTGCAGGCAAGGTTACAGTCATGGGCGATATGCAGACACAACGCCTTGACAACTGTCTTTCTCTTCTTGAAATCTATAATATAATCTTTGTATACGTCATCTGTAAATAATGTTCCGTCCTCTACCAGTTGGGCTACCTCGTCATAAGCCTCGGAAACATCTGCGCTGTCATACTGTGACAGTGCCTTTATAATCTGCTCTTTATCATTCTCCTCATATAAAGAAATAATATCATAGACAAGATCGTCTACGACATGTACAGAACCACTACAGACATCAAGCACTATATTATAACCATTGTTCTTGTACTGATGAACCATAATTCTCCTTCAATATATTTCATCGGATCTATCCGTGAAATTCTAATTCAAGGCGCCACACACGGCACCCTTATACACGCACTAAAGAGGACTGTCATCATAAACGACGGTCCCCTTTAGCTGATCAAATACAAACCTGTTACAAATTACTTGTTGTTAACATTCTCACAGCTCTGATTACCAACTGTGCATGATGTCTTACAAGCTGACTGGCATGATGTCTGGCACTCGCCACATCCACCCTTGACCATTGTATTCTTCATAGTCCTGTTTGTGAGTGTTTTAATTCTCTTCATTCTGGATACACCTCTCTTTTTATGTCATATATCGGGATTATAACACAAAGATATATAAAGTAAAAGTTTTTTTTAACTGAGCATAGCCCCCAGCATCCCGCCTGCAACGCACATAATACACTTGGTTATAACTGCTATTCCCTCTCTGTCGCCTGAACCTGTAAACAGCACCGACACGGTCAATGCGACCGATATGTAAGTCAGGCCATACACCATCCCCCACAGGAAACGCTTCTCCCTGACTTTTCTGCCCGTAACAAAGCCCCCGGCAAATGTGGCCACTATGTATATCACAACAACCAGTATACCGAGCACCTTATCGCTTATCCCCACTTTGTATACGACCACCGCCGTTATAAACAGCATGATTATCGTGAGCAGATAGGACAGGATCAATCCCTTTACAACTCCCATAAATTTCTGACTTGCAGACATACTACCACCATATTCTTTACTCTTTACATTATTATGATGTTCCTCCTCATTTTATTAATAAAAATACAGCCTGTTTACTCAAACAGGCTGCATATATCTTCTATATCATAAAAGGTTTTGTATGCACGCTCGCGCGTGATATCATTTGGGTTTATCAGATCCACCACCATGACCGTACATAGCCCTGCCCGGCTGGCAGATATGATACCATTCACAGAGTCCTCAACGGCCACCGCTTCGTCTGGGTTTACGCCCAGCTTCCCGCAGGCCTTCAGATATATATCAGGCTCCGGCTTTCCGTGGGTGATCTCGTCTCCGCATACCTTTTCATCGAAGTATCCGGCTATTCCAACGCTATCAAGTCTCTGCTGCGCACTCGTCCTCGCAGTGGAGGTTGCAAGTGCCATCTTCACGCCGTGTTCTTTTAAGAATCTCAGCGTGTCCTCGACATGTGGCTTTATGTCTATTCCATACTTTTCCACATGTTCATCGAACAGATCCATTGTTCTCTGTCTGAACGCAAGATAATCAAAATCTTCGCCCATTATTTCCTTAAATACCCGGGCGTTGGAGGTCTTGTTGCCTCCAGCCACCCGGTCACATACATTTTCCATCTGTGCCTCAGGAATCCCTATGCTCATGCCGTTTTCCTTCCAGCACTTCCTGTATATCTTCTCCGTGTCTACCAACACGCCGTCCATATCAAATACAACTGCCCTGTACATAGCACTTTCTCCTACATTAAACAGCGGCGTTTTTCTTTCTTCTTCTGCCAGCTATGATGATGAATGCAAGCAATGCAAGAAGCAGGATCGCTGCGATTATTATTATGATCAGCACAACCGGTGACATCTTTTCGCTGAGCTTGAAGGTGAATACCTCTCCGGTCTCTCTGTCATATGTTGTCGCTATATTACCGGCCTTATCCTGGGCTGTTACCTCAACCGTGTATGTATCATACTGGTCTACCTGCATCTCATACTTGTTATCTGCCTGATAGCTTGCAGGATCTATGGTATTGCCATTTATAACGATGGATGTGATCTCGTCTTCCTCATTCTCAAGACCTATCGTCATGTTGAATGGCTCTCTGAGAGTCTCTCCATCCTCAACACCTGTTATGATGATTCGTGGTGCAGTACCATCATACGTATAATCAAATTCCTGTGTTGCCGTGTGTCCAACCTTGTCAGTTACTGTAAGTGTTATCTTGTGATATCCGTCTGTCATATCTGAGAAATCGATAAGATTTACTCCGTCTATCTTGGCGTCAACCGAGAAGTCTGAAGTATCACTTACATCCCACAGTGCTTCGTAGCCCTTGTCTCGTATATCAGCAAAATCTGATGCATTGAGAAGCAGTGTTCCGTCATCGCTTGCAATGCTCTTGCTCATGAATCCGGCAAGTGTCGATGTAGCCTTGAGCTCAGGTGGTGTGTTATCGACTGTGAATACCAGGCTGTAATCATCAGCCTTATTTCCCAGTTCATCCTGCGCTGTTATTGACACCTCGTATACACCATCCTCAGAGAATCTCTGGCTTCCTGTGCTGAGCTCTGAAGAATTGCTGTAATTTGTAAAGTATGATGATGACACATCCTTGCTGTCCTTCTTCACGGTTATCTTCACATCATCTGTCGAGAAGAATGACTCCTGAACGCTCAGTGACATATCAACATAGTTCGGTGCGGAAGAATCCATACTTCCTATTGGGTCGTAATTCTTTACTTCCTTGTTGTCCTTATCCACTGCGCTCACCTTTACAACAGGTGCCTTTGAGTCAACCTTGAAGGTCTTGGTCTGGCTGGCTGCCACATTTCCTGCAAGATCTCTTGCATTTGCTGTGATCGTGTACTCGCCATCCTCTGTAAAGTTGTAAGTTGCGGTATGTGGATTGCTTCCTGAGAAGCTGCTTGTTCCCAGCGTAGCGATATTCGATGCCGCTGTTCCGTCCGTCTTTCTGGTTATTGTCACGTTAAATGCATCTGCGGCAAGATTGTTGTTCTCATATGCAAATGAGAATGCCTCATCTATGCTGATGGTTGCATTTACCGCCGTTGTCTGTCTGTCGTTCATTCCTGAAATCGATATAACCGGTGCAGTCTTATCGATTCTGAACTTCACTGTTCTGGTCACAGCCTTGTTGCCCGCCTTATCCTCTGCGGACACGGTGACTGTGTAATCGCCCTGGGCGTCAAATGTCACACCACTGAGTACCTCTCTGACTGTGCTGACTCCATCGCCCTTTGTTCCCCAGGTAACATTCTTTCTGATATCTCTGTTCTCTACAACAGATCCACCCTCATTTGTTCTGACTACATGAATGGTGTACTTTCCACCTCTCATGTTATCTGTAAGTGTTACAGGGACTGTCACATCGCTGTTGTTTATAGTGTTGACATTTCCAAGCTGTATCTCAGGCTTGTGCTTGTCTATGTAGAAATGGGTTCCTGTTGTCCCTTCATTTCCACACTTGTCGGTAACGGTCATGGTGAGATCATACTCACCTTCCTTATCATATGTGTACTTCTTGCCCCATGTTCCGCCGTTACTCTTTATATAGAAGTATTGCGGATTCTCATCCACTGCTGCATTTCCATCATTCTCTGTGATAATAGTGTTCTGAAGCGACTTGAACTGTTCCTCCACACCAACTCTGAATGATATTGAAGTCTTGAAGTAATTGTTATTATCCAGTCTGTACTCAGGATCATCGTCCACATACACAAGTGGCTCTGTGGTGTCGACGTAATAATTCTTTGTATTGAGAGCACTTGTGCCCTCCTGAACACTGAACGCCTCGTCTGCTGCCGGCTTCAGTGCATTGCCGGAATTATCGGCTCCCTCAACTGTGAAATAATATACAGTTGCCTTGCCGCCCTTAGCTGTCATCTTATATGCTGCAGTGGTCTTGCCATCTGCTGTCTGGAACGGAACCGTTGTCTCTGACCAGTTCGAATCACTGTAGGTCTTGTAGTGTACCTTAAGCGTTGCATTCTGTGCATCCATTCCATAATCATCTTCTATGCCAAATGTAATAGTTCTGCTCCTGTTAAGGAATCTGCTGCTTCCACCGGACACAACTGATATCTCAGGGCTCTTCTTATCTATTACAAATGAAGTTGTTGCCTTACCCGACTCATTGCCAACCTCATCGACAGCAACGATCGTGATATTATAAAGTCCAGGCTCTTTGAATGTTGTGGACTTTGCTGCATTTGCAGTGTAATCCGCATCCAGCTCATACTTGCTTATGCTCCTGCCATCGCGTGTTCCTGTCACAACGAACTTCTCCACGAAGTAATTGTCAGTTCCCCTTGCTGTTATGGTCACATTGCTGTTATTCCAGTAATTTATCAGCTTTCCGCCGGCAGTTCCATCTATTGACACTGATGGCTTGACGGTATCAACTATCAGGTGTATCTCCTGGCTGGCCTTGCTCTCGTTTCCTGCTCTGTCCTTCAGCTTAACAGTCATCGTGTACTCTGTATTTTCATCTGTTATGCCAAGGGCCTTTGCATCCAGTGTCTTTTCTATATCATTTCCTGATACATTAATGCTTCCTGTAATGTCCTGTGATCCGGCTGCGCTGCTTCTGCCTACTGTATATGTAACTTTGCCATTGCTGTCATTGTTATCGGAACCAGAGACCTTGATCTTCACGTCACTCTTTGATCTGTAATAGAATGTCGATCCTGATTTGTATTTCTGGTTTGCACACTCCAGCTTCACATTTGCCGGTGCAGTCTTATCATAGTAAACCTTTATGCTCTGTACTTCTTTGAACTTCGTGTCAGCATTGTTCGGATCGTGTATTCTCGCCATGAGTGAGATCTCGTACACACCCTCATCTGGAAGCTCGTAGGATATGTTGACCGTATTCTTGTCATATGCAGCGGCAACTGTACCCTTTACCTCAACTGCCTTATCATTCTTTCCTGCAAATGATGTTCTGGTGATCACCAGCTTTGCGTCATCTGCTGCAAGCTGGAAGCCTGATACTGCACCCTCTACAGTCAGAGTATCATCATTTCTCCAGAATATAGCGCCGTTGTCAGCATCTGTACCGTTCACAGATAACTTCTCTCCTGAAAGGCCATCCACATTGACATACACATATGTGTTCGTCTCTGTCTTATTTCCAGCCTCGTCAGTTACCACAACTGTCAGGACATAACTTCCTGAACCATCTATGCTTATCTCTTTTCCGCTCTGCAGGCCATTGTCACCTGTAGATGTTGAATACCAGTTCTTGACCGATGTATATGATCCATTTGCATCTGCCTTCTTGAGTGAAGCGACCGCCGATGCAACACCTGATGTGGCATCGCTGTACTTTATATTAAGAACAGCTTCCTTTGCGTCTGTGACTGTGTACTGCTGATCATTGTTTGTCCTGTCTGTTCCGGCGTTGTCCGTAACCTTTACAACAGGTGCTGTATTATCCACCTTGACTACAGTCTCTATCCTGCCATCTATTCCGGCGAAGTCCTTTGCCGCAAATGTGATGGTATGCTCTCCATCAGCCAGATATATGTCTGACTTTGTTGAATCCTGTACATCTCCACCGCTCACACGGACATCGCTGCTGTATGTGAACTTGTTTCCTTTTTCAAGGATCGTTTCCTTCTTGCCATCCACGCTGTATGACACGGTGTCTATGTAAGAATACTCTCCAGTTGCCTTCACTGTCAGCTTTGTGGATTTCACATAGCTTGTGGAACCGCCTGTAACTGTGAGTTCAGGCTTTCCTTCCTTTACAAATACAATGTCGCCATCCTCATCTGCGCCGACTGAGTTATTGCCAAACTCGTTCTCCTTGGCGTAAATGACAAGCTTCTTGGCATTATCTGCATTATCTGCATTGTCCTTCTTGAACCACTGTGCACTTATCTCGAATTCATATTCATATCCGCCGGACACAGCCTTTTTGCCTGTGCACTCCACTGCTGAAGCTGCACCCGTAAGCTCGTAGTACAGGCTCACGTCATCTATCTCAGTGTTATCACTGCCGACTGTAACCTTCTTCACCTGTACAGTGAACTTATAAGCATCATCTACCTTGAGCTGAGGGAATCTGTAATCCACTCCGTTCTTCTGTATGATCTCAGGGGTAACACTTGTTATGACAGGAGCTCCGTTGAGCTTCTTGACGATAACACTGGTCTCCTCTGACTTGTTTCCTGCAACATCGACCGCTCTGAACTTGTATGTTCCACTCTTATCAGGTGCAACAAACTGGGATGTGCTCTCAGTCTTGCTCCAGGTCTTTCCATTGTCTGATGAATACTCCACATAGTCTATTCCTGTGGCATTTCCCTCTGCTGCATCTGTGGTATCCTTGGCGTCTATCACAAATGTTCTGTCGGCATCACTGCTTGTGAGGTTCAGGAGATAATAGCCATCGCTCACCTTGTTGTGAAGGTTGTAGTTATCATCAGCCTCAACCGATATTGTAGGTGCCTGCTTATCCACGGCAACCTTTATGGTTCCAAGCAGCTCGAAATCACCGCTCTCATCAGTACCTGTATAATAGTAAATAGCTATCTTCTGTACCGCTGTGTCATTCTTCAGCTCATACACATTATCAAATGTGACAAGCTTTCCTGCTGCATCTGTGGCTGTAGCGATCTTATCGTCCGCTGTAGCTCCTTTGTAAACAGCCACTCCTAACTTGCTGCTGTCGATTCCGTCAACTTTGTCGGACTTGATCTTGAACTTTATTGCCTTGTCAAAATCCTTGAAGCCATACACCATATCCGCCTTATCGCCCTTTACAATGGCCGTTACATCTATGGTCTGTATATCTTCCTCCTCCGCAAACAAATGAAAATGTGAATCGATCGCCACAAGAGTGAGTGTCATAACTACCGCCATCGTAAGCGCGATCAGTCGATGCAAAAGTGATTTATTCTGCATAACCTTTTTCATGTCCCTCTCCTCCTATATCTCTTCATCGGAATGTACTATAATTACATTCTTTATCATTCTTACCGAGCTCGCTGCGCGTCCTCCCTGAAGAACGGCTGTGGAATCATCTGCGTCATCGCTTCTAAGTACATCCGTTGCTTCCTCGTCCGCCTCATCACTTCTGAGTATGTCCGTTGCTTCCTCGTCCGCCTCATCACTTCTGAGTATGTCCGTTGCTTCCTC
>NZ_QVGO01000004.1:163959-414142 GCF_003603945.1 Coprococcus sp. AF38-1
AGTATGTCCGTTGCTTCCTCGTCCGCCTCATCACTTCTGAGTATGTCCGTTGCTTCCTCATCTGCCTCGTCATTTCTGAGTACATCCGTTGCTTCCTCATCCGCATCTTCTCTGAGGATGTCTGTCGCCTCCTCAAAGCTGCTGCCATTGATGTCAAGATTCTCTTCGTCTTCCCTCAGAATATCTGTTGCCTCCTCGGCATCATCGCGGAGAATATCAGTTGCAGTCTCGCCTTCATCCTCCAGTCTCTTTTTCCCGAGATCAGCTATCGCTTTCTCGTAATTTGCCATTCCCTTTTCAGAATGTTTTTCGGCTGCAGTTGACTTTACATCCCTTACCGAAATTCTGGATGTATGGTTCTTGATCGCCTCCTGTTTGGAGGCACCGCCTCCCTGTACACTCTCATAGCCCTTCTCCTTGATCTCATCGATCTTCTTACGGGCTGTTGAGCCTGTGGCAATTCCCACCGCCTTCGGTATCTTTAACACAAAGAACAGTACCACCGCCACAATAGCGAATACGATCGCAAGTGCCAGGCCGCCATATAACATTACATTATAAACTGTTGCCATAACCTTTCACTCCTCCCTTACTCGCTCGTTGACCTTGAACTGCCATTTACTATGCTCTTAACTGTCAGGTCATTGGATAACGACTGCCATCCCTGCTTAAGACCATTTGCAAGTGCCGGAACTTTGTTACCGTTCTCGTACACTTTCCTCACAGCCCTTGTGGCACTGGCATTCCATGATGCCGAATCGCTTCCAAATTTATTCGAATATCTATCGACCAGATAGCTCAGATGGCTTACGTACACGACCGCTGCGTTGTCATCGGTTCCAAGTGTAGTCTCAGCGTTGCCATATATTCTCTCTGCCTCATCATAGTAGCTGTCATCGCCGCTGTTCTCTGCCATCTTGATATAAGTCTCAGCCTCGTTCACCGAGTATTCTGAATATGCTTTCTTGGATGTCTCTGTCGCATTCTCGCCCTCTATATCCAGACTGTTCAGATAAAGCGCTGCACTGTTCGCCGCAGAGTTGTAATAATGTAACTGCTGGCCCGCATCATCCGCATTCTCGGCAAGTTCTGTATATACCGAGTACATAACTCCTGAATACTGGCCATTGTAGTATTTTACGCCTCTGTCCGCCGGGAACTGGCTGTTCAGCACCTCTGCGTTGTCGTCCAGGTTCTTCATCGCCTCATCCATCAGCACCTCTATTCTGTTCGCAAGCTCCGGATCATTGGATATCTCGCCAAGATATATGTAAGCTATGTTGAGGTAATTGGTGTATTTGTCAGGATTGGTGTCATCTATGTTGTCACTGTTGTAATCCTGGAATGCAAATATATTTTCCTTGTTCGTATCAAAGCTTGCAGACTTGTTTATCTTGCTGTCACATATCGCAGCGTAATACTTTGCCTGCTTTGCCTGATCCGGGAAGTCCTTGCTCTCATCAACCATATTGAAATATTTCTTGGCCGCACTGTAGTCCTTGACCTCGTCGTAATACAACATGGCTATCTTGAACTTTACGTCGTCCTTTATCTCGTCCTTGTTCTTAAGTGCAAGTCTTATTCCCTTTTCTGCCGCCGTCTCGGTGTTGGCCGAAGTGTTTCCATCGTCCTCTGTATAATAGTAAGCATATGTCTCCATGTAGCCTATATAGGCATCCGATGCGGTTGGGTCTATGTCGACAGCCGCCTTATAGCACTCAAATGCCTTGTTGTAATCGCCCTCGTCGACTGCATCCCTCGCCTCGTTGACCTTGTTGTTGTAATCAAGATCCTTGAGCTGGCCTTTCTTTACTCCGCCTATCACAGCACAGCACGCTGAGAGTATCGATAATCCCGCAACCACTGAGAACGCTGCTATCTTATGCTTTGCCTTTGCCTTGTATGCATCGTCGAGCTCGTTGTAGTGATCCAGCGCATACAGCAGTTCTGAACAAGACTGATATCTGTCCTCAGGACTCGGCTGACAGCACGTCTGTATAATTCTCTCAAATCCTGATGAGAGCATCGGATTCCACTGTCTGATAGGCTTTATCTCGTAAGGAGGCTCACATGGATTCTTGCCGGTAACAAGGTGATAGAGCGTTGCTCCCAGATTGTAAATATCTGTTCTTGCATCCGTGTTGTAGATTCCATGTCCCTGCGCATCACCGAACTGCTCCGGTGCCGCATAGCCTCTTGTTCCAAGAGCCGTGGTATCCGCATTGTTCTCCACTATGTATTCCTTAGCCGTTCCAAAGTCGATAAGCTTTACCGAGCCATCCGGCTTCAGCATGACATTTGAAGGCTTCATATCTCTGTATATGATCGGCGGATTCATGGAATGCAGGTAGTCAAGCGCACTGGCAAGCGCCCTGCCCCATTCGATTACCTTTTCCTGTGGCTGTGCTCCCTCCGCCTTGAGCACATCGCTGAGTGGACGTCCTTCTACGAAGTCCATGACAACGTAGATCGTGCCATTCTCATTGATGATATCAACGATTCGTGGCAGTACCGGATGATCCACATCCTTGAGGATATTTGCTTCTCGCTCCAATCCCTTTAAGAGTGTGGCTGTACTCTTGGAGCCATCATTCTTGATCTCCTTTACAGCCCACTGTTTATTAAGTCGGTTATCCATGGCAAGATAAACTATTGACATACCACCCTGACCGACTTTTTTAAGTATTTCGTATTTTCCGTCTAATACCGTTCCTAACTCTGTCATATATCGATCCCCATTACTCCGATTTAATAAGCACTACTGTTACATTATCCGTTTCTTTTCTGTACTTCACAAGCTCTGTGAGGAACTCACAGCCCTCCTTCATCTTCGCCTCGTCGACGCATGTTCCCGGGCCAAGTCTCTCTATCATCTCCTGAGGCGTTATCTTATGTCTGAATCCATCAGAACACAGCATGTAATGCGCTCCGGGAGCTGCCTGCCCAACTACGAAATCCGGTTCCACCACAGGTGAAGCTCCGATACACTGGAGAAGCACGCTTCGTCTGCTGTCCGTCTCCGCCTGCTCCGGTGTAAGTCTTCCCGCTGCGATCTCCCTTGCAACAAGCGTCTGATCTGCGGTGAGCTGCCTTATCCCTGAAGTGATCTCATACACTCGGCTGTCTCCAACATGGAGAATGTAGTACATTTCTCTGTATATGAGGATCGCAGAAATGGTCGTACCAAGCATAAATCCATTCTGCTCGCCATACGCCTTGATCTTCTCATTCTGCTCCACGGCAAGTCTTATCCACTGGTATCTCAGCAGCTCTTCACTAAAGCTGTTGTTGTCAACCATCTCAACAAACTGTGTGTCAAACCAGTTGCAGAAAGCTGTTATGACTTCCTTGCTGGCAACCTCTCCCTTTGCCAGACCTCCCATGCCATCACATACGAGGGAGAACACGACCTGTCCATTTGGAGTATCCGCTATCTTGATCGCCAGCGAATCCTGATTTGTCTTTTTCTTTATTCCTACGTCTGTATTGTATACTGCGCTAAACCCCATATACATTCCTCCCAATATTTATGTCTCAACTCTCGTTGCGGATATTCTATCTAATGTGATAGACAAGCTCCTCGTCCCCGAGTATAACGATCGCATTGTTCGTCAGGAACTTTTCTTCGCCCGCCTTCAATTCCTCTCCGTTCACAAATGTACCATTTGTAGACTTGTTATCGCTGATGAAGCACACGCCATTTCTCTTGGTGATAACACAATGAACTCTGCTTATAGCTGAATTGTCAGTAATCGCATAGTCCACAAGTCTTGCCTTATGTCCGATCTTGAACTCTGCCTTGTCCAAGCTTATTCTCTCGCCCGTCTTCACCCTAAGGAAATATGGTGCCGGTGCTCCATCAAATGGATTGCCCTGCACTGGCTGTGCCTGTGGCATCGGCGGTGTCTGTGGCATTGGTGGTACCGGCTGCATCTGTGGCATTGGTGGTACCGGCTGCATCTGCGGCATTGGTGGCACCGGCTGCATCTGTGGCATTGGTGGCACCGGCTGCATCTGCGGCATTGGCTGCGCCTGTGGCATTGGTGGAATCGGGTTTCCTCCAAATGGGTTGCCCTGCATTGGAGGTATTGGCTTTATCTCCTGTGGCTGTGTTTCAACCGACTCTGCTGGCTCAGGCTTGACATCCTGCGGCTCTGTCACAACAGGCTCTACAACCTCCGGCTTGGCATCCTGTGCTTCTGCTTCAACCGCCTCATCATTCTCCGTTTTATCACTCTGCGGCTGTGCTCCAGCCACCTCAGGCTTAATTGGCTCCTCCATCGGTGGCACGCCTACCGGTGGCATTCCATTTGGTCCCATTGGGCCGTTTGGTATTGGGTCATTCGGTCCCATTGGCGGCATGCCCATCGGTGGCATTCCGTTCGGTGCCTGTCCATTCGGTCCCATTGGGCCGTTTGGCACCTGGCCATTCGGCCCCATTGGCGGCATGCCCATCGGTGGCATTCCGTTTGGTGCCTGTCCATTCGGTCCCATTGGGCCGTTTGGCACCTGGCCATTTGGGCCCATTGGCGGCATGCCCATTGGCGGCATTCCGTTCGGAACCTTGCCATTCGGCATCTGACCATTTGATCCCATCGGGCCGTTCGGTCCCATCGGTGGCATGCCCATCGGTGGCATTCCGTTTGGCATCTGGCCGTTTGGTCCCATCGGCTGTGCATATCCATTCATTCTCGCATTATTTCTCATAACCTCGAGTCTGCTCACCTTAGGTGACTCACCTCGAAGTATGTGGCTGTTGCCACCCTTTGGAGCATTTGTGGAAAGCTCCTTCATTCTGTCTATCTCAGCAGCGTCTATGCCTGCTTCTGCAAGCATCGCCTTAACCTCGTTCTTCATGTCCGAGTTTGAAAATGTACCTCTCATATTCGCACAATTTATAAGGCGTGCTACGTAATTGTCATTGTCATTCTCTGAGTATCTCGCATCAACTATCACCGACTTCACAAATGCTCTGACATCGTTGAGATCTGTCACTTCCTTCTGTACCGGAGCGACAATAAAGCAGACATCGTATGTCTCAGGCGATACAAATACACACTGCTCGTCCCTTGCAACATAGCTGAGCGAAACCATATTCTTACCAAACATCTCCAGTGCATGCAGAATGTTGTACAGAAGTGTGAGTATCTCCTTCTTGTTCATCTCCTGTCTCAGTATCTCCGCAAGAGGCTTCTTGTCATCGATCTGATAATTGAACACCCTGACTCCGGCATTCTCCTGCATGTCACACGGTGCCATCTCAGGCATAGATCCGCTTCTGCTCATATCATACACTTTAGCATCTATCACATCACTGATATCCAGACTGTAACTCACTCTGTAAGTTCCCCCCGCCGGAACTACAACAACCTTTTCTCTGTTCATTTTTTCAATCCCTTTCGTCTAAATCCGCATATTTTCCGTCAAAAATTATTCCTTCATTCAAACACCAAAAGCAGGTATTGCTACCTGCTCTTATCCCACATCGTGGGTGGTGTATATTAACTTAATTTGAAGATGAAGTCCTCTCCACCGATGCTTATCATGGCATCGTTTGAAAGCTTCTGCTCTGCATTCTCATCCAGGCGCGCTCCGTTGAGATATGTGCCATTTGTCGCCTTGTTATCCTTCAGATAACATCCATCCTCTCTCTGGTAGATGATGACATGTACCTTGCTGATGGCCCCATTACCACCGACATGGTAATCAACACCTCTTGCCGCCTTTCCTATCTTGAACACAGCCTTGTTGACCATAACTCGCTCGCCTGTGTTGACACGGACTATATATGGCATAGCCTTTGGAGCGTTCTTGTTAACCGCTGCCTTCTCAGGTTCGGTATCCTTAACTACGTTCATTCCTCCGGTCAGCTCAACAGTGCTTCCTGTGCCCTTCTGCTCAGGCTCCTCTGCCTTCGCCTTCACCGGATCCATATTCGTCTCAGGCTCCGGCTGGTCACCGTTCATGAACTGTGGTGCAACTATCTGTTCTGTAGGGTTATCTATCTGAGTTTCCTCTGTCTCAGCAACCGCCTTCTGTATGATCTTCGCACGGTTGATCTTGATATTCTTAACAACAGGTGGATTATCCATAAGCTCGTCCGTAGATATCAGAACCGGCTTCTGCTCATCCTTCTTGTCAAGCTCAACCTCCGTAACTCCATCGGCAGCCTTTGCAACCTCTGTAAGTCCTGATGGCTCATGTACTGCCATATCTGATGTGAGAGCCTCTGTCATGCCCTCCTCGTCGTCCTCTTCTTCCTCATCAAGGCTCTCATCTAACTCGAGCTCCTCAAGAACGCTGTCATCAAATACCGACATATCTATCTCGCTTGATACATTCTCTTTCTTCGTCTCATCCGAATCAAGATCAAGATCCTTGAATATCGCATTCGCTGCGGCCGCCTCGTCGCTGATCTCCTCTACCTCATCAAGCTCGTCTTCCTCATCATCGCCAAATGATACGTCCTCAAACTCAGGCAGATCATCCATACTTGTATCAGATTCCACCGTGTCAACTGAAGACTGTGAAACCGACATATCTGATCCTATATCAACGAAGTTCTCCTCCACCTGCATTCCTGCAGACTCCATAAGCTCTGTGAGCTGTGCATAGAAGTTTCTCACTGTGAACTTATCCGCATTCAACAGATTGAGAAGCTTTGCCACATAGTTGCAATCCTCACTGTCATCATAAATAACGCTCGTCAGCAAGTCCTTTGCGAACATCCTGAATTCGGCATTGATATTGGCTTCTGACTCAACTGGAACACATAACATTCCAACATCGTATGTAACCGGATTAACATATGTAAACTCCTTGTGAAGAACCACATATGATGCCGGTATTCCAAGATCACGTAAATTAACTATACCAGAAGCTACCCCTCTGATTATCCCCAATATCTTCTCAGCATTTACCGTATTCGAAAGGAGTGCGTCAACCGTTGTCCTGCCTGTAACGTTATATGTAAGATAATCGTTCTCATCATCCTCTTCATAAATGATATCAATGAGCTCAGGAATCCGGTTCTCCTCCAGATAATCCAATAACTCCTCGTCAAACTCACAATCATCATTCAGAATATATGACAAATATTTCTCAGAGCCGATATTTCTTACCTTGAAACTTATTTTCCTCATCAAATATTCCTCCTATCGCACCTCCATAAGCGCATAACTAGATGCATAAAAACCCAAAAGGGTACATACTCCTTTATTATATATAAAAAGTCTATATATCGCAAGCAGTTTATACCCTTTTAGATAATTTTCGCTATATAATTTTGTCTATATTTTTTTACTCTGAATCAGTGCTTTCATCGGAGCCATCTTCTGATCCATCACCCTCTGCAGCTTCCTTTTCCGCCTTGGCTGCATCAGCCTTTTCTATGTCAGCAAGATGTCCCTCGTATGTCTTATTAAAGATACATGCTCCCTGGCTCTCATCTGATGTCAGGTAGTAGTAGTAATCATGCTTAACCGCATTCAGGACACCCTCTATGGATGCCTCGCCCGGATTACATATAGGGCCGACAGGAAGTCCTGTGTACTTGTAGGTATTGTACGGTGAATCAACCTCCAGATCATCATATGACAGTTCTGCCTGATTGTACTGACCGTCAGTCACAACATAGAGAACAGATGGATCTACCTGAAGAGGCATGTCATCATTCAATCTGTTGATAAATACTCCCGCAACCATCGCTCTGTCTGAATCCAGCTTACACTCCTTCTCAACTATGGAAGCCATGGTGAGAACCTCAAAATCTGTATATCCAAGCTCCTCTGCCTTCTTCCTGAAGTCATCTGTGTAAATGCTGTTAAACTTGTCTATCATGTCCTGTATGAGCTCCTTTGGAGTCATATCTGCATATATGTCGTAAGTAGCAGGGAACAGGAAGCCCTGTAATGCGTACTTGACTTCCGATGAAGGTATCTCAAACGGATACTCAAACTCTCCCGACTTGCACGCCTCAAGGAACTCCTTTGCAGAGCAGAAGCCCAGCTCCTCGCATCTGTCAGCGATCTGTTCAACCGTAAATCCCTCAGGAACTGTCAGTGTATATTTTACCTCTCTGGTCGACTCCACGTAACACAGAGTCTTTATCATATCCAATGTCGACATACCTGTTGTGAGTGTGTAAGTACCCGGCTGAAGACTGTGGCTGTACTGCGAGCCGGTCATTCTGAGCTGGAATGCAAGCTTATACTTTATAAGCCCCGCATCCTTAAGTATAGATGCTGCCTCCTTGACAGATGTATCCTCAGGTATGGTAACCTCGATCTTCTCTCCGCCGCCGGCACTGTAGGTGCCCTCGTATTCCTGCATAAATCCGGTATACGTCTCCTTAACCTTGTATACCCCGAACAGCACCAGACATACCGCCAGCGCTATTATAATAACGGGTCTTGCTATGTTTCTCCAATCCATCTCTTTCTCCTTCTGTATCTGCAAATTTCATTTGCCTGTTCTGTTAACTGATGTTATCATTACCCTATCTTATACCAAGAAAGGAATGATATACATGGCAAATCCAATAGTTACTATCACTATGGAAAATGGCGATGTCATGAAAGCAGAACTCTATCCTGACATTGCTCCAAACACTGTAAACAACTTCATCTCACTGATCAAGAAAGGCTTCTATGACGGAATAATCTTCCATCGTGTAATAAAAGGCTTCATGATACAGGGTGGAGACCCTCAGGGAATCGGCATCGGCGGTCCTGGATACTCAATCAAAGGTGAATTCTCACAGAACGGATTCAAGAACGATCTGGCCCACACTCCGGGAGTGCTGTCAATGGCCCGTTCCATGATGCCTGACTCAGCAGGTTCACAGTTCTTTATCATGCATAAGACATCTCCTCATCTGGACGGTGCTTACGCTGCCTTCGGTAAGGTTATCGAGGGACTTGACATCGTAGACAAGATCGCAAATGTGCCAACTGACTACAATGACAAGCCTCGTCAGGAACAGAAGATGAAGACTGTAACAGTCGAGACCTTCGGTGTTGATTATCCTGAACCTGTAAAGGCTTAATCGAAAGTATTATAACCCATATAGCAGTTTTTGAAAACACTTATAATTCTTCTTACAAAAAAATAAACATCTGCCCTGCGATCCCAGGTATACAGGAGTTCGCAGCAGATGTTTTTTTATGTTCATTTATTGTACTATCCTTCCATCCTTCATCTCATATATCTCATCGCACAGATATTCCAGCTCCTCCCTGTCGTGGCAGGCAGTGATTATAAGACTTCCTCCATCACGCAGCTTCAGCAGCTCCTTCTTTATGTTATCTACAGACTCTTCATCAAGTGCGTTGATAGGTTCATCCAGCACTATGACATCCGGCTCTCCCATGATTGCATTTGCTATGCCAAGCTTCTGCTTCATTCCAAGGGAATACTTTCTGTATACCCTCTTATCATCCGGATCAAGACCTGTCCTCTCTATGGCATATCTGACATCGTCATCACTGATCCCTCCCATGAGCTTTGCCAGAAGCCTGAGGTTCCTGAAGCCTGTGTACTGAGGCAGAAATGACGGATTCTCTATCAGAGCACCTATACTCCGTGGAAACTTTATGTCCCTGTGGAGCTCTTCATCATCTATATATATGTGTCCTCCATCAGGTATGAGCAGACCACATATAGCTCTCATAAGCATTGTCTTGCCACAGCCATTCTTTCCACGGAGTCCATATATCCTGCCCGGAGTCATGGTCAGACTGATATCATTAAGTATAACTGAACCCTTTATCTTCTTATTCAGATTTTCTATCCTTATCTCGCTCATATGTATTCTCCTTTTTTCTCAAATGATATCTCGTCCATCAAAATAGATTCTGCCCACTATATATGATATTGCAATTATAGTAATAGAAAATATAATACCTCCAACAGGATACACCCCGTTTTCGTCTACATATGAGCTTCGTATCCACATCGTATAGCTTCCACACAAATACCACACTGTATAATAAGCTGATATAACATATACCGAACACGTAACTGCGAAACTTATCACAGGATCGATCAAAAAACTCAGCATCATCTGCATTGCTGCCGATGCTAATGTCACAATAAATGGCAGTATAAATAACACCAATATAATATCCGCATGTGTCATACTAAAAACATTAGGACTGAACTGTGCTGTTACGAATTCCTGAGTAACCGCAAACATCATACTTGCACCTTTCAGCCACGCCATCACCACCACACTTATATAAGCCACCACAAAATAAAAAAGTACCATGATATTACACCATAAACACTTGGCCAGCCACCATGATTTTCTTTCTCCTAGCGCAACAAATACAGACCTACCATTTTTCTTAAAATCATCAAATGCATAATATGCAACAATATAAAATGCACCCATCTGAAATATAAACCAATATATTGGAATAGAGAAATACTCTGTCGGATTAAATTTATACACGCTCATTCCCTGCATAGCAAACATAATATAATCAATCACAGTTCCGTATGTGTACATTTGCCCATCATCTATCATGCTGTCTATAATCGAAGCACACTGAATACCACGGCACACGCCAAAAGCAATTGGTAAAAATACTAAATACCATTTTGTCAATGCTCCTGATCTTATATCTCTTATCAACAGTCTACCAATTTTCACTATTAACTCCTCCGGTCTTCACCACTACGAGCTTACAATATATCTCTCTTTTTTGAGTAAATTATGGTTATTATTACGCTCACCATTATAACTGCCATAAATACCAGGATCGGCTGATACCATAACACCAAAGCATTCTGTATGGGATTGACAATTCCATATAGAGACCAACCACCTAAATCCTGCTCAGAAAGCACGACGCCAACCACCACATACAATACGAAAGGTACCATAATTGCTGAAAATCTGCTGTCCACCCATCTTGATATACATACCGCCACCATCCCCAACAGTCCACCCATAATTCCATCTATCAATATGTAAATCAGACAATATATAACAGGATGACATTGGAATAAATATGGGAACATATTACAGTCTATTACCCCTGCAACCATAAAAGTCAGTCTCTCGGGGCTGTTATCAGGATAAAAACCAGCCGCCAGAAACAGATTAAACAAGAGTGGAACTGTAACTGCTATAAATGACGAAAGATACACAGCTATCATTTTTGAACACATATATTGGATTCTGGTTGACCGTATACATATATTTTTGTCATAACCATTATTTATATCCGAATAATATGTTCCTGCATACGGCATACAGGCAATAATCGGAAACAATATATAAAACAATGAATTATAAGCAAATTTATAATCTGTCCCTATCCAGGCCTGTATAAGACTTGATGTACCATCCGTTTTATAAATGCTGTGAAATAAACAAAGATCCAAGGTTCCTATAAACACACCTATTAAAATACTAATATAAATCCATATGCTTCTCATTGCTCTTTCTATCTCGAATCGGATACTTTTCACGTCCATCAATCCTCCACCAAATCTAATTTAACCTTTATTTTATCTGGAGTTATACAAAAGACATAATAATAATCCATGTCATATATATTTTTCCATGTTTTTTCTTTAAAAGACGCCTCAGTCATCACCGTTCCAAACCATATCTCCTGTCTTTGCCCCGCCTTGAACAATTCAGAATGAAAGATATTCATTTGTCTTTCCACTGATGGACTTATTGAGCTTGCCCATGTATCCGTCTGAAATCCACAATTGAACAGTTCCATAACCTCATCCCAACCAATATCAGCTCCTGTGTTATTCGTAACAGTAAAACCTGCACACAACACTCTGACACTTTCTATATACGGAATCTCAGCATTAAACCTTTGCTCAAATTCCTTCTTACCATAAATATGTGCCTCTTTCAAAACCAATTTATAACCTTGAAATTCTATCTCATCATAGTTATATGTAATGTCAGTCTTTCGCTGCATGAGATTTACACTATATATTCGTCCACTCCAAAACACAATTATACAGGCAGCTATTACACAGACTATTCTTTTTATCATACTTGAAAGCCTCCATCTGACTGCTGTTTATTTCATCGTTCTCTCGGTATATTGTCAAGCTTCACAAGATCCGGGTATGAATCAGGATCAAATAATTCATCAGTTAATGGCGGCTCTCCAATATACAGAGTTACGCTTCCGTTATAACTGTCACTAACCTCAAACCCTAATGTGCACTCCAGAACCTCCGCAGGCTCAAGCGTTCTTAAGAAAAACCAGTCTGCCCTGTCATCTCCTACCATATGAATTGATTTATCAAAATACACCTGGTTGTCTATATTCCACATCTGCGATTTATTTGACAAAACAAATTGCGTATAAAAGCTTAGAACCTTATCTACAGCTTCCTCATTTTCATTCGTTATCCTGCATTTAACAAAATAATATCTGGTCTTCGGATGTATATACTTTGTATTTTCTTCCAGCAAATCCTTGTACTTTTCCTGCATTTCACGGAGCTTATTCATATCATCTTCATTTTCCACTGGAGAATTATATAATTTTTCATAATCGGGAGCCTGCTCAAATACGGCTTCCATATCTGTAATTTTTTCAATAAAATCTGGATCTGGTAATTCACCAGTCTTAAAATATTCTGCAGGATACTTTATCTGTTTCACAATATCAGTATCCTCAACCACATCAACAGACAGACATTCTACTTTTACTCCGTCACTATTAAATATATTATCTCCCGCAGTATTCTTCCAATTCTTTTCTTCATCGTTATTCCCAACATCGCCTGAAACGATAGATATCTTTTTAGATTCTTCGGTTGTTGGTTCGCTATCAGTCTGATCATCAGTTTCAGATATAGCTTCACTTGTATCACTATTTTCTGTATTTCTTTCGTATGGTTTTTTCTTATTTTTTTCAAGGTTATTATTGACAACAACCAATCCTAGCAAGGCAACACAGATTCCTACTGCAACCAGCACTGTTTTTTTTCTATTCATACACATTACCTCTAATCAAGCCGTGCCTGTAGCAACAGGCACAGCCACCACATTTTTTATCTCATCTATTTAGGATATACTGTATATACCTTCGTAGAATCTGGACTCCACCATCCCGATGTAATTTTACCTGTTACTGTTGATCTTCTCGTCATGCGAAGTCTGGCGTAATTCTCGTCGTTTTCATATACATAATTCGTTACACTTGCCTCTACGCCTCTTGGTATGGTCACGTATGCAGATCTATAATTAGCCGTGCCTGTAACTCCAGCCTTTCCCTGTACTCTATAGTCCACTACAGGTCCTGTAGTCGGATATATATATACCTTTGTGGCATTTTCTTTATCTCTCCATCTGCTTATTCCAGCTGGCGAATTACTGTTATATTTAAACTCATCATTTGTTGTATTACCCGCCTTAGCCGGTGCTGCAATTCCCACTGTTCCTGACACCGCCATTGCGCCTGCGACAGCAAACATCGCAAGCTTTGTTTTCATTGACTTCTTCATAACCTTTTGTCCCTCCTAATTAATTATCTGCGGTCTTTACTCCACTTTTGCCACTTTTAACAATTTTGCTATTGTACTTTTCTGTGCCTGATAGTACAATCCGCTTATCAAGATTTTTCCAGCAAATGATTGTCTTGATATTTCTAATATCCTGAAGCTCAACTCTTCAGGATATTTTACTTTGTCTCTTTCTGCGAATCGATATTCCTGAGACACTCTGGGAGTTCTATCTCTCCCCATGCACCGAAACATCCTGTCAGTCTAATCACATCTTCTGCCATATTCTCAAGTATGTCCGACAGCATATTTCTAACCCTCTTCTGCGTCACGCATTGTCACCCCCTATTTATTTCTTTTTATCAGAGATGATAATTTTAATATCATCACTTCTATAATCTGCAACAACCATATCCATACAATATAGTTATTGTAAGATTTCACCCCAAGACTCACCGCTCCAATTATCAGCACACCTGCTATACCACGAGCCTTTATCATATTTTTTCTATGTTGATTATATTTAGGTCTCTGTTTTGATGGTATAGGCGCAAATAATGCTATAACTACTATCTCCGCTACCCACAATGAATTCTGCAGTTTGCTTGACAATATAATATTTTCTCCGCATGCTAACACCACGATACAAAACAATACAGTCACCGCTGTACAGCCATACCATGTTTTCATATGTATACCGCCAAGATAATTTCTTGTAAGTTCTATTGTCAAGCCTATTATTATTGCTATATCAACGTGTCCCAACATTGAAAAGAGGCCCAAAATAATTAAATATTTCTCTACCTTGTCAATAAGAAGCAGTATAGAATATTGTATTTTTACATCACGATCCTCATCGCTTCTGTATTTTCTGCCCAGCAGAATCTGTGTTAATAATATTCCCAACTTGTTGTTTAGATTATCTATTCGACCACCTCCACTTTTCTTTTATCATACAACTACTTAGATTGCAATATATTTTACTTAATTTGTTATGAACGGTATCTATCATGTCATAAACGACAATTGACGCGGTATAAATTGGCTTTGTATAATATTTCAAATATATTATCTTTATGGAGGTTGCCATGATACATCATATCGTAGACTCTTTTTGTTATATTATTGAAATTTTATATGATCTCATCATGCTCTCATCCATTGCCGGAGTACATATAAAAGAAATGCGACATCCTGTGATAAGTGCAATTTTATACTTTTGTTTGGGAACCTTTTTTTCATCCCTGTTTCCAGGTGCGCTTGGGTGGATCATCTTATGTTCACTAGCCTATTTAACGACTCTTTTTATCTTAAATACGACTATATTTAATTCTCTAATTGCCTTCGTCATATCACACACTTTTATCCTTCTTATTCAAAATTCTATAATTCTGTTATTTTACAGAGTGAATTTTAATAATCAGATAGCCTCCTCCATCGCAGGCTCCCTGATTACTTTTTCTATTGCTTGTGCTATATGCAGGCTACTTCCATTCCATAGCTTCTACTCTCAGTTGATTAATGGCAAATTTTTATCCAAGTACCTTGTAATACATGTTTTTCTGATAATCATGCTTGAGCTGGGACTGCGTAAATACAGCACATTTAACACAATCATATATATCCCCCTCATCTCATTTTTCACCGTGATAGTACTCATCACCGACATAGTAATCCTCAGCCAGCAACAGATCATCAGCAAGCAGCAGCACGATCTGGCAAATTACAACATCTATCAGCCTATGATGGATGATCTGATTGAGGACGTCACGGGAAGGCAGCATGACTTTGACAATATATTGACCGGTATTCGAATGCTTCCATATACACACACCGACTACAGTTCATTAAAGGAGGCTCTTATCAGCAGTTCAGATGAGGTTATATCCGAATACAGAACCACCGAGCTTCTGAAAATCAACATGTTCGTGATCGCCGGGTTTATATACAGCAAACAAAAGCAGGCAGAAAAGGCGCACAAAAAGCTGAATATTGTCGTTCACAGCTATCTGCTCGAGAGCCGGATGCCTGAATATGAGCTGGTCAGGGTTCTGGGAATACTCATCGACAATGCACTGGAGGCCATATCTGAGCACGATAGTATGACTCTGCACCTGGATAGCCGGGACGGCAGAATCATCATCACCACTCTGAACAAAGGTCCTCTGCTAACACCCGAGATCAGAGCAAAGCTTTTCACGGCAGGCTATACCACCAAGACCTGTGATCGTCAGAAGCACGGTCTTGGTCTTTACAATCTCAGGCGTCTGGTATTTAAATATAATGGAAAAATATATTTGGAAAACGATTATCTTCTGGATGATACTCTGGTGCGTTTTGAAGTAATGGTTTAAAATACAACACATAGAAGGAAGGAGTCTTTTATAATGAGAGCTTTGGTAGTTGAAGACAATGTGGCACAATTAAATGGTCTGGCAGAAATAATAGAAGAAAGCTTCCCCGACATAGAATGTCTGAAGGCCGCCTGTTATGATGATGCTCTGGCTCTGGCAGATTCGCACAGCATCCAGCTTTTTCTGCTGGATATACAGCTTGGCGCCGACCCGGATAAGGACGGAATAACGCTGGGAGAACAATTGCGGAGGAATCCGCGTTATCAGACAACTCCTATTTTGTACGTGACAGCTCTTGTAAACGAAGCTCCCAGAGCGATCCACAAGACCAACTGCTACGATTATCTGGTCAAGCCCTACTCACAGCAGGATCTGATAGAATCTGTCTCCAAGCTTCTGAACCTTTCTCTGATCAGGGAGGAACCAATAGAGCTTACCGACAGAGATGGTGTACTTGCCAGGATCAGACCAGACAATATACTATACATTAAATCCGAGCTGCGAAACATGCATGTCCACACAACCACCGGACTATTTATATCCACAGGAACACGACTCTCTGTATTTGCGGACTCTCTTCCATCGTATTTTGCGCGCTGCCACAAGAGCTTTATCGTAAACCTTCATCATGTGGATACCTACGACAAGGTTACCGCCATGGTATCGCTTGACACACCGGACTATCAATGGATACCGGTTGGCCGCAAATATGCCACAGAGTTTGGTCACAGACTTAAGGCTTCCACAACTGCGCACAAACACGTTGAACAGGCTTAGCAATGATAAGGAGTATTTGAAATGCCGAATTCTATAATTGATCTCCTATGCTTTACATTGGAAACAATGAAGGATGTTATTTTTATATCTGCCCTCATCGGAAGAAAATTCCGGGATATGCGCCACCCAATTATTGGAATGGCTGCTTACCTTATACTCGGGAATGCAGTTTCCTTAATTTTCCCAAATGCATTTGGATGGCTGACATTATGCCTGCTGTCCTATCTCATGCTGTTGTATATTATGAAGACCAGATATTTTTATGTATTGATGGCGTATATTCTTGAATATCTGTATGCGGCTTTTCTTGAGGACATTATCATCATGGGTATGACACGTCTGGGTGTGAACAATGAGATATACCTGTCCATTTCCTGTGCTGTATTTTCATTTCTGATCTCAGTGGCTCTGTGCAGATATGCGCCTATGAACCGTGTGTTCCAAACCTTCATGGGCGGCAGTGGAATTATCAAATTCCTGTCTATTCATTTGTACGTTGTGTATATGATTGAGACTGGGCTGTACAAATTCAGCACCATCGACACCTCGGTGTATATACCTGTGATATCATGCTTTGCGGTTGTGGTCATTCTCTCGGATATCATCATTCTGGGACAGCAGCGAACCATAGGAAAGCAGCAGCACGACCTGGAATGCTTTAAAACCTATCAGCCTATGATGGCTGATCTGATAAAGGATCTGCGAAGCAAACAGCATGACTTTGATAACCATCTGATGGCAGTCAGAATGCTTCCATACACCTATAGGGATTATGAGTCTCTGAAAAATGCCCTGATAAACTATTCGGACAATATGGTATCTGAATACCGTGAGTCTGAGCTGCTTCGCATCAATCTGTCTGTTGTCGCCGGTTTTATATATAGCAAGATGATCAATGCTGAAAAGAACGGAAAGACTCTGAATGTGATAGTCAGACAGCATACGTTGAAAAGCTGTATGCCCGAATATGAGATCATACGTATACTTGGAATATTAATAGACAATGCTCTGGAGGCTGTAGATGCTCCGGGATCTGCCACCCTGTCTCTTGACAGCAGTCAGAACCAGATCATCATAAGTACCATGAACAAAGGTCCTGTGTTGAGCTCTGATCTTAGAAGAAATATGTTTACCTACGGCTACACAACCAAGACCATCGACAAACAGCATCACGGATATGGTCTTCCGAACATGAAAAAACTTGTGGATGAATATGAGGGAAAGATATGTCTGGATAACCGAACCATATCCGGACAGAATTATATTTGCTTCGAGGTGACAGTGTAACGCAGCTCATGCACCTAGAAAACCGGCAGTATACAGTTGAGCTTCAACTGATATACTGCCGGTTTTCTATGCTTATCTATGATCTGCCTGTTACAGCTCTACATCCCAGAAATCCTTGATGGTTGCGAAGTAATCCTCAGGTGTCTCTGCACGGCGGATGAGTTTGAATGAGCCGTCCGGTCTGAGCAGAACCTCTGCTGACTTCAGCTTGCCGTTGTAGTTGTAGCCCATGGCAAAGCCATGTGCTCCGGTGTCGTGGATGACAAGGATATCTCCCATGTCGATCTTCGGAAGCATTCTGTCTATAGCGAACTTGTCATTGTTCTCACACAGTGAACCTGTCACATCATACTTGTGATCGCACGGCTCATTCTCTTTGCCGAGGACTGTGATGTGATGGTATGCACCGTACATGGCAGGTCTCATGAGGTTGACTGCACATGCGTCTACGCCGATGTACTCCTTGTGTGTGTGCTTCTCATGGATAGCTGTTGTAACAAGATGTCCATAAGGTGCCAGCATGAAACGTCCAAGCTCTGTGAAGATAGCAACATCACCCATTCCTGCAGGTACGAGAACCTCCTCGTATACCTTTCTTACACCCTCGCCGATGACCATGATGTCATTTGGCTCCTTGTCAGGTGTGTATGGGATTCCTACTCCGCCTGAAAGATTGATGAAGTCAAGCTTTACACCTGTCTTCTCCTTGATCTCAACTGCTGTCTCGAACAGGATCTTTGCAAGTGTTGGATAATATTCATTTGTCACTGTATTGCTGGCAAGGAAGGCATGCATTCCAAATCTCTTCACGCCCTTTGCCTTGAGGATCTTGTATGCCTCGATGATCTGATCCTTGGTCATACCATACTTTGCATCACCAGGGTTGTCCATGATGGTGGTTGATATGGAGAACTTTCCGCCCGGGTTGAATCTGCAGCAGATCTTCTCTGGAATTCCTGCTGACTTCTCCAGAAAATCAATGTGTGTGAAATCGTCAAGATTGATGGTTGCGTTAAGCTTCTTCGCAAGCACGAATTCTTCGGCAGGGGTGTCATTGGATGAGAACATGATCTCATCGCCCTTAAATCCCATCTTATCTGACATCATAAGCTCTGTCAGTGATGAACAGTCTGTTCCGCAGCCCTCTTCCTTGAGGATCTTGAGTATCGTTGGGTTTGGAGTAGCCTTTACAGCGAAATACTCCTTGAATCCTTTATTCCATGAAAACGCCTTGTAAAGCTTTCGCGCATTCTCTCTGATTCCTTCTTCATCGTAAATGTGAAACGGTGTAGGGATCTCCCTGATGATCTCCTCTGCCTTTGCCTTTGTAATAAATGGTGTCTTCATCTTTTTTTGTCCTTTCTGTGCTGTATTATGGCAAGTATCCTGCATATTATGCGTTGTTCTCCGCTGCAACAAGGTTCTCACTCTTGTGCATCTTACGGAGAAGTGGCTTTTCTATCTTACCTGTAGCATTTCTCGGAACGTGCTCAAATATGATCTTCCTTGGTCTCTTGTATCTTGGAAGTTCTTTACAGAACTCGTTGATCTCTTCCTCTGTGCAGGTCATGCCATCCTTTACCTCTATGATCGCCGCTGTGATCTCTCCGAGACGGGCATCTGCGATACCAATGACCGCAACGTCCTTGATCTTCTCGTATTTGCTGAGGAAGTTCTCTATCTGTACAGGGTAGATATTCTCTCCACCACTGATTATAACATCTTTCTTTCTATCTACAAGATAAATAAATCCATCTTCGTCCTGCATAGCCATATCTCCTGTGTACAGCCAGCCGTCCTTCAGGCACTCCTCTGTCGCCTTTGGATTCTTGTAGTAGCAGGTCATGACACCCGGTCCCTTGAGGATAAGCTCGCCGACTGCGCCCTGCTCGACCTCTGTTCCGTCCTCGTTCACGATCTTCGCCTGCCAGCCATAACCCGGCACGCCTATAGCTCCGACCTTATGTATGTTCTCAACTCCCAAATGTACAGCGCCCGGTCCGATGGACTCTGAAAGACCATAGTTCGTGTCGTACTGATGGTTAGGGAATATCTCTTTCCATTTCTTTATAAGACTCTGTGGTACCGGCTGTGCTCCAATGTGCATCAGTCTCCACTGTGACAGCTCATAATCTTCAAGATGTACATCGCCGTTCTCTATGGCAAGCAGTATGTCCTGAGCCCATGGCACCAGAAGCCATACTATAGTACACTTCTCGTCGCTTACCGTCTGAAGTATAGTCTTGGCGCTTACTCCCTTGAGCAGAACTGCCTTTCCGCCCACTATCAGACTTCCAAACCAGTGCATCTTGGCACCTGTGTGGTACAGTGGCGGAATACACAGGAACACATCATCCTTTGTCTGTCCGTGATGTACATTCTCGACCTTTGCCGCATGCATCAGGCTCTCATGGTTGTGCAGAATAGCCTTTGGGAATCCTGTTGTTCCAGATGAGAAATATATAGCCGCATCATCACTGTCCTTGATGTCCCTCTTCTCGAATACACTTGAGCAGTTGGATGTCAGCTTGTCATAGTCCTCTGCAAATGTAGGACAATTGCCGCCCACATAGAAGAGGATTCTCTTCTCAGCTATCTCGTCAACGACAGCCTCTATACGTCCGATGAACTCAGGGCCAAATACAAGCACGTCAACATCTGCAAGCTCTACACAGTATTTGATCTCCTCCGCATCGTATCTGAAGTTGAACGGAACCACTATGGCTCCTGTCTTCAATACTCCGAAATATATTGGAAGCCACTCAAGGCAGTTCATCATGAGGATACCTACCTTGTCTCCCTTCTGGATTCCGCGTGATACCAGTAGATTGGCAAATCTGTTTGCCTTCTCGTTGAACACGCTCCATGTGATCTCTCTTCTGTACTGGCATGTAGGATTCGACTCTATGAGCTCATACTCCCTCCATGTAACCCTTCTCGTCTCCTGCACATCAGGATTTATCTCTACCAGAGCGACATCATTTCCATATTCTCTGGCATTTCTCTCTAAGTAATCTGTGATTGGCATAATCGTAACTCCTAACCTCTCTTAATAATTGCTCTTCTTTCTCAATTAAAAGCTTTAACGCGTTAAATTGCACGCTCTTTACAGTATATCCCTCACATGGAAAATATACAATAGGCAATTACATTTGAATACTATCATAAAAAATAGTGCTGATGTATAAGTTTTTTATCACTTATACACCAGCACTATTTCTTTTTCATGGATTCATCACTCTACGCATAAAACGATGCCTTGATCATATTGATATAGCTGTTCATCATCTGTGATCCCACAAATGTCGCAATCATCAGGCCAACGCTGAGCGCCGGGCCAAATGCGAAATGATCGTCCTTGCCTTTCTTACGCCTTGCAAGAAGTATCACGCCCTGGCATCCACCAATGATAAGTCCGATGAAGAATGCTATGACGGTTGCCTTCCAGCCAAGGAAGAATCCTGCGGCAAACATGAGCTTGATATCTCCTCCGCCAAATCCATCCGGTATAACCAGCACTATCAGGAACAGAGGAAGACTCACGCAAAGCATTCCAATAAGTCTGCTCACAAGAGAGAGATCTCCGCCTGTCAGTGAAAATCCACCTCTCGTGAATATGGATATAACTCCAAGCACCAGTATGCATACATTCAGCACAAATGGTATCTCCATGGTATCAGCGTCTATGAATGTGATGATAGTCAGCAGTCCAAAGAACAGGAATACCGTAACCGCCTCAAGGCTCACATCAAACTGCCACACCATAAGCACTCCGAACACCCCACCAAGGATCTGTATGAACAGACATCTCGGAGAAAACTTCTCAAAGCTCTTCGGCTTCCCCTTAAAAATATTCTCATTGTTCGGCAGCTTGAGTATGATCTCATTTGCCAGAGTAAACAACACCACCCCAAGTAAAAACGCAACTATATAGGAAATTATATCAGTTGAATTCATAATTAATTACTCCTACCCCTTCTAAAATATAAATATGTCAACACATATTCTTCTAGTCTCATACAACTACATTACAGGTATCTAATATAATAAATATCCTCTCCATAGACAGGTGAGCACCTGTACAACCATCGTTGACAGCATCTGAGTTTTAGTATGTTCAACTCAGGGAATTTGAGGCCGCCGGTCCTTGTGTAATAGCCAACTTCCCACTTCGTGGGTCCCTTCTATTACACGCAACAGCCAACTTTCCCGCTACGCGGGCCCCTCTCTATTGCATTCGCTACGCGCCGAAGTTAAGCGGGAGCGACCCTGATTGGACATACTAAAACTCAGATGCGTCATTCTCCAATAGTGCTCACCGTCCGTCACCTACTGCTCACGATGGTCGATGACACGCTGCGTCTTCTTCTCACTTCTAGGCAGCGTTCCAACAGGGACAACAGTAATCTTCGGTGTAACTCCGATCCTTGACTTGAACAGATCTCTGATCTGACGTCCTGTCTGTTCAAAATCTACACGTCCCTCGGCCTCGACTGTAACCAACATGATATCCTTATTGGCAGGCTCATCATGGGCTATATTTATGGTGTACTCACTTGGGACTCCATCCACAAGTGCAAGCAGCTCCTCAACCTGACTTGGGAACATATTTACGCCGTGTACCTTGAACATATCATCACTTCTGCCCTTGATGATATCAAGTCTAGGATGCTTTCTTCCGCATGGACACTCACCCGGAATGATCCTTGATATATCGTGTGTCCTGAAACGGATGAGCGGAGCCCCCTCCTTAACCAGAGTAGTGATAACTATCTCTCCCTCCTCTCCGTCAGGAAGAGTCTTTCCGGTCTTCGGATCTATTATCTCTATATAAACATAGTCATCCCAATAGTGCATTCCATTCTGGGCATCGCAGCTTATTCCGATACCAGGTCCATAGATCTCTGTAAGTCCATATATATCATACAGCTCTATTCCAAGCTTCTCTTTTATATACTTTCTCTTCTTCTCACTCCAGCGTTCTGATCCAAATACGCCCTTCTTCAAATGTATCTTATCCTTAAGCCCTCTCTTATCTATCTCCTCGGCAAGAAGAAGTGCGTATGATGATGTTGCTGTGAGAACTGTACTTTCAAGATCGATCATCATCTGTAACTGTTTGTCAGTATTTCCAGGGCCCATAGGAATCACCATGGCACCAAGTTTCTCCGCACCTGCCTGAAATCCTATTCCGGCTGTCCACAGGCCATATCCCGGAGTGATATGCACTCGGTCTTTCTTTGTCACTCCTGCTGTCTCGTAACATCTTGCGAACATGGTTGCCCAGTCATCGACATCCTTTGCTGTATAAGGTATGATGACCGGCTTTCCTGTTGTTCCTGAAGATGAATGGATGCGGACCACTTCCTCATCCGGAACAGCCTGTATTCCCAGCGGATAAGCATTTCTCAGGTCGTCCTTGCTTGAAAACGGAAGCTCCTCAAATGCCTCCTGACTTTTCACATCTGTTATACCAAGTTCTCTGTACTTCTTACCATAATAGCTGTCAGTCTTTACAAGTCTCTTTATCTGAGCGTCCACCTGACTGAGCTGTGTGTCATTTAACTTCATAATTTTTACTCTCCTTTTTCCCTTCGGTCAGCCCATCGCCAACTACATCTTCATCGCATATTCAAATACTTTCTTGTTCACCTCTACAAACTTCGGATTCACTCCATTCTCAATAGCTAAAATGATATCCGCCTCGTCAAGTCCAAGTCTGCCGCTGGCTGCTGCAACTCCAAGAAGTGCTATGTTGTAGAACTTTGCCGAACCAAATTCACGGCTTATCGCCGCGCCGTCCATGACTATACAATCGCATTTATCCTTCAGGTAGTCAAGCATCGGCTGCGCCTCGTAGCCTGAATTCATGAGCGAGTCAGTCGCCGGTTTCACCGGGACGTTGTTGGTGATGACGATTCCTCCCTTTTTCAGATAAGCCAGATTGCGCACCGCCTCTGCAGGCTCAAACGCAAGTATAATGTCAGCACCGCCCTGGGCTATGAGTGGCGAATACGCCTCACCGATCCTCACATGGCTCGTGACACTTCCGCCTCTCTGCGCCATTCCTATGGTCTCCGCCGAATGTACCGTCTCGCCCTTTGCCATATAAGCCGATGCGATGAGCTTGGACGCAAGAACCGTTCCCTGTCCGCCTACTCCGCAGACCAGAATATCTTTATTCATTGCAAGCACCTCCTATCGCCCCCACCGGACAGATCTGTGAACAAAGACCGCATCCCGTACACAGGCTTTCATCTATCGCCACCTTACCATCCTTCAGGATTATCGCAGGGCATCCTATCTCTCTGATACATTTCTTACACTGTATACACTTTTCGGATATCTCCATCTTGCCAGACGGCTTGGTGATGGCTATACAAGGCGACTTGAAAATGATCGCTTTGACACCTCTGATATCCGCACACTCCTTAACTGCTGCCACGCTCGCCTCAAGATCAAGCGGATCAACAGTGACTATCTTCTTCACTCCGATTCCTTCAAGAACCTTCTGTATACTCACCTTGTCCACGAACTGGCCCATCATGTTGCGTCCTGTTCCCGGATGTGGCTGGTGTCCCGTCATGGCTGTGGTCGAATTGTCCAGCACGCACAGGATCATATTTGCATCATTGTACACTGCATTTACCACGCCGGTCATACCAGACGCGAAGAATGTGGAATCTCCCACAAATGCAAAGCACACGCCATCTTCATCCACCCAGTGGAAGCCCTGCGCCATGGTGATTCCGGCACCCATGCACAGACAGGTGTCAACCATGTCAAGCGGCATGGCATTTCCAAGTGTATAGCATCCGATGTCTCCACAGAAATAACTCTTTCTGCCGGCCATCGCCTTTTTTACCGCGTAGAATGACGCTCTGTGAGGACATCCTGCACACAGCACCGGCGGTCTCACAGGAAGCTCTGGTGCATCTGACACATCCACCTGGGAAGTCTTCTCAAGGCCAAGGAAATCGCACAGGATATCCGCAGCCTTGTTGGTAGAAAGCTCTCCGCTCGCCGGCACATCCCCGGTCTGCTTTCCTCTGACATCTATATCCATATGGTATTTGCCTGCAAGGCGTAATATCTGATTCTCTATGTATGGGCTGAGCTCCTCAAGACACATGACCTCAGTCACCCCATCCAGCGCATTTTTCACGAACTGCTCAGGGAACGGATGTGGGGTCGCTATACGGACCAGCTTCACATCAGGCACGTTCTTGAGTGTCTCCTTTGCATAGCAGTAGCTGATTCCCGATGCGAATACCGCCTTGCTGCCGCTTCCCTCCACCGTGTTCATGGAGTAGCTGCCGAAGTCGTCCCCAATCTCTACATTTCTTTTTTCTATCATGGCATGATTGGCAAATGACAATCTCGGGAAGATGACCCATCTCTTTGAATCCTTTACAAATCCCTCATATTCCTTTGCCTTCCACTCGTCTTTTACCTCTATGGATGCATATGCATGACACACTCTGGTTGTCGGTCTGAACAGAACCGGCGTCTTGTATTTCTCCGAGTAGTCAAATGCATCCTGTATCATCTGATATGCCTCCTCAGGAGTCGACGGGTCAAATACCGGGATCCTGCAGAAGTCTGCAAACATCCTCGTATCCTGCTCTGTCTGTGATGATATAGGGCCCGGATCGTCCGCTGACACGATGACCATTCCGCCTTTTATTCCAACATATGCCAGTGACATAAGCGGATCCGATGCCACGTTTAGACCCACCTGTTTCATGGTCACAAGCGTTCTCGCTCCACTGTATGATGCACTGGCGGCAACCTCCATAGCCGCTTTCTCATTTACCGACCACTCCACATGGACTCCGTCGTGCGGGTATTTTGCTACTGTCTCCAGTATCTCCGAAGACGGGGTTCCCGGATATCCCGCCACAAGGTTCAGACCCGCCGCAAGTGCACCGAGGGCTATGGCTCCGTTACCCATAACATATTCTTTTCTCATAACAATACTACCTTCCAAGTCATTTATAAATTCTCTTATATTTCGATATTATACCCTCCACAGCTTTCAATGACAACAAATATTCGGGTCAGCAATTAAAACGGGGCATTTTATTAAAATAAAATAATAAAAACGGGGCAAAATAACTTTATAGCAATTGAAAAAACGGGGCAAATAGGTTAAATTGTATTTGGGAGGTATGAATGTATGTATAGAAAAGATTCCAGAATTATTGGAGAATGGCTTGAAAATTCAAATAAAGCATTGTTGGTAACTGGGGCAAGACAGATTGGAAAAACATGGCTTATAAGAAACGAAATTGAAAAGAGCAAATATACCAAGTTTGAGGTCAACTTCATTGATCAACCGGATATGGTATCTTATCTAAATGCAGAAATGAGTGCAGAAGAATTTCTGGTTAAACTGAAAATGATCATGCCCGAAGATTGTAAAGTGCACGAAACGGTTGTTTTTTTTGATGAAATTCAAAAATGCCCAGAAATAGTAACAAAAATAAAATTTCTGGTAGATGAGGGCAGTTATAAATATGTCATGAGCGGTTCACTACTGGGTGTGGAGCTTAAAGGAATTGCTTCTGCCCCAGTCGGGTATCTGACAGTCTTAAGAATGTATCCCATGGATTTTGAAGAATTTATGGTGGCAAATAATGTCTCAGCAACAACCTTGAATATGTTAGAGGATAAATTTAAAACTTCCAGCCCGGTGGATGAATTTATACACAAAAAGCTTCTGGCAATGTTTTTTGTGTATCTTATTGTCGGCGGAATGCCGGATGCTGTCAAAGCTTATATAAATACCAAGGATATTCGGGAAGTCGATAAAGTTCAACGGGATATTACAACTCTTTATAAGGAAGATTTTTCACAATATGAGCTTGAAGACAAAAAGTTAAAAGTGAAATCTATATATGAGATTATTCCGGCTGAGCTGAATAAGCAAAATAAGAAATTTGTATTTACCATGTTGGATAAAGAATTGAAATTTAATCGATATGAAAACAGCTTTTTATGGTTAAAAGATGCAGGCGTGGCGTTGCCTGTTTATAATGTAGATGCGCCGGTAATCCCACTTCTGGCGAGCAAGAGCAGTAATGTGTTCAGACTTTTCTCGAGTGACATCGGTCTGCTGACCAGCGCTTATCCGGCAGAAACTAAAGTTGAGCTGATAAATAAAAACGGGGAAGTCAACAATGGTGCTCATTTTGAAAATGCAGTCGCACAGCAATTGGTTGCCAATGGTTTCGAACCTTATTTCTGTAAAAAGCAGAAAATCGGAGAGATGGATTTCGCAATAGAAATGAATGATCAGGTTGTTCCAATTGAAGTTAAATCGGGAAAGGCTTATAAATCACACAAAGCGTTGGATAATTTTATGAAAGTTCCGGATTATCATCTTGAAAAAGCATATGTTTTATCAATTGGAAACGTGGAGACAGACGGTGCTATAACATACCTTCCAATCTATATGTGCTATTTATTAAGAGAGCAAAAACTGGAACAGATGATCATAGAATTGGATACAACGGGGTTGTAAAATATATATTCTGCGTGACTTTTAACAACATCATAACACACGTGTTGACTCATTCAACAATTAAAAATATAATTACCTAGATACTATATATGACAGTTGTAAAATAGGAGAATAACTATGAATAACAGACCATTTGCAGGAAGAACTGCAGCAGTTATAGATCTGGCAAAGCTCAGAAGCAATATCGCAAATATCAAGGCAAGACTGAAGCCGGGCGTGGAGTTTACCGCCGTCATGAAGGGTGACGGATACAGACACGGCATCGCCGGACTTTACCCAACACTCAAGGAATGTGGCATCGACAGCTACGCAGTTGCCATCTGGGAGGAGGGCAAAATGCTCAGGGACGCAGGCGCAACAGAGTCCGTGCTTATACTTGGAGACACCGCCGATGATATGCTGGATGAAGCAGTAAAGTACGACCTCGACCTGACCTTGTTCTCTCTGGAGGGTGCCGAGAACATGGCTGCCGCCGCAAGACGCGCAGGAAAGAAGCAGAACGTACAGATAAAGCTGAACACAGGAATGAACAGAATCGGATTTCCGGTATGTCAGGAATCATTTGACACTATAAAGAAGATCTGCGAGATGGATGACCTGAACGTAACAGGTATATTTACACATTTTGCAAGGGCAGACGAGGGCGACCACACAAGCGCCAGAAAGCAGCTTGACCTATACCTCCACGCCGTAAATGAACTTGAGAAAATGGGTGTTGTCATACCAAAGCACCACGTAGCCAACAGCCCTGCCATACTGATGCTTCCTGAAGCACAGCTCGACGCAGTCAGATGCGGTGATATCCTCTATGGTCTCACTCCTTCTGATGATTTTGACTGGAAAAATTCAGGACTTCAGGAGATTCTCAGCTGGTACACATACGTTGCCATGGTGAAGGAGGTTCCTGCCGGTTCAGAAATCGGCTACGGCGGAACATTTGTTACCAAAAGGCCTACAAAGATCGCCACCTTGCCTGTGGGATTTGCCGACGGCTACAGCCGTTACCTGTCCAACAAGGGCAAGGTCATCATAAACGGCCATGAAGCGCCAATCATCGGACGCGTGTGCATGGATCAGTGCATGGCAGACATTACAGACATCCCGGATGTAAAGCGCGGCGACACAGTAACCCTTCTCGGCGAGGGCATGTCCATCGAAGACATGGCAAATATGCTCGACACCAACGTGGATGTGATCGTGTGCAACATATCGGTGAGGGTTCCGAGGGTGTATATAAATGGGGATATCTGATCGGCAGCGCCACGGAGGAGAAGGTATGACTTTTGGAGAACGATTGTATGAATTGCGAAATAAAAATAATCTATCCCAGGAAGAGCTTGCAGAGGTTTTAGATGTGTCCCGGCAATCGATTTCCAAATGGGAAAATGATAAGGCATATCCTGAGATGACAAGGCTGTTTATGAAAACGAACGGAAATGATTTCAAGAATTGGATGAATCACGGAACCCAAATCCAGATATTGATAAGAGGGATAATGATTATAGGCCTGATCGCACTTATGATATATGGCACAGGTTATGCTATTGGAACATTTATTGCGCACCTTGGGTTTTAAAGGTGGGGATAAATCTGAAATGAAGGGGACTTTTAAAAAGCAAAAAGCCCCCCTCTTTTCTGTTCAACCTACTCTTCCTTCGAGCTGGATGTTGATCCTTTATCTATTCTCTTATTCCTATTTCATCACAGCATTATACACATCCCTCTTAGGGACTCCGCGGTCAACGGCCGCCTGCTTGACCGCATCCTTCTTGGACATACCCTGATCTACGTACATCTGCACATGTTCCTCCACGGACATAGCCTCGAACGAGCTCTTCTTCTCCTCCTCAAGCTTCTTCACATCTAGTCCTTCTATCACGATGACGAATTCTCCTCTTGGATCTTCCTCCTCGTAGCGGGCTACCGCCTGAGAGAGCATCATAGGTTCTATCGTCTCATGTTTCTTGGTCAGCTCCCTCGCAAGTGTTATATGCCTGTCACCGAGTGTCTCCATGAGTTCCGCCAAAGTCTTCTTCAGCTTGTGAGGGGCCTCATACATTACCATTGTCCTCGTCTCACGCTTCATCTCCTCAAGCACTCTTGCTCTGTCCTTCTTGTCATATGGAAGAAACGCCTCAAATGCGAATCTTCTGGTCGAAAGTCCGGAGCTGATGAGTGCCGATATGCATGCGCACGCCCCCGGCACCGGTGTAACCTCAAGCCCTGCGGCAAGAGCCTGTCTCACAAGCTCCTCCCCGGGATCAGATATACCCGGAGTTCCGGCATCAGTGATAACTGCAACGCTTTGTCCTTGCTGCATTTTCTCAACGAGAACCTTTGCCTTATCGTATTTGTTGTATTCATGATAGCTTGTCATCGGAGTCTTGATCTCGAAATGATTGAGCAGCTTGATACTGTTTCTTGTATCCTCCGCCGCTATCACATCCACCTCGGAAAGAACCCTGACAGCCCTGTATGTCATATCCTCAAGATTGCCTATAGGTGTTGCCACCAGATATAATTTGCCTGCCATATATAAACCTCACTATCTGTAATATGTACATTAGGGTGTTTACAACATTTTTCACTTTCATGCTGCAGCCGTTGCCTGTTACCGCTTTGCACTGCCTTCATACGTCGCAAGCAGCTGCTCCGTGTACACTCCCGGAGCTTTGTAGACTATCATAGGCGGATCGATCTTGATCATGGAGTTGCCACCCTTGACGGCCTCCACTATGACCATGTTCGGCTCCTTATCTATGTATGGATGTACAAGCTGCATCCTCTTTGGCTCAAGCCTGTGCTCATGCAGGCATTCAAATATCTCAGCCAGCCTGAACGGCTTGTGTATCATATAAAAGCTTCCGCCGGGTTTAAGGGCATACTCTGCCGCAACCACCACCTGATCCAATGTCACATGAACCTCATGTCTCGCTATGTTCTTCGGAGCATCCGGATTCTCCAGACCGTGACTGCCCTTTATGTATGGCGGATTTGAGGTCACTATGTCAAAGGAGGCCTTCTTGTAGTTACAAGAGACCTCCTTTATATCTCCGTTATCTATTCGCACTAAACCGTCAAGCCCATTGAGGCTCACGCTCCTTGCCGCCATGTCCGCGCATTCAGTCTGGAGTTCTATACCTATAAAACGTGCATTATCAGCAGGCTTAGCATCCGTCAATCCTCGTTTTATTTCCGGATGATCAGACGCTATCTTACGGTCAATAGCGTCCAAAACAGCCAGCCTCTCCTTCCGGGTAAGAGTCCCTTCTCCATATTCCTTTGCAGCAAGAAGTATAGGTATGATACCTGTTCCTGTCCCGAGATCCAAATATCTGCCCTTCCTCTTAAATCGCACATAATTTGCAAGCAGCACAGCGTCCATTCCAAAACAGAACATCCCGCTGTTCTGTATGATCTGATATCCTCTGCACTGCAGATCATCTATCCTCTCATCAGGTTTTATAACCACATCCGGTTTAATCGTCAAATTTGGACTTTCCACCCTTGTCCTCCAATGCCTCAAGTGCCTTGTACTCCTCAGCGCTGAGTCTCTCTGAATTCTTTCTTCTCTTAGGCTTGAACTTGAGTTCAGCCACAGGATACTCCATAACTTCCTTGTTGTCATCCTTGTCTGTCACCACGATCTTAACCTTCTGTCGGAGAACGTTCACTGACATTACCTCGCCCTTATTGCCATCTATGGTCCTGACGAAATCTCCTACATTCGGAAGCTTCTCATTCAGATACTCGTAAGTGTCCTGCTCATGCTTCAGACAGCACATAAGTCTTCCGCACACACCGGATATCTTAGTAGGATTCAGTGACAGGTTCTGCTCCTTTGCCATCTTGATTGATACTGGAACGAACTCCGACAAATGCTTGTTACAGCAGAGCTCCCTTCCACATATGCCGATTCCGCCAACCATCTTGGTCTCATCGCGGACACCGATCTGTCTGAGCTCTATTCTTGTCTTGAACACCGACGCAAGATCCTTTACCAGCTCTCGGAAATCGATTCTCCTGTCTGCTGTGAAGTAGAACAGCACCTTATTGTTGTCAAATGTATACTCAGCCTCGATGAGCTTCATGTCCAGCTTATGCTTTGCGATCTTCTCAAGACATATGCCAAATGCTCTCTTGCTCTTCTTCTTGTTATCCTCGTATCTTCTGGTGTCATCCTCTGTGGCAATTCTTATGATTGGCTTGAGTGACGCCGTTATCTTGCCCTCTTCTACCTCTCGTCTTCCCAGAACCACTTTGCCGTACTCCACACCCCTTGCGGTCTCGACAATGACAAAACTGCCGGCCTCGACCTCAAAGTTCTGTGGATCAAAATAATATATCTTACCGTTTGGTCTGAAACGAACTCCTATAATCTCTTTCATTAACAATTCTCCTTCATGGTTAGGAGCATAAGCTCCATGACAATGTCAAAGCTGACATTCGCCTCAAGTCTGACCTTGGCCTTGTCCATAGACTTGAGTACCTTTTCTATACCCTCATAGCTGATGTGTGAAGACTGCTTTCTTATATCAGAATAATACTCCTTGAACATCAACCGACCCGGGTTATTGGAAACCTTAAGCATAAGAATGTCCCTGTACCACATCATCATCAGATCGATGTAGTCACTTACCTTGAGCTTGTACAGCTCCATATTCTTAATGGCAAATATCATGTCATCAACCGACATATCACTTATATGTCTCATGAACTTCACCACATTTTCCTTGATCTCCTTGTACTCATCACTAGTTGCAAGCCTGATGGCCTTTCCCAGATTGCCCTGGGCAAAATCCATACAGAAGTCAGCCTTCTGCTTGTCCAGCTTGAGCTCGTTCATGAGATAATCAAGTATATCATGCTCCCTGACAGGCTTCACATTCAGCACTATACATCTGGACTGTATCGTCTGAAGCATCTTATCAAGATTGTTGGTGAGCAGTATGATTATTGCATAGGACGGAGCTTCCTCGATCGTCTTTAACAAAGCGTTCTGTGCATTCACATTCAGAAGCTGTGCATCCTCTATAACATATATCTTATATCTGCTGCTATAAGGCTTGATATCAATATCAGAATTCACCTGATCACGTATCTCTTCAACCGAGATCACATTTGGCTTGTCGTGGGTCACCCACACGATATCAGGCTGATTTCCCGTCTCACACTGAAGACATGACTTACAATGATTACATGGCTCTGTACCGCCCTCCTCACACTGGAGAGTCTTGACCAACGCCCTGGTAAGGGTCTTTTTTCCACTTCCTGTCTCGCCATTGATGATGTAGCCCTGGGATATCTTACCCAGCTCAATGCTGCTCTTGAAGTGGCGTATTATGTCCTCATGTCCGATTATGTCTGTGAAATCTATCATATATACCAACCCCCTTACAATTAATTGTTTCTGTATGTCTATTCTGACCTTCTCCAAAATCAAAATATATTAAAGATTAAGTTTCTTCTCTACATACCCTACTATTATACCATGAATCTCATCAATAGGTAAAGTAGCGTCTATCTTCACTATTCTCTCAGTGTGCATATCCGCAAGCATGCGGTATCCATCCACGACCTTCTGATGGAACTCCATTTTTTCATTCTCCATTCTGTCAAGTTCAGCCTGGTTCTTCTTTCTGGATATTCCTTCCTGTGCGTCAAGATCCATAAGGAATGTCATATCAGGCATGATTCCCTGAAGTGCAAATTCATTTACCTTATACACCGTGTCAACTCCGAGTCCTCTTCCGATTCCCTGATACACAGCGGATGAGTCCACAAATCTGTCCGCGATCACCGCCTGTCCGGCATCCAGTGCAGGCTTAATATTCTCTTTCACAAGCTGGGCTCTCGCCGAAGCATACAGAAGCAGCTCAGTCATATATCCCATCTCTGTAAAATCCTTGTTCAATATAACCTCGCGGATCGCCTCACTTATGGGATTCCCACCCGGATCTCTGGTTATCAGCACGTCATAGCCTTTCTTCTCCAGATATTCCTTAAGCAGCTCCCTCTGTGTGGTCTTGCCCGCTCCGTCCGGGCCCTCTATAGTTATAAATATTCCTCTCATATCCTAACCCTGCCATATGCTGTTCCTGCACATGTACACCTTTCATATTTATATTGTGATTCTTATCAAACCTTCCAGATCATAGTGCTACATATCATTCTCCGCACAGCACTTTGATATAACCGTCATTGACTCCTGCCACATTAAGTCCGCTGTCTATCATGGACTTTATTCCGTTCACTGCCTGCCGGTCAACAACCTCTCCCGGCGCCAGCACAGGTATTCCCGGCGGATATGCATATACAAATGCCCCCGACACCTTTCCAGCCGCACCCTCAATCGGCACGCTCTCCACTGATCTGTCCCACGCGGTTCCCGGCGGCATAGCTGACCTTCTGCCGGATATGATATCCAGCTCCTGCCGGTCTGTTTTATCCGGCTCATAGCCAAGGTTCCCGTCTATCTCAGCCACCGCATTAAATAGTATATCATAACTGTCTGCACTGTCCACAACAGATGATATACAAATGACATAACTCACCGATGCCATCTCAACAATCAGCCCATACCTGTCCGCCAGAATTTCAGCAAGCATAACCCCTGTAAATTTCTGTCCCGACTCGACTACAGTTCCCGGTCTCACGACAAATACCAGTCTGCCCTCATCATGGTCGAACACTTTACACGCATTACAGATCTCATCATTTTTCACTGAGGAAGCATCAGGTCTGAACAGCCGTATATTTCTGAGCCCATCACATTTCCCGGCAAATGCCTCAAGCCTCCGCCCATACCTGGCAAATTCATCTCTGTTATTTGCGCCAAATGCAACTGCCTTCTCCATGCTCTGCATAAATATATACGAAGGTGATGATGTCTGGAATATCTGCAGATATCTCCTGACTCTCTCATCAAGTTTCGGATTCATCACATGAAGGAGCGATGTCTGGGTAAGTGCAGGCATGGTCTTGTGCAGGCTCTCGATGACAATATCCGCGCCCTGCTGCATGGCGGTCTCATGTCCTTCCATGAAGTTCAGATGTGCTCCCTGTGCCTCGTCCACAATGAGATATATTCCATACCTGTGTACTATCCCGGCTATGGTTCTTATATCTGACATGACGCCCTCATATGTCGGCGATGTGATTATCACCGCTCTTGGCTTTCTGCCATCCGTTATCAACATGTTGATCGCACGCTCTACCTTATCCGGAGATATATCACCCAATATGTCCGTCCTCTCTGACACTTCACGATCATCTTCACCATTGACAGCCGCCTTTTCCTCTGTTTCATGATTGACTTCGCTGCTGGCAGCCATCTTTTCCCGAGTCCCGCGATTGCTTTCGCCGCTGGCATCCGTCATCCCATCTGTTATCGTCTGTTCTCCATTCTGATTCACGCCACAGCGCCATCTCATATCAACATAATCCGGCACTATGTATTCAGGCTCAAGCTCAAGCATGCAGATGGCGTTGTACACCGCCTTGTGGCAGTTCCTTGCCGCAAGTATCACGTCTCCCCTGTAACAGGTGGCGTGTATAGCTGTCATAAGTCCGGATGTGGAACCGTTCACCAGCATATATGTTGCAAATGTTCCATACACCTTCTTCATCTCGGCAATACTGTCCGCTATGAACATCTCCGGCTCATGCATGTCGTCAAGATCTTTAGCCTCAGTGAAATCATGTGCATACACCCCGTTCCAGAAGTTTTCCCGGGATTTTGAAATGTTATCAACATTTTGGACGGCTTCTATCGGCTGTCTCTTGTGCCCAGGCATGTGCCACGGGTATGTACCCTTCTCTATATATTTTTCAAGTGCTTCATTTATATATTCCTTCACCAGTTTTTCTCCGTAACATAGATTCTGTGTGATATAATACCATACTTTTATGTATTTGTAACAGCACAGACTTCTCCCAACGTCTGCACAGATATAAAAAACAGGAGAAGCTCTATCCGGCTTCTCCTGCGAGGGGGATGAAAAGAAAGTTTTGCCTATTTTATGATCTTCCAAATGCTGCAACGGCATCCTCGATCTTCTGTAATTCGTCATCGGTCATGACTGTATGTGCCTGCTTTTCAGCAGCCTTGAGATTGCTGATGATCTGCTCAGGCTTTGAAGCACCGATCAGCACTGTTGTGACCTCCGGCTTGTTCAGCAGCCATGCTATGGCAAGCTCTGATAGCTTCATATCATATCCGGCTGCGATCTCATTTAACTGGTTGAGGAGAGGTCTAGTTTCAAGCACCTGATCCTCATGAAGGAATCTTCCGTCCTTCACAGCCCTGCTGTCCGCCGGCATGTCCTTCAGATATCTGTCTGTCAGCATTCCCTGTGCCAGAGGCGAGAAGCATATGAGTCCCTTGCCTGATGCGTATGTCTGCTTCAAAAGCCCATTGTTCTCGACAGATCTGTCCAGTATGCTGTATCTGTTCTGATTTATCACAAATGGCACATGAAGCTCATCAAGTATGCGCTCCGCCTTTGCCATGGTAGGTCCGTCATAGTTGGAGAGTCCGACATAAAGTGCCTTTCCACTCTTCACTATCTGCGCCAATGCTCCCATGGTCTCCTCGAGTGGAGTGTTCGGATCCATTCTGTGATGATAGAATATATCCACATATGGGATGCCAAGTCTTTTAAGGCTCTGGTCAAGACTTGCTATGAGATATTTTCTGCTGCCCCAGTTGCCGTAAGGGCCTTCCCACATATCGAATCCGGCCTTCGTGCTGATTATCAGCTCATCCCTGTACGCACCCAGTTCCTCTCTGAGTATCTTTCCAAAGTTTTCCTCCGCACTTCCGTACACCGGGCCATAGTTGTTTGCTATATCAAAATGTGTTATTCCGTTGTCAAATGCGGTAAAGCACATCTTCTTCATATTCTCATAATCGTCATTTGTTCCAAAGTTGTGCCAGAGACCAAGTGCCAGAGGCGGCATCATGAGACCGCTCTTTCCGCAATGTCTGTAAAATCCTGTACCTTCAACATTCTTATATCTATTCTCTGCTGCCTTATAATCTCCCATATTGATACCTCTCTTAAAATTATCCTTACGATGGTTTCTTTTTATATATGCAAGTTATCACTACATTTTGAAGTATATCATACCTATTACATCAAAAAATATGAATATTTTTTATTATATATGAAATTTTTATTATAATTTTTATAAATGCTCTGTCTAAATTATCACGGACATTTTTACTATCCTCCGTATGCCTGTTACGCATTTACCGGGAGCTTATCTCCACCGAAAAATTGCCATCATGATATGACAGACTTCCTTTCAAGCCATACTTGTCAAGTATCGTCTTCACAACAAAAAGCCCGAGTCCACTGCCACCGCCTGTTCTGCTGCCGCTGCCCTTCACATACGGATCCCACAGCGAATCTATGTCATCTGGCAAGACATCGTCCGTTGTGTTGCTTATCGTCACCTTTCTATCTGCCATCTCTATATCTATAATTCCATTTTTCATGCCGTGTCTCACCGCATTTGTCACCAGGTTTTCCGCAACGCGTTTCATAGATTCCATATCTGCATTTAAAGTACAATTGCCCTCAAATATCACCACCATATTTTTTCTCTGTATCGACACCTCATTTTCGGCTATAACTTTTCTGAAGAGTTCCGCCATATCAACACTCTCAAGCTTTTCTCCTTTTCGCCGTTTCCCGGTCTCCAGCCTGTCTATCTCCAGCATCTGCTCAATCATTCCATTCATCCTTCGCACATTTTCTGATATTGCCTCCGCATACTGCTGCCTCTTGTCCGTATGCACATTTGCGAGAAGGTTCTCCGCATAACCCGACATAGCCATGAGTGGGGTTTTGAGATCGTGAGCCATTGCATTTGTCATATTGCGTCTGTACTCTTGACGGTCATAGCGGGTCTTTCTCGTCAGGTATATGACAGCAGTTGCAAATACAGTTATGCACGCTATACACCATATGGCTATCCTTCTTATATCCTCTGCCAGCTCCCGTATGACCGCTTCCGCATCATATGAACACACCCCGGCAAGTATGCACTGTCTGCCATTTGCCAGCGTGACTCTGCCCTCCATGGCAGCGTAAGCCCTGCCGTCGCCATCCTGGATACCGCACACATCGTTTCCTGTGTAATCTATCTTCTTTTTGCTGAACAGAAAGCCTCTGCTTGTAGAGCCTATGTGACAAGTCCATACCAGTCTGGTCATCTGTCCGCTTGCCACATACCGGGTGCTGGGTGCTTTGATAACCCTGTCCAACGCACCGCTCTCGGTTTCCAGCAGCTGATCCATATCCCTGAATGTCCTGATATCCGTCACCACATACTTTTCCCCATTCATGACAAATGTCGAATTGATAGTGTCATCAAAAGTAAGCTTTTCCAGTGTCACATCATACTCCGAATACCCCGACGCATCCGCTGGGCCATCGTAAAATACGCTCTCGTCTGTATATCTGTCAGTACCCTGTATCGTAAAGCTGCTTCCATTTTCACTGTCCCGCAGATACACTTTTACTATGCACGGATCGGCTATGTTCTTCACTCCGCAGATGTCCCCCGAATATTCATATACCGACACCCTATTGTCAAGAACCTTCGTCAGTCCACTGTCATCACACACATAATATCCGCTTATGCCGGTATCCAGATTCCTGACACACATGATAGTAAATGGCTCATTTTTATTCACAATACCGTCCAGATCGATCCTCTGGAACGTTTCAGAATCGTACAGTCTATATAAGGTATTACAGTTATTTATAAGATAGTGATTGTACAGCCAGTCTTCATTTGTCACATACATGAGTACCTCGCCATTCAAATACGAATTCCACATTATCGTATTGTATGCCCGTATATACGCCGCGCTGTCTTCATCCACGGAATCGGCAAATTCATCCTGAGTCTGTACTGTGTTCATCCTCTCGTGGACACTCCCCATCATATCATCAACCGAGTCAGACATCTTGTTATACAGCATCATGCTCGCAGTCCTGTATGACACATATGCCAGAGTTCCGATCAGAACCGTACATACCGCAGCCGCCACAAGCAGCTCCACCCACCAGATGGGCTTTCTCATCAGTTTCATTTTCTTTTCGTGTTTTTGCTTTTCATATTTTTGCTTTTTGTGTTTTTGATTTGTATGCGATTTTACCATGTCATCACGCCTCCTTATTGCACATCCCTTATCTGATATCCTTTTGTGATGACAGTCTTTATCTGCCCGGCAGCCTTGCCTAGTGCCTTTCGCAGCTTTCTGATATGATCGTCCACAACTCTGGTTCTTCCGTCATAGTCATAGCCCCATATATTCACCAGCAGTTCCTCCCGCGACACCACACGTTTTCTGTTCTCCATGAGGTATATGAGAAGTTCCAACTCTTTTCGCGGCATATCAATGGCTGCACCATCCACAGTCACCGTGAGTACCGATGTGTCGCAGCATATTAAGCCACACACAAGTTCCCTGTGGATAACGGTTCCCTTCGCCCGTCTCACCAGCGCCACAGATTTGGCATAGAGTTCTGCAATGGCAAATGGCTTGACCACATAGTCATCGCAGCCAAGTGTATATCCATACAGCACATCCTCCTGCCTGGCTCTGGCTGTCAGGAAAATGACCGGTACATCGCTGGTCTTTCTTATCTGTCTGCACAGTTCCCAGCCATCCACTCCCGGAAGCATGATGTCTAAGAGCACAAGATCATACTGATTCTCATAGAGCATTTCCTCTGCCTGTATGCCATCACAGGCGCAGCTCACATTCATCTCACTTGCCTCAACTCCTGTGAAATAGTCAGCCACGGCCTCCCTTATGTCGTGGTCATCCTCCACCAGAAGAACCTTGTATCCCATCTCCGCACCTCCTAAAATAAACTTTTTCCCTTCTCATTCGTCCAGCCACAATACATCTGAAACATATGTCCAAAAGGCGACATCCCCTGTCATCATATTAACATGATATACAGACGATGTCGCCTTTCTGTGTCCTTTATTCTGCTTTTACAGCCCATCTCATCTTCGTCGATCTTGCTCTCGGATTGCGGGCGCACTCCTCCGCTGATGGTCTGATGACATCCTTGCTCACCTCACTGTAAATACCAGCCTTCGCTCCCGACTTGAACGCTCTCTTTACCAGTCTGTCCTCACCTGAATGGAATGTCAGTATCGCCACTTTTCCACCAGGTCTGAGCGCATCCGGCAGCTTGTCAAGGAAATCATACAAAACCTCAAACTCACTGTTCACATCTATTCGCAGAGCCTGAAAACACCTCTGACAGGATTTCTTTACAGCCTCTTTTCTGTCCTTCTCCGGCACAAATGCCAATGCCTCCTCGATTGCATCCTTCATCTGCGTGGTGGTCTCCACATAATTCTTAGTTCGGTTTCTCTTCATGATGACCGTAGCGATCTCCTCCGCATAAGGCTCGTCCGAGTTCTCCTGGAACATCCCAACGAGTTCCTCATACGAAACCTCCCGTAGACGCTCCGCCGCCGACTCACCCTTCTCCGGATCAAGCCTCAGATCAAGTGGTCCATCAAACTTGTATGTGAATCCCCTGTCTGGATTGTCTATCTGCATGGAAGACACTCCGAGATCCGCAAGGATAAAATCAAATCCCCCGGCCTCCTCTGCCACCTGGTCGATATTCCTGAAATTTGTCTGCTTTATCGTGAGTATATCCTCCCCGTAGCCGGCATCCTCCAGCCTCTTCTTCGTCTTCACTATCTCTATAGGATCAACATCCAGTGCATACATATGACCTTTTCCCTGAAGCTTCTCCAGCATACGCCTTGTGTGTCCGCCATAGCCCAGCGTCGCATCAAGCCCCTGCTGTCCCGGCTGTATCTGAAGAAAATCCAGTATCTCATTTACACATATTGATATGTGCATTCCCGCCGGAGTACTGCCCTTGCTTATAACCTTCTCTATCGTATCGGCATATTTCTCAGGATCATGCTCCTTATATTTCTCCTCAAACCTCTTCGGATGAGTTCCACTGTAGCGAACTCTCCTCTTGTGTATCTTTTCTTCCATTATATTCTTATCTCCTTAATCTCCGACTGCAGTACAGGGCACCCGGAACATTTATGTCATAATACCATATATCTTCGAAACAAGCCACACACCACTAAAAAAATGGAAGCCACGGCATTCATCCGTGACTTCCAGAATAATAAGATCATATATTTAATATTATTTGCCAGCTATGATGTGATGTATCATAGTGAGCTGGCTTCTCAGTGCATCCACAGATATCTGTCCCGGAGCGGAAGGTATTCCCGCCGTGGCAAATGATACTGTATTGCCATACATCTCGCCTGTGGTTCTCGTCTCCACGCCGAGCTCGCCCATGGATATAACTATGAGAGGCGTCTGATTTCCTCTATCCTGCAGTTCCTTTGCAGCCTGCATCATATCTACGACCTGCGATCCCTCCTCAGGCATCATGGCTATCTTGGCTATATCTGCACCTGTGAATATGATGGACTTAAATCTGTCAACTATCTGTTCCATAGGTATAGTAGTCTTGAAATCATGATTAGACACTATGACATACACGCCCTTGGAATGAGCCTCCGCTATGACTTCATCCACAATCTCCATGTCGGAGAAATATTCTATATCCACGATGTCTATATATCCACTGTCTATAGCGTCAATAAGAAGGTCGTGATACTGGCTGAGTGTTGCCTCCATGCAGCCACCCTCGCCCTTTGTTCGGAATGTAAATATAATAGGGAACTGCCCCAGCTTATCATGGATCTTCGCCAGAGTCTTCATAAGTGCCTCTCTGTCAAAGCACTTCTCGTACATATCCGCTCTGAATTCCACCATGTCTGGTTCCGACTTCGCTATGATCCTCAACTGATAGTCCACATCATAATCCGTCGGAGCTACCAGAGGTACACAGATCTTAGTCATTCCCTCTCCTATCGCCACATTCTTCACATTAACGACCTTCATCACTGCCTCCTGCCTTTTTCACATTTTCCCTGCACGTTGTACAGCTATTACTTTATCTCAATTGCATCCATGAATGTCTCACACAGCTTCTGCGCGTCAACCTTGTCGACCTTATCCCAGTAGCTGATAGAACATGTGACTACATCCTCGCCTGTAGGATATACCAACAGCACCTCTGTTCTGTCCATATCATATGATGTGAGCTGTATCACAAGATATGTTACCTCTGTGCCATCCTTTGCCTTCACTGTGCCATCTGTCATCTCGTTGACCTTGGAGTTCTCATCGTTGTAATACTCTGTGTAAGTATCCTTCATGTTCTTCACAAGATCACTTGCTGAATAGTGTGTATATGTAGAATAGCTTGCATATACATCGCCCTTCTCATCATTATAAGATATGGTATACTCTGAAGCATAGCTTCTCTCGTATCCCTTTGGATCATTGATCTTTACTGACTTATCGCCAAGGCTTAATGTAACCTTTGAAAGGTCTTTCTCCTCTGTGCTGTCATTTGACTTCTCTGTGGTTGCTTCCTCTGTTGTAGCTGCCTCTGTTGTCTCAGGCTCTTCCTCCTCAGTATCCTTTGAGTCGGTGCCGAACTTTCCGTCAAGTCTGCTGTCAACACTTACTGAGTCAAATATCTCGCTCCATGCTGATACGATCTTTTCCATCTTATCCATGTTGATGTACTGATCTACATCATCACTGTTGAGAACTGAGTAATCAACCACATCTCCTGCTGCAGGAGCCTCTATCTTGTTGTCCTTCTCTGCTACCTTGAGATTTCCTGAGCACTGAAGAACATCCTCGCCTGATACTGTAACTGTGAGCTTTGCATCATTTATGCTGAATGACTCGCCCTTCTTGACATCTGCAAGGACACCCTCAAATACAGCCTGAGCAGTCTCCCCCTGTACATCAACAGATATGCTTCCACTCATCTTACCGCTGTTCTTGTCATAGTCTGATGTCACATTTCCTGTGAACTCCTGGCTCTCTCCGCCGCTCATTGCTGATAATGTGTACTTCTTGTCAGTTGATATCTTATCTCCTGATGTGTCAGTCTTTGACTCACTCTTGAGCTCTATATTTACATCTGAACCGTATGTAAGTGCTATCTTTGTTACAGCATCTGATGTGACATTTCCGTCACCCATGTAATCTGCTGTGAATGAAATCTTAACGCCTGCTGCTGCAAGATCATAATCCCAGTCAACACGGATCACCTTGTCGTTTTCTACGTACACATTTGCAACGGCATCCTTTGTCATTACTGCGCTGACCAGAGATGGAATAGTGCCGATGGACTGCTTGAGCTGATCCTTTGTAACACCCATCTGATCCATCATATCATCTGACAGATTACTGTCCATGTACTTGTTCAGACAGTCAACCAGTGCCTGTGAGAACTCATCTATAGCGTCTGTTGTGATTGTCACTGTGTAGTGGTCTGCCTTGATAGTCTTGCCATTTGCATTTGTAAACTCATCCTTGCCGACCTTCTCATATGTTATGGACTCTGCAAGCTTATCTGCAGCCGGCTTGAGATCCTCATCTATGATCTTCTGAAGAGCCTCGCTGTCAACTGAACCGCCGGCTCCCGCATCCTTGCTGTCGAGCTCTGCCATAACACTGTTCATGTCAAATGAAAATGTCTTGGTAAAGAGATCAGGACATGACATATAGAGCGTCTGACCGATCATTACAACATCCGCACTGACTGTCTCGCCTGCCAGTGTCATGGAAGAACCAAGCTTGAAGCTGTTCTGTCCGTCGCTCTTGGCTGTGCTTGCGTCAAATGTAAATGTTGAACCGTCGAGCTTACCATCTCCGGCAACCTTGTCGATGGTAAAATCTGACTGAACGTCCAGCTTGTCGACATCTATGTCATCTGCTCCGACGATACCCACAATATTATTGTTCTCAAGTTCCTTTGCTGTGTTCTCCATCGCGTCCTTGACCGCATCCTTAGGACTCTTCTTGATGAACACGAAGAATACAACAACAAATGCTGCTATGATAACAAGCGCTGCCACAACTGCTATTATGGCTATCTTGATACCCTTTCTCTTCTTTGGAGACTCAGGCTTGTGCGCCTGATCACCATACATGTTCACGGTCTGATCATATACACTCTGCTGTGCATTCATCTGCTGACCGTACTGATCTGCAAACTGCTGACCCGCAAACTGCTGATTTGCATCGTACTGCTGCTGGCCATACTGTCCTGCGTACTGCTGGTTCGCTCCATACTGCTGCTGGCCGTACTGTCCTGCGTACTGCTGGTTTGCTCCATACTGCTGCTGGCCGTACTGTCCTGCGTACTGCTGGTTCGCTCCATACTGCCGCTGACCGTACTGTCCTGCGTACTGCTGGTTCGCTCCATACTGCTGCTGGCCGTACTGTCCTGCGTACTGCTGGTTTGCATCGTACTGCTGCTGACCGTACTGTCCTGCATACTGCTGGTCTGCGCTATACTGCTGACCCGCATCACCCTGCTGGTTCTGTGATGGCTGTGGACCATCGGCGCCGTTAGGATTCATTCCGTCCGGCATCTGATTCATGTTATTATCACTCATAATATCTCCCTTTCTGTGTGAATAACCATTATCCTTCCTCTGTAAATTTACACAAATACTTATAAAATGTAAACATTTTTTATTATCTCTTTATATTATGTAAGCAATGTGAAATGGCACGTTAACGCCTGATACGCCACATTGCCGGCACTAAAAATCAGCTTCACCATCGAAACTGAGGCCAAGTTTTCCAAGTATGGACTTTGGAACATAAGCCTCTATAAATATGCCATCGTCCAGATATTCCTCTGTCTGGATCTCACCATATTTGTGGATAAGTCCTGTGAGTCCTGCTTCAGAATATGCAAATGTATGCCTTATATATGACTTCTGATTTCTGAGTATTTCCTCTATCGCACTGGCAAGCTCCGGGAGTCCCTGTCCCGTGGCAGCCGAGATATACAGAGTCTTGTCCGCTCTCAGATCGCGCACACCCACCAGATCATCCTTTGATATTCTGTCTATCTTGTTGAATACAGTTATCACAGGTTTTCCCGAGTTCTCTTCTATCTTGAGCTGCTTTAATGTGCTGTACACCGTCTCTATGTTCTTATCCCAGTTTTCATCCGATGCGTCCACAACATGAAGGATGACATCACAGTATTTTGCCTCCTCCAGAGTGGAGCCAAAAGCCTCGACCAGATGATGCGGCAGCTTCCTTATAAAACCGACCGTATCGGTGAGCAGTATATTCTGTCCGCCCGGCAGCTTGTATCCTCTTGTCGTAGGATCAAGGGTCGCAAATAATTTGTCTTCCTGTAATACTCCTGCCCCCGTGAGTGCATTCAGCAGGGTCGACTTGCCCGCATTTGTGTATCCGACTATGCCCACAACCGGCACAGCGCTCCTCTGTCTCTGCTTTCTCTGCTGGCTTCTCTGAGATTCAACGTTCCTGAGCTCCGCCTTCAGTCTGGAGATCCTGTCCCTTATGACTCGTCTGTCTATCTCCAGCTTCTTCTCTCCGGGTCCTCTCGTTCCGATTCCACCGCCCAGTCTCGACAGCGAATCTCTCATTCCAACAAGTCTGGTTGCCCTGAACTTGAGCTGTGCAAGTTCCACCTGCAGCTTGCCCTCGTAGCTTCCAGCATGTGCTGCAAATATATCGAGAATGACCATTGTCCTGTCCATAACCTTTATGTCCAGTGCATCCTGAAGGTTCATCAACTGTGCCGGTGACAGCTCGTCATCACAGCACACTCCTGTGGCGCCCAGCTCATATATCATCTCCCTGAGCTCCTCAACCTTTCCTCTTCCCAGATACAGGTCATTTGCAATGCGGTCCCTGTTCTGCACCAGTCGTCCCACGACCTCGGCTCCGGCTGTGTCTATGAGCTCCGTGAGCTCGTCCAGGGATGCCTGTATCTCCAGTGAGACCTCTTTCTGTGTATATCCACCTGTATCGGCGGCAAATATGATTATCTTTTCCTTTATCTTCTCTGCTTCGAGATCATAAATCGTACTTTTCCTGTCTGCCATGATCCACCTCTACTTTTCAACGGTGACTGTGACTGTGTGATAGGATGATCTGTTACCGCTGCTGTCCTGCGCACAGCACACAACTGTATAGCTGCCTGCCTTAGACTCCATCTTGTTAACAGCCACGCATATAACGTCCTGTCCAAGACTTGTGAGTGCCTGTCCATCCAGAGTCTTGCCATTGCCATCTGTGGCCACTCCTGTCCTTATCAGTGTATCACCATCCTGTGCGTTCACATAAGATGCAACAAGCTCTGCAAGCTCATCAGCCTGTCCATTGTAACTCTCCAGCTTTATCTCCACAGGAACCCTTGTTATAACAGGGGCTTCATCATCCTCCACTGTTATCTCGATACTCTTCCATATCTCCTTGCCCTGATCTGTAAAGCTGTACTTTACTGTATATTTCCCCAGCTTCATATTGTCCACGGTTCCCTCAACCTTCAACTGGTCCGTTACATCCTCACGCTGTGAATTGAAGGCCCATATTCCCGCCATTGTGTCATAGTTCTCGCCCTGGTTTATGCTGTGGCTCTCCGCACCGTATATCACGGCTGTTCCTGCGGTCGGATTCTCCTCAACCATGTCTGTCGGGTCCCATCCGGTCTCATCAGTGTTATCCAGTCTGGTCACCGGCACAGGTCTTCCAAGTGGTCCATAGTAATTACTGTCAAATATATCCACATATGTTCCGGCCTCACAGTTCTCGTATATCCATTTGGTATCTGCAACACACAGTCTGACGCATCCCAGTGATGCCCCTGTTCCAAGCTTGTTGAATTCCCATGTCTCAAGAGAATCCTTTGTGGTGTCAAGATATGGTACGGAATGGAACAGAGTGTCACCGTCTATCTGTGACACATACTGGCCATAACAGTTGTCAAACAGTGCAAGCCAGTCCCACTTTAGCTGTATGTTGAACAGTCCGACTGGAGTTTCTCCCACCGGTGATACCGAACAGCGCATGGCTTTAACCGGAACGGTGTAATAACCTGTGGCATCCAGCTTATATATAGTAACTATATTTTCCTGTCTGTTTATCTTGATGGCATACGGACAGCCATTGTCCGCCAGATCCTCACCATTATAATTCTCTTCCTGCTCCGTCTCCGGAACCGCTATGTCTGTACATTCCACAGTTCCCTGAACCTTGAGTTCCGCAGCCTTTTCTGTTGTTGCTACTGAGGCATCGCCATTCGTATTATCACTGTCCGTCGATGTTCCTGTGACAACCGAGTCCTTTTCATTACGATTATCCAGTTTACTCTTAAGTCTGTAGTTTTTCACAGCAAGGCCTATGACCAGTCCCAGCAGAATGACGCCCACTGCGTATAACGCCATTCTCTCGAGCTCCGCATGTCTCTTCCTGTTACGCTTATTTTTTTGTATGTTATTCTTTTCCATATTTTCCATTTCTTTCTATAATATATGTCAAATGTTAGTATGCACAATCAAGCAATTTTTAATCGTTACACTTTAACATAACATTTTATATAACAAAATAAAACATTTTTCTTTAAAATTAAGCAAAAACCACATTGACTTTATCGCGAACTGTTGTACAATCGAATATCAGGCGCAAAAAAATAAGGAGGGTTATTATATATGAAAGATCTGACAGTCGGAAAACCAATGAAAGTCATATGGTTATTTGCTGTTCCTATGATACTGGGACAGATCGCACAGCAGTTATACAGTTTTACAGACTCAGCCATCGTGGGCAACTACGTAAGCTCACAGGCACTCGCCGCGGTTGGCGCAACCTCAGTCATTTCGAATATGATAATAGGCTTCCTCAACAGCGGAACCATGGGGCTTGCCATCCCTATAGCCAAATACTACGGTGCAAAGGACTATCACAATATGAGAAGATGTATCGGTGCATCGGCCATCATGACACTGCTGGCATCCATTGTCCTGACCGTTCTGAGTCTCATATTTATAAGGCCTATCCTGGTACTTCTCAAAACACCAGACGACATACTGGATATGGCAGCAAGCTACGTTATAATCATAATCGTTGGAATTATATTCTGTTCATTATATAATCTGTGCGCCAACATACTGCGTGCAGTCGGAGACAGCAAGACGCCTCTTATATTCCTCGGTATATCAGTTGTACTCAATATCGTTCTGGATCTTCTTTTCATAAGAGCATTTGACATGGGAGTACGGGGTGCAGCCATCGCCACCGATATATCACAGGCGCTGGCGGGCATACTTGCCCTGATCTATATACTTGTGAAGGCAAAGCATCTGATTCCGGAGAAGGATGAATACTCCGTAGAGAAGAGTGATCGGGCAGACCTCATACAGTCCGCACTTGCCATGGGATTTATGAGCTGTATAGTGAACATCGGAACGGTCATACTCCAGAGAGCCATCAATGGACTCGGAACTGATATAGTAACCGCCCACACAGCGGCAAGAAAGATATTTGATATCCTCATGTTCATGTTATATATAGTAGGAAATGCCGTGACGACATATGTAAGCCAGAATATGGGCGCAGGCAGATACGACCGGGTACATCAGGGTGTGAGGGCTGCGATCATCATAAACACGATCATAACCACTGTCATGATAATATTCGGCTGGCTGCTCAGCCCGGCACTTATAAAGCTGGTTGCAGGTACATCTGCCAGTGCCATCATAGATCCGGCCGTGAGATATGTAAGGATCGGCGTGACGTGCTTCTATGTACTTGGTCCTCTGTTCGTCCTGAGATGTGCAATGCAGGGAATGGGCAGGAAGATCGTTCCGGTCATGTCATCCACTATAGAGCTGATCGGCAAGGTACTTGCGGTTATGATCCTCACTCCAAGACTTGGATATCTCGGAGTTACCATCACAGAGCCTATCATCTGGTTCTGCTGTACACTGATGCTCTCCATAATGTATCTCACAACCCCTGTGGAGAAGCTTGTTGAGAAGAGACGTGCTGCAAACTGATATTGCATACAAATATAAACCAACAAATAAAGCCCCACTGCCGGTGGTCTTCATCAACGCCGACAGCGGGGCTCTTTGTATGGCTAAAATGAGTATTACTTCTTATCCTTTTTGATAACGATATAGCCTGCACCAGCCATGATAAGTGATGCTATCATTATCGCAAACATTACGTCTACAGGTGACTTATCTCCTGTATTTACCACGTTCTGTCCATTTCCACCTGTGCTTCCATCCGTTGTTGCTGCTGTGGTAGCCTCAGTTGTCTTGTCGTCATTGCCAGGCTTCTCAGTTGTTGGAGCCTCGGTAGTCTGATCCTCTGTGGTTGGATTCTCTGTGGTTGGAGCCTCTGTTGTTGGATTGGCCTTACCCGGATCTGCCTCATCCTTCTTAACCAGTGACTTATCTGTTATGATAAGTCCATTCTTGTCCACTGGATTCTTCTTGAGCATATCATCTGTGAGCTTCACTGCCTGGATTCCATCAAAGTAGATAGTTGAGTCAACTGTCCACTTGCCAGTGTGATCCTCCGGCACGATCGAGTTGCACCATACAGCAAATTTGACTATATCCGATGCATCGAGTGTACCACCCTTCTTACCCTTGAATGAGCTGAATGGAATAGTAACATACTGTGCCTTTGTTCCCTTTACGAAATCTGTGAGGTATACCTCAAATTCCTCGCCGCTTCCATCTGTGATCTGGATCACAAGTTTCTGTCCCATACCGTCCGGCTGTACCCACATCTCAAGCGCATTATACTTTGAGAAATCATTGTTTGTAAGCTCTGACTTGATCCTTCCTGTCCACACCTCTGATCCATTTGTCTCAAGCTTATACTTGAACGCACCGCCGTATGTGCCACCGTTCTTATGAGTCTTGTCAAGAACAAAGCTTGAGCTGCATCCTGCGGCTGAGTTAGATGTGTATGTGGAATCCAGAAGTCCGTCGCTTCCTGAATAGTACTCGAAGTCCTCGATGACATTTGCAGGAGCCTTATCCTTGGCCTTTCCAAGGCTTATGTGTGACAGCTGTGCGAGCTGCTCGCCATCTGCCAAGAGTGTGATGGTTGCTGTATCTGTCTTTCCAAGCTTGCTGAGATTCTTCTCTGTAAGATCAGCCGTGTAAAGTGTTGGCTCTGATCCTGCAGCGGCAATCTCGGCTCCAGCCTCAGCGTTGAGTGTAAGCTTAACACCTGTATCAGGATTGTTGATAATGAACTGAACCTTTGATGCATTCTTAACACCAGCCTTGAGTGTTGTCGCCTTGAGGATGGTATCTCTGTCAAATGGATATACCATATAACCCATCTGGTTAGTGTATGTATTTGCAGAAACTCCTGCAAGGGTTCCCATGTTGCTGTAGAATCCTGTGTCTCCACCAAATATTGATGAGTCGTCGTTGTAGTACTTTATGAAGTCATTTATAAGCTCCTGTCCATGTGTGTCGTCATACTTATATGGAACGTAGAAGTTGGTATCTCCGAAGTTGGCCCATACAAGGTAGTATGGCATGTTGTTCTTCTTCGCGATGTCGCTGACTTCCTGATACCAGTTCTTTCCTGAAGCCTCTGTTCCAACCGGATTGCCCTTTACGAGAAGTCCCTCGTTGTCTGAACCATCCTTCTTCATGACTCTGACACCGCACTCAGCGATGGCTGGTATCTTGCCCCTCTTTGCAGCTATTGATGACACGATATTACATGTTGTATCAAGACTGTCAAAGAAAGAATTGTCTGCAGCTGCAGGGTACGAATTGTAATCGTTATAGTAGTCAAATGCAAGGATATCTACATACTCATCGCCTGGATAGTATGACATGTAAGCTGCCTCTGATGTGATAGGTCCGTTTGGCGAGTATACCCAGAGAAGGTTGTGTACACCGCTCTGCTCCATGTAATCCTTGGTATATCTGTAGAGAGACTTGTATGTCTCAGCTGTGTTCATTGATCCCCACCAGAACCAGCTTCCTGTATTCTCGTGGAATGGTCTGATCATGATAGGTATTCCGGCAGCCTGAAGCTGTGATGCGTAGTCTGCGATCACATCGAGGTAAGCTGTAAATACCTCATTGTACTCTCCACCTGGGAGAATCTGCTTTACTATGTCATTTGACAGATCCTTGGACTCTGAGAAATCACATCCGTAGAAGCTGTATGTTCCATCCGAGTTCTTCACTATCTTGGAGCTGGAGAAGTTTGGCATATGCATTGACAATGACACGATCGCACCATTTGCCGCTGCAGTCTTGCTGTATGCCACTGAGTTTGCCAGTGCCGAAGCTGCGTCTGAACCGCCTGCCTCCGAGCCTGTAACTGCCAGTGAGTCGATTCCGAACACACCGCTGACCTGTCCGGTCACATCATATACATCACCGAGTGATGCCTGTGGATTTACGCTTCTGCTCACATCATTCTGATGTCCGAACAGAACCTGATCGCTGTTCATGAGCGTATTCAGGTATGCCGCGAGCGCTCTTGCGCTGTCTGCTGCATTTGCATCGCTCACTCTAACTGATGATGGCATCTGTGAAAGATCCGCTGGTGAACCAGCACCAGGAGTCTCTGTTATCTCAACAAAATCCTTTGTTGTATCTGCCTGTGACAGAACAAGATTATCAAGATATACATTGCCCTTGAAGCTTGTGCTGCTTCCTATGATTCCTATTGTCACATCTGTGAGTGGTTTATCTGTCGGAGTAAATCCCATAGTAACTGTAGCCTTCTTTAATCCATCGCCGATATCCTCTGCATCATCGTCAATGGTTGTATCTTTATTTATTATTCCATTTGCAAAAAACTTGATCTTGCTTCCCTTGAGCTTTGCCGGGTAGATGATATCCACACTGAGCTGGTTGTACTGGCTCACATCCATAGCCTCTGTAGGAACACACTTAACCTTTGCCTCACTCCATGAGGAAGTTGAATCTGCTGAGTAGTCAACAGAAACCTTAAGTCTCTCATTTGCACTGTCATATGATATGTCAGGTGTGGCAGTACCTGCCTTGTTGGCTGCATCGCCGTGCTTGTATGCATATCCGGCCTCTGTGCTCCACTTGTCATAATCCTCAGCCGATGAGAGATCCGAGATGACAGCAGGATCTCTCTGCTCAAGTCCGCCGCTGCTCTCCTTAACATCAAGTACCTTAACGTTGCTTATTGTGATCTTGCCAGCATATGCTGAGTTGGAATTGTACTGGAATACGATCTCCTGCACATTTCCCACCTCTGATACATCAAATGCAAATGATATATCGCACTTGCCATCGACAAAGTTCTCAGCCTTGATGAACGGATAGTCGCCTGACTTGACGTAATCCCAGCTGTCGCCTGTCTTCATGGCACATGCAAGCTGTATCGCGTTATATGACCCGTCTGACGCCTCGGCACCATCAAGTCCCGTTGCATCTGCATCAAGTGTAACTGTAGCTGTGAGCTTTGCCTTTGCTCCAACTTTGACATTGTCTACTGTAGGAATATCTGTATAGCTTCCTGTATCATTGCTGGCAAATGCCTTGTCTGTCCACTTTGCATCGCTCGCTGTGTCAAACACAAGGCTTGCATCTGCAAAATTTCCAACCTCAGTCTCTGATGTTGTCGGCTTCTTGCCACTCTCTACCTTGTCAACTGCAACGCCGCCGATGAGAACCTTTCCTGTAAATGCTGAGTTTGCATTGTACTGGAATACGATCTCCTGAACATCGCCTGCATCCACTCCGTTAAAGTTGAACTCTACGCTGCACTTGCCATCTGTAAGGTTCTCACTCTTTAAAAATGGATAGTCATCTGACTTGACATATGTCCAGCTATCGCCTGTCTTGATGGCACATGCAAGCTGGATCGCATTGTACGATCCATCTGATGCCTCGGCACCATCAAGGCCTGATATATCGCCGTCGAGAGAAACTGTCGCTGTGAGTTTCGCCTTTTCACCTACAGTTGCCCCCTCTATTCTCGCCATGTCGGCATATGTAGCGCTGTCATTGCTGGCATACGCTTTATCTTTCCATGTCTTATCTGAAACAGCGTCAAATGTGAGAACTGCATCTGAACTGCTCCATACTGTATTGTCTGTGATCGAAGGTGCTGCCACACCTGTCACATTTCCTGTTGCTGATGATCCGCCACCTGGCTCTTCTCCACCATCAGGCTCCTCTCCTGAATCATCACTCTGAATCTCTACATCAGATATTGATATTGTTCCAGTATATGCAGAGTTTGAATTGTACTGGAATATTATCTCGTTCGCAGCTCCTGTATCCTCCACATCAAATGCAAATGATACCTGTGTCTTGCCATCTGAAAAATTTTCCGCTTTAAGGAATGGATAATCATCAGACTTGGTGTATGTCCATCCATCGCCAGTCTTGATTGCACAGGAAAGCTGGATCACATTATACGTTCCGTCAGCAGCCTCCGCACCATCCAATCCTGAAAAATCTCCATTAAGTGTTACATTTGCCGTGAGCACAGCCTTTTTACCCACAGACACATCATCGATCCTGCCTAACTCTGGGTATGTACCTTCATCATTGCTGGCATAAATTTTATCTGTCCACTTGGCATCTGCGCCAGTGTCAAATACCAGTTTGTCTGTAGTGATGCTCCACGCCATTTCCGCAGACGGCTCTGATGCATCAGCTGAGACTATTGCCCCTGCACTTCCCCAGAATGAGCCAACCATTGCAACTGCACATGTCACAGCAACAAGTCTTGTTCTAAATCTCACCATATTCCTTACCCTTTCTTTTTTGTGATATTCCTCCACTTTACTCACCACGAACAGCCTAATTCGTGATTAATATTTATACATATACTTATATTAACTCATTTTTTAATTGTTGAACATGTCATTAATTACCGAATATTTAAGTTGTTTTTTATTGCTTTTGCACGCCATATTAGTCAATAATTTAAGTTATTTGCAATTAATATTAGTTTCTTGTTACCGCACGGATTGTTACTGCTCGCAGAGCGGGTAATCAGTGGTTTAACACACGTTGTAATTAATACACAAAAAAGCCAGCTGGCATAATACCAACTGGCTTTATATTAGTTTATTCATTTTTTAAATATTGAAGTATCTAATCAAAATATCTGAATGTTTCCACACATGCCATTGATTCTTCCACTATATTATAAATATCTATGAAAAAATTCGTTGTGCCTAGAGATTAAACTTACCGGAATATAAACTATCAGGGTACGAATTGCATCTACTCATAACATGCACTGCATGAACTTGTATATGTACCAACCTCTTATAAGCACTGGTCTTGCGGTATGTGATATGACCTGATGCCCTTGAAACACCACTCATATCTTGTGTTGTGAACAATCACGATGGATCAAATCTGGTATCAAATACCTGCGTCCTGGCACTTCAATCATGCTATATACAGCATCTACATGTGGACTGATTCAAGATTTATCTTAAAGGCATCTCGTGTGGAAACAACTTCCCAGTTCTGAGTTACCATCATGATAAAAATGTTCTTCAATTGTCTCCAACGGAACCTCCTCCTTTCGTGAACTTGTACCACGGATCTCTGTTTCCTGCGCACCATGTGTAAAGTCTTTTTCACGATTCTATAAATCTCTGAGATAACTTCGTACATGTTACGTGTCACGGGTGACAATCTATGGTGTGCCATCTGTATCTTTTTCAAATGGCCGTTCTTTAATGTACCTTTATTATACATGATGCAAGGCAAATCGTCAACATATTTTTTGACAATTTATTAATTTTATTGTCATTGTTGTTGCGTTTTACCATCAACTTGTCTTTTATGTATATAATTGTGTGAATATTATACACATTTTATCTGTCCATCTTCTATCCTTACGATACGATCGGCCTGATCTGCTATATTTCCATCGTGAGTAACCATAATTATAGTCTGTCTATCTTCACTCTGCAGTTCTCTAAGCAGTCTCAGGACTTCTTTTCCTGATTGAGAGTCCAGATTTCCGGTAGGTTCATCGCAGAGCAACACTTTTGGTTTGTGTATGAGCGCTCTGGCTATCGCAACCCTCTGCTGCTGTCCACCGGACAACTGTGACGGATAATGTGTCAGTCTCTCTGAAATTCCAAGTTTTTCAGTAAGCTTATCAAAGTACTCCTCATCTACCTTAACCTTATCTATCATCATTGGCAGGAATATATTTTCCTTTGCTGTCAGCTCTGGCACCAGATTGAAGAACTGGAATACGAAACCTATATTTTTTCTGCGGAATTTTGCAAGCTGTGCATCTGAATATCTGAGTATATCTTCATCATCATAGAATATCTCTCCTTCTGCCTTTGTATCCAGTCCGCCCATCAGATGCAGCAATGTTGACTTTCCACTGCCTGATGTTCCTATAATCGCCGTAAATTTTCCATACTCAAATTCCACGTTACAGTTGCGAAGTGCATGAACAGCATTTGTTCCTTCACCATACGTCTTATTTAAATCCTTTATCTGAATCATATGCATCGTCCCCCTTACTCTTTTTCAGCCAGATCATCAATTATCTCTTCCGATTTCTTCTTATGAATGACCAGCACCGTAATAATCGTCGAAATCACAACAAGGAATGTTCCTATCAGTACCAACGCTCTTCCCACAGGGACAACAAATATCTCGCTGTCGAATAGAAATACATGCTGGAGTCTCGTTACCTCTTTTATAACATCTGCATCGACGTTCCATAAATCTGTCTCCGGCCAGTTGAACATGTTTAGCGCCTGTTCGTACTTGTAGCGCAAAAGCCATCTCATGCCATACACCATACCGGCTCCGACAGCACATGATACCAGGGCATTTCTTATGTTATACCATATAAACGTCATGTTCCATGAGTGCTTCTCCATTCCAAGAGCCCGCATGATCGCCACGTTCCGCCTGCCATTCTGGTAACGCATGGTGACAAGTTCCCAATATCCCCATGCCGCCATGATAAGAAGAATAAAGAACAGACATATTGTGCTCGCATACTGTGATATATATGCCTCACGATACTCCTTATCACACTCATCTATCGTTCGTATCCTGAGTTCCATTGAAGAGTCCAATATGTCAGCAAACCTGGATACAACTCTATCAATATCTCCCCTGTTGCTTAGAGATATATATGTAACGTCATAACATGTCTTAAACATCCCAATACTGACTGCTGTGTCCTGTGAGGCCACTATTGCATATCCATACTGTGAAGCTCTGCCAAGACCTGCATACAATATCGGATCGCTCTCCTTTGTGGTCTCCGGAATCACAATTATCGCATCCACGATTTCAACAGTCTCCTTGTATTCGCCTTTTCCGTTCACTGTCATTGTATGCATTACATCGCCTATCTTATATGGCGACTCCGCGGTCATTCCGTCATATTCATATTCAACACACGCCACACCATTTTCATGGGTACCTATTGACCCCTCTTTTACATATTTATCCAGCTTTCTCATTCCGTTATCATCCAGCCATATCGCTGGAACGTTGAAATAAAATCTATCGTCTGCATGATAGAATTCTTCTGTATCTTCCGGAAACTGGACCTCCGCCTGCCACAATCCATCCGGAATATCCTCGTCATTTCTATCATAAAATATATCAAAGCCATCGTTTGTGGAGAAACTCTCTATTGACTTTACTTCGTTCATATCCGCAATGCTCTTGCGCCCATCCTCAGTAAGTCCTGTATCTGTAAGCAATACTCCACCAGTAATCCCCGACCCCTGATCATAAAGGCATATATCTACATCACTGGTTTCCATATCCAATTGTCCATATGTATAATATGTGTCTCTGTCCAGATCATCATTGTGAAAATATCCTTTTCCCTTGCCGTCCATAGAGCAGAATGCGTAGCACATCACCGCCGCAAACAGGATCAGGGCAACAGACAACATCTGCATTATATTTGCAAATGGAATACCGGAAACCACCGATTTGATTCTCCCGAATGATCTCACACGATCTCTTCTTATAAGTCTTCTTGATTTTATATGAAGGTATATATAAAAAAGTAAATATCCAAGAGTAAATGTACCTGTTGCACACACAACAGAGATTACAAATGGATTTTCTGTAATCTGCTGTACACACCACTCCACTGTATAACCGCGCAATTTAGGCAGCCTCAGAAAACGACTTTGAATCTCGAGTATGACCTCATATACAGTGATTCCAACGACTCCACCGCATATCACTCCTGAAACCAGCAGGATTCCCCATTCCAATATATGTATCCAAGCCACTTTCATCCGGCTGGCTCCTATATCTCTCACGATATCCAGGGATTTCTGCCTCTCGCTCATAACAGTTATCATCACGCCAAACAGGGATATAGCCGACAAGATCACAGCAATAACACTGAAATATAGTATTCCCTGGACAGAGTCCGACAGATAACTTTCGCTGTTAAGCTTCTCGTTTCCAAGGGTAATGTTGCAGATATCTTCTGCAGCCGATCTGCTGCGGCCGGATCTTGGCCATATTCCAGTTTTGTCATAATAATCCTGCGCAAACTCTTCCATAGCGCTCTCCGACTGCTCTGTTATCTCGTCATCACCATACAGTGAGACAGCAGTATATACGAATGTATTCTCATCCAAATCACAGTCATCCCGCCACAGATATATAGTTGGCATCTGTACTTCCGAAAGGTCAGATCCCCAGTCTACTCTGTTCTCCTTAAGATCTCTTCTGCTGTCTGTACACAATACACCTGTGATAGTAAACGTAATCTGTCCCACATGTCTACCTGTTCTCAACAGATATGTATCATCCAAATCGTAACTGTCAAATGTTACTTCCTTTCCAACATACGAGTCAGGATCAACAGTAAAAAACATATCCTCCAACACATAATCGTACACTGCTGCCTCCCCGGTTTTTTCAGGGAATCTTCCCGACGAAAGCTTTACATACTCAAGCTCCTCTGCCGTATCGTCAATATATGTACCATATGTATACTGTGTTTTGTCATTTCCCAGCTTTCCACATATAGCCGTACGCCCGATCATGCTGACCCTTTTGTCTTGTGACATCTCCTCATATGCATCACTGCCAAGATTGCTATACAGGTAAAATGTCTTACTACTTCCCCGCAGCTTGTCATCATACTGCCGTCTACATTCTGTTCTCTCCATCAAAAGTGCAATCAACAGGAAAGCCGTTAATATCACTATCGAGGTAAGCATGCTCGCAAACTGCTTTTTATGATATCTCCAGTATTTTGTTATCAGAAATAAGTTTGTTTTCATATGTCCCCCCCGCTATACACAATTAGCCCCGTCAAATTATGACGGAGCTATATTTTTAGTACATTCTTTTTAATATTTCCACTGGAATCCTTTACTGTTATTTTCACTTTTCCTTTCGTTGAAGCATTATATATCAGTGTCATAGTTGTACCTGCCGTTGTTACATGTCCTACTTTAGTATAACTAGTGCAATCATAGTCATAATAATATGATGCAACCGCTCTTGCAACACTATTATTTTCTACAGCTAGCTCTTCTGCCATTGTGGTCTCGCTCTCCCCCGCAAGTGCACTCACCCCAGGCATACATGATATCGTCATTACCGCTGTCATCACGCATACAATCATTCTCTTAAACATCCTCATATGCATATCCTCCTAAATTCAAATTATTGTCTACTTTTTTTAGCAAACTCTTCTAAGCCATCCGGCTCCTTCGGCTGATAATATCTAGTCTTGCATCCTTCCACAACAAGTGGGGATATTACCACTGAGCATGCACATAATAATCTTCCTGCCTTGACAAGTAATTTTCTCACAATACATATCCTCCTTTCTACTGCTATACAATCGACAACTATGTTTATAAGGTTATTATAAATGCATTTTTCGACTATTTTTTCAAAATGGACTAATTGGTCAAAATTAAGGAGTGAACGGTAATTTATTACCACATACTCCTTAATTTTGACCGTTTACTCCATTCCTATTGCTACATACGTCACTCGTGCTATCATTAACTTTACTCATTTGATATCAATATTAGGGAGAGTATTTTATGATTAATTATATATGTTTGAAGATTTCTAATTACCTTATCAAAGAAAAAATAATTACAGATAAAGAAAGAAATATATATTCCTACCTTTTCTCATGTGTATTTGAAGAAATTATTTTTGACCTTATAACACTTGCCACAGGGATTATTTTTCATAGATTAATTACATCTGTTCTATTCATAATAATAACTATGCCATTGCGCTATTTTGCAGGTGGCTATCACGCATCAACACCTTTGCGGTGCACCATCTTGTCATATGGAATCATGATAATTGTGGTATTATTTCCACAATTATCATTTGAACATTCAGAAACTATTCAAGCAATCATATTTTTTGTCTGCATTGCCATAATTATGATAGTTTCACCTGTTGATACAGAAAATAAAAGATTTAACATCTCAGACAAAATCAGTCTACAAAAGAAAGCCAGGATTACCGTAATATTAATATGTGGAATCCAACTTATATTATGGTACAATAAATCCAATCAGCATACACAAACTATTACATTGTGTGTATTAATATGTACATTAAGTTTACTTGCAGGATATATAAGGAATATAAAAAATGTCTCTTAAAAATATTAATATAGCAATTTGTGACGATGAAGTATCATCAATTTATTCAATAAAAAAATACTTGATTTCATATCAAATACAATTTGATATCGACTGTGAAATTCACACTTTTACAGACAGTTCTAAATTTTTGTCTTCATTTGAAACAAACAAATACAACATTGTATTTCTTGACATTGATATGCCAAATATGGATGGTTTAGAGATTTCCAAACATATAAGGAAAAAATATTCAGATGATGTATACATTGTATTTGTGACTTCATATCCAAGCTATATGCATGATAGCTTTCAGGTTCATCCTTTTCAATATCTTATAAAACCTGTTTCCTACAATATTTTTCAAAATATTATGTCTGACCTTTTAACATATATGCAAAGCAAGAACAATATACGCATAGTAGTAGATACATATAATGAAAAACTTCTTGTAAATGTGAATGATGTAATCTACATTCGTACAAGCAAGAGCCAAAAACTCCATCTTATTTATACACTACGCGATTCTCAAATAATTGGTCGTGGAGCGTTATCATCATTGGCAACCTCTCTTGCTGAACATGGATTTATTTTAACCAATCAAAGCACTCTGGTAAATACAAAGCATATAACCCACTTTAACGATAAGTTGTTAGGTCTTGATAATGGAGACGTAATCAATATTTCTAGAAGAAACCTAAAAAAATTCAGAACTTTTTTTGCAAAGCAAATCATCTCAGATATGAAAGGGTAAATACAATGGACATTATTTTTGATATTATGCCAACGCTTTTATACAGTGCAGATATGTATATATTTTTTTATGTTATATTCAACGACAAAAGACGATTTAATTATAACTTTATTTTTGGTATTTTTATAATCTGGGGAGTTGAAATGCTACAAAATATTATTGTTCTCCCACTTTCCGGAGATGTATCCATGAAAGCAACTGTTATGAGAGTTTCTCTTTCCTTTTTATTAACTACCATTCTTTCACTTTTATTTACTGCCACAATCACATCAAGATTATTTACATCTATTTCCTTTGTGACAATTACTATGCTATGCGAAAATATGTCATATTCAACTATAAATCGCTTTCTTGCAACAAATATTGAAAACGACACAATCCCTGTTGCCGTTTTCAATTCTGTTTTTTCTCTTTCTGATTTTTATTGTCTCATATTTGTTCTGCTTGTTACAATTATATTTAGAAAGATTCATATATCACTGTCAATTATTGATATTTCAGCTATTGTGGTAATTCCTGTCATATCTCTCATAATTTTAATAACCCCTGATATATTTGCCTTTAACAAGACAAATCCTCGAGCTTATAGCAATCTTATAAATTTACTGCTTACTATAAATATTGTTAATTTCTTCCTGATCAATGAAATATCTAAAAAGGAAGAATTACAAGCGCAAACAGAACAATTATCAAGACAGATTGAATTCCAACAAAACAAATACGTTCAACTTGGAGAGGCTTATAAAAGTCTCCGCAGTTTTATGCATGATACAAATAAACACTTTATATATATACAAAATTGTATAAAAAATAAAAATTATGACGCAGTCATTCCTTATACTAATGATACTTTAAACGATCTCAAATCCAGATACTGTTATATAAACACAGGCAACCTGGTAATAGATTCATTTGTGAGTAACCTGAAAGAAGTGGCTGACAAATACCATATAACTCTTGATACAAGTATAAAACTGAGTACTACTCAGATACCTCTTACAGATTATGACCTGACTATAGTTTTAGGTAATCTTTTCGACAATGCCATAACCGCATGTAATGATGTTGAAAATGCGGTAATTACAGTCAAGCTACAAACTATAAGAAATACATTCACCATTTATGTTGAAAATTCTTATAATGCTTCGAAAAAACATTCTTCAGACAATGATTTTGACTTTATCCATGGATATGGTCTGAAAAATGTAAAAAATTCTGTAGAAAAATATAATGGTTTCTGCATAATAGACCCGCAAAACTGCTTATATGCTGTAACTTGCATCATTCCACTCAACCAAATAATATAAAAACAAGACTGTATCTGTATTGCAATAGCACATATGTATTCATATTTCTAAAATACATGCCACTGGCAGCTTCTCAGATACAGCCTTGTTATATAATTTCTTTTACTGGTGGTAATAGCTCAGGAAATCAGCCAGCTTTGCTGTTGCTGCCTTGAGTATCTCCATATTCGGAAGATATACTATTCTGAAGTGATCCGGATCCTTCCAGTTAAATCCCGTTCCACATGTGACGAGGATGTGCTTATCCCTCAAAAGATCAAGAGCGAACTGTTCATCATTTGTGATGTTGAACTTCTCCTTGTCAAGTTTCGGGAATATGTAGAACGCTGCCTCCGGCTTAACCACACTTATTCCCGGTATATCACAGAGTGCTTTATAAATATACTCTCTCTGATCATAGATCCTTCCTCCAGGCAGAAGCAGCTCATCTGCACTCTGGTAGCCTCCAAGACAGGTCTGAACTATACTCTGAGCAGGAACATTCGAGCAAAGTCTCATGGATGACAGGAGGTTAAGTCCCTCTATGTATCCCTTCACATTGCTCTTGTTTCCACACAGACACATCCAGCCAACTCTGTAACCTGCAACTCGGTGAGACTTGCTCAGTCCGTTAAAGCTTATGGTGAAAAGGTCAGGTGCCAGTGAAGCCAGAGCCACATGCTCTTTATCATCCATGACAAGTCTGTCATATATCTCATCAGCAAAAAGGATAAGCTCATTCTCCCTTGCAACCTGAACTATCTGCTCAAGAACCTCCTTTGGATAGAGAGCTCCTGTAGGGTTGTTAGGGTTGATGACTACGATTCCTTTTGTTCTTGATGTTATCTTTTTCTTGATATCTTCTATATCCGGATACCAGTTGGACTGCTCATCACAAAGATAATGAACCGCTGTTCCTCCTGCCAGGTTAACAGAAGCCGTCCACAACGGATAGTCAGGCATCGGGACAAGTATCTCATCTCCCGAATCAAGCAGTCCCTGCATGGACATGGTGATAAGTTCGCTGACTCCATTTCCTGTATATATGTCATCGATTCCCACATTTGGAATATTCTTCAGCTGGCAATACTGCATGATCGCCTTTCTTGCAGAGAAAAGTCCCTTTGAATCCGAATATCCCTCGGTATCTCTGAGGTTATATGCCATATCCCTTACAACTTCATCAGGTGCCATAAGTCCGTGCGGTGCAGGATTTCCTATGTTCAGCTTGAGGACATTTACCCCTTCAGCCACCATTCTGTTTGCCTCGTCCATAACAGGACCTCTTATGTCGTAACACACATTGTCAAGCTTTGATGATTTTTCGAATTTTCTCATGATACACACTCCTTTATATCTCTTGATCCCTTGTTGTCTGTGTTTGCTGATCGTTGGTTTTAACTTGCGTTTTCTTCGAGATTACTCCGCATCTGCCGATGCCCGCGAGCAAGCTCGCGCATCGCAGCCGCTTGCTTTCCGGCTTTCCTTTGCGTTTTCTTCGAGATTACTCCGCATCTTCGATGCTCCCGTAATCTCTGCACGACATTCACACTCCGCCCTACCGGGCTTCGTGTTTCATGTCGCGCGCGGGTGACAATTGTCTGCCGATGCCCGCGAACAAGCTCGCGCATCGCAGCCGCTTGTCACCCTGAAAACGCAAAATAAAAGCCCTAAGCATACTTATAATATGCTTAGGGCGAACTTTCTTGTCCGTGTTACCACCTAAATTCAGGAACTTATTCCTGCTCTCAGCCGACAGCCATCACTATCGTTGTTCCTATAACGTGGAACCTTCCGTTGACCACTACCCGGAAAACTTTCGCGGTCACAGCTCGGGGACTGCTTCCTTAAGGTGTCCTATAGGCTCGCACCAAACGCCTACTCTCTGAAGTGACAGTGACTTAAGTACTCCTTCCTGTCTTTGCCTTTATCTGATTTTTAGGATAGCATTCTGATGTCGTGTTGTCAAACAGTTTTTTTATTTCATAAATGCACACTCATCCTCGTTACAGAGTATTCCCTCTGGATTGTACATATTCATATGGAATACATGGCCGCTGTCAGGATTGTTCTGTCCATACGCTTTTGTGATATGTGCAACTCCAACTTTGTTCAGCACCTCATCCAACGCTTTTGTATGTGATGCCAGATCATCATTTACACTGTACATGAGATACGCCTCCGGAAACTCAGCATTTACATAATCAAGCTGATCCATAAACAGCTTGTATTGTTCCTCAGCCACAGCATATGCCTGGCTTATTTTCTTACTTTCACATTTTTCAGCTTTGTCGTGTGAACTTGTTTTTCCGTCACTATTCTGGTCATCATCCACATCATTTCTCAGATACCATGCGGATATATTGTCATTTCTTTCTGCCATCTTGTATGCACCACAGTTAAGGCATACCTTCTTAGGCAGTAGGTCATATGTGAAGAAATCAAGCTTTGCCCTGTAATCGCTGTTTGATGCTATGATGCAATAATTTGCCGTGAGCTGTGCCCCCGCCGAATCACCGACCATGTAGAGATTGTCCATGTCTATTCCAAGTGTCTGCGCATTCTCATGGATATACCGAATGAGATACGCCACATCCTCTATGGCCGCAGGATATTTGTTCTGCGGTGACAATCTATAGTTGAAGTTCACCACCACATACCCGTGCTCCGCAAGAAGGCAGCTATAGTGGCTGTACAGTTCCTTGTCACCATAGAACCAACCTCCGCCATGCACGCTCACTATCACCGGATATTTTCTGTTTTCATCTGTCATATACGATATTGGAACGCAGATATCCATGTAGCTGTTAGATGTATAGCTTGCAGAATCCACGTCTGCGGCATCCCCGGAATCGGCAAAGAATATAATGTTCCTCTCTACACCTTTGTCCCATGTTTCAATCAGCTCATTGAAACGGACCTCATCAAGCTCCTTTTTGTAATCCAGATTCTTTATCTGTACAACATTTGCCGGATATTCAAGCCCTCTGTCTCTCGCCGCATCACTTGCTTTCCAGGCGTGACGCATATTTACCCATGCCGGAAGATTCTTGTCCACCGCACCTCGGCTGAATATCTCTGCTACGTTCTTCATCATTCTTTCTCTGTCCATAATTTCCTCCATTATTTTAATCTCTGTGCTGTATCCTGAAATAGTCCAGGTACTTTTTAAACTTATCCTGCGCAGTAAGGCAGGTATCCCGCAGATATCCTCTTTCTCTATTCCATTCTGAAAGTCCTCTATAGTAATACCATTTGAGATCTTCATCTATGATAAATGGAACTATATCATATTTCAGACACTCCTTGAACAATATCAGCCTGCCAACCCTGCCATTGCCATCTTGAAACGGATGAATACTTTCAAATTCATGGTGAAAATCCAGAATATCATCTAGTGTCTTTTCATTGAGCTTGCGGTATCTTGCAAGGAGATTTTTCATTTTCTCTGGAACTTCTTCCGGCAAAGCCGTATCATGACCGCCCACCTCATTCGGAACTTTCTTGTAATCTCCCACCGCAAACCATTCTTTTCGTGAGTCCTGAGTTCCATTCTTTAGAATCAAATGCAGCTCCTTTATCATTTTCTCACTTAATAAGTTCTTTGCATCATCGATCACCAGATCTATACACCTGAAATGATTGGTCGTCTCGACTATATCGTCAACATTTATCGCCTGATCACTCACGCCTATAGTATTTGTCTCATATATATACCGTGTCTGATCATGACTGAGCCTGCTGCCCTCTATATGATTGGAATTGTAAGTGAGATCCACCTGTATCTTATGATAAATGCCACCTTTAATTCCATTTTTTTTCTCTTCTCTCAGCACAGTCAGCAGATCCCGGTTCTCTTCTCCCGCAGATTGACGCATTGGTTTCTGCGCAGAATCCGGTATATTCCACGTCTTTCCCGTCAGAAAAGCCCCAGGAATCTTATCATGAGCGCAGTAATTTCTAACGGTTCGTTCTGACACATTCCATTTTTTTGCAGTCTCTGCAACTGAAATATAACCCATGAAAATCCCTCCTTTTACGCAATGGGCTTTTATCATCTGCACAGTGTTTTGTATATAGATAGTATATGCCGTTACCGGCAAGAAATCAACTTTTTCAAGATTTGAAACCGTTCATTTCTTGCCGATAACGGCATATCTTACATTACTCATATATAGGTTCAAAGTCGTCTGCTCCGTGTCCACACAGAGGACATACATAATCTGCCGGGAGCTCACTTCCTTCATATACATAGTTACATATCTTGCAGCGCCATCCCACTATCTTCTTATCTGTCTTAGGAGGCTTGTCTGCCTTTGGCTTTACATGTGCCTGATAATCAGCATATGTGAGAGGAGCCTTGTCTGACAGCATCTTTGCATCAACCACCTCCGCGATGAACAACGTGTGCGTTCCGAGATCATGGCTCTCAACTACCTTGCCACTGATAACCGCGCAGGCATACCAGCCCATGTAAGGGATTCCGTTGACATCCTCCGGCATCTTTATTCCGGAGGTTTTGTCCACGTCTCTTCCCGACTGGAAACCGAAGTGCTTTATCGAGTCAAATGTACACTGCTCGTCAAGTACACTGAGGGCAAACACACCACTCTCCTTGAGCAGATCACATGTGTAATTCGTGTTGAGAACCGATATCGCAACCCGCGTTGGATTGTTCGCCACCTGTATACAGGTGTTGATGATGCAGCCATTTGCCTTGTCGCCCAGCTTTGTGGACAACATGAAAATCCCGTATGATAAACTGTAGATCGCCTTTTTATCCATGATAATAACCCCCTTGTCAATCATAATTAATCAGTTATATAGATTTATTCTCAATAATATATTTCTATAATACCACATTATCATGCAAAAAGCTCCCCCTGTTTATCACAGGGAGAGCCTTTATTTAGTGAATAAATCTATCTCTCAACAGATATTATGTCATTTATTCCGTTGTCTGATTCCTGATAAAATACTTTTATTTTATCCCCGCTCTGTATAAATATCAGTTCCTCGTTCTCTGAGAAATCCTGCTTGTATACATTGCCATTTTCATCCGTGATATACACATATGTCGTCTCATCCATGTTGATATATTTGATATCAGCTACCGTGATCTGTCTGTTTGGTATATCGTCCGTCATGCTCTGCGTACTCTTAAGTCCGTTCTCTGCCAGCAGCTTGTTGTATGCCGCAAGTGCGTCCTTCTGGGTAGTGCCTGTAGCTACAATATTGTACTTCTCCACATCGACAAGCGCATACATCTTTACCAGGCCACCGTTGTCCTTTAAGACCATGATGTAGGTTGGTATTCCGCTGATATTGATGAGTGATGGGAAGGATGCCTTATAACCAAGATGCTGTACCTGTCCCTCTGCCGATGACATGGCTGAGTATTCCTCTGCACCTGCCACCTTATAATATTTGCTCTCTCCTGTCCGGAGATTCATCAGAGCAAATCCTATGTTGGACTCGTCACCATTTACCGATGTGACACCTGTATATACCCACACATCGCCGTCCATAACCTTGTAACCATAATCATCCGTAGTCCTCTTGCAGCCCTTATTGCCAAATACACTGTTCCAGTAGCCGCCTGAGAGCTCGCCGTACCAGTCGTATTTCTGGCACACCAGGTCGCCATCATATACACGGTCCACCCAGTGTGGAACATCACTGACTTCATGGTACTCTGTATCGCCCGTACACGGATCGCATATAACCACGCCCTTTACATCCTTTGCACCGAAGAGTCCTGCATGCGACTCAAGAACCGGACAGATGTAATATGGATTGCCATCGTCATTGAGCTCCAGATAGAAACCTTCAAATATATATGTCGGATAAGCCATCTGGACATGTCTGTACAGATTCTTGTTGAAATACGCTGAAGGTGAATACACTATAGGCTTTTCAGTCTGTATATAGTGTGCCTCATTCTTTACCGGATCGACAAGAACATAACCCGGGATTCCGTTCTTCCTGTTGTTCATATATTTGATGAAGCCCGCATAATTGAGTGCTGCGACTTTCATCGGCGCGCCATTATAATCTATAGTGCTGTAATTGCCGCTGACCTCGTACTGGCTGACCACATCCGAGAGTGAACCGACGGCTCTCTCACCTATGATCCTCGCTGTGCTTGTATCCATCAGCGCAATGTCATTTATCTGCCTGCTCTCCGGGATATCTGTCTGGAAATCTCCATCCTCTATATTGATGAGACTTGCATACTTTGATGCACAAAACAGCTTGGATGACGCCGCCACCATAATGAGTCCGACCGCTATCATTATTACTACTATCCATGCTGCCGGTTTCGTTGCTTTCGTTGCGACACTTCTGGTGTCATTACTCTCCACCGTGAAATCAAGCGTACAAAAGCCAACAAGCGCAACTGAAATGACCATCCATACCCAGAAACTTGTACTCTGTATGTTGATCGCCGGTATTGCCGCATAATAGTATATAAGCTCTCCCACAACAAGCACTGCAAATGCTATCACATTCCATTTGCCGAGCCTTCCTGGGGGCTTTGCAAATATCTCCTTTGCCGCTCCTGTGCTTTTCTTTTTCTTTGTCTGTTTACCCATGTTGCCCTTCTTTCCGGCTTACCACGATCTAATTTTTCGCTGCATATACTTACCGGATCGTGTCTGCCATTAATCTATCTACTCCATATGTCTGCCCCATATATTATCATCTATTCCGATAAAAATATATATCTATCCGGTATATGTTATGCCTCGTATCGTTCTGCCAGTGAACGATTGTATATATGTGTTCTCCTGTGCTTTTGGTTATTCTCTTGCTTTCCCTATCCACTTCACAGCCTTCGCCAGCCTCTTCCCGGAATCGGCAAAATGTCCACCTGGATTTATCTCATATATAACATCATTGTCTTTTTTGAGAAGTTCGCAAATCTCCTTTGTTCGATCCGCCACAGTTGCCATAAGTCTGTCTGACGTTCTCGATTCCTTACCGCCGAGGCTGATGTATATACGTTTATTCGCAAGTGTTGGCTGGCTGTTTACATATTCCACAAATCCCGGATACCACATTGAACCTGAACATGTGGCACACCCGGCAAATATATCAGTCTGATACATTGCCCAAAGTGCAAAAAGCCCGGCAAGCGAGTATCCAATGATATAAAGAGGTCTGTTCGCCTGACTTTGAATATCCAACTGTGGGACGACCTGCTGTTCTATATAATCCAGTGTCCGTCCCGCCTCTCCGGCAAATGATCCGTCGACCTCATCTGATCTCCACGGTGAGAGATCCCTGTTCCAGTCATCTATCTGTATCGCAACAAGTGTAAACTGTTCTTCTCCCACCAGTTCTCTGATAGAATCCGCTGTGTGCTCCAGTTCATCTCCCCTGTGTGGGTACATGACCCAGAGGATGATCGGACCATTTTCCGAAGATATAAGTGTGTGTATCTGCATGTTTTTCATCTCCTATAGTGTGTCGGCTATCTTCTGGACTTTCTCCACTGATATGTTCAGTTTCTCATTTATTTCCGTTAGCCTGCGCCTGTTCAAATCTTTCGTCCTGCGTCAATACGCTCATGAGCTTTAACACCTCGTCCTTATCTGTACAAATATCACATCAAGACCAATAATGCAATTGAAAACGATATGAATCTAAAATAACCCACTTGCTAAATTGAATTTCACAAGTGGGTTATGCATAACTTTGAATGATATTTTATTCTAAATCAAAAGATAAATCTGACTTATACCCCTGACATTTCGACCTAAATTCCTCAACCTTATTTCCTGCATCATCATAATTACCGGTTGGACTTACACAGAATTCATAGAAACTGTTTGCCTCAATATAGTATTCTTTTAATTTTGAATAATATGACGCTGACTCTGGTATACTTTTTATACTATCTTTTACATTATTCAAGGACTGATTTATTTTATCAATACTACCATCTGTTTGCCTACAATCAATATAGCATGCAATTGCATCTGAAAATGATGTTAATGATCCTTCAAGTTTGTCACCAATATATACTACACTCAAATAATTTGTTTTATTATTTACCTCTACCAATGTACTATAATCTACACCCATATTGACGCTAATTTCATACAAATCCGTGTATCCCGATGCATCAAATATAGCATAATGCCAAATATTTAATATATCGTCTGCCAAAGCATCGATGTCTGTCACAGCATCGTTCAACTCTTTATACACATTTTTTGCTTCATCCTTATTTTCTTGTACTGTAGCCTGAGTAGCGGATTTTGCATCATTACCGCTATTGCTACCCCCACATCCGACTATCCCCAATGCCATACACAAGGTAGCCATAATTATACATTGCTTTTTTATAAATCTTCTCATTTGTGATTCCTCCTATTATTTTTCTTTAAATGGATTCGGGTAATTAACCGGTATATGATATGGTGAACCCTTTTTGTCCTGAGTTATCCGTGGATCATTTGTATTTCTACAAAAGTCTTGAACTCGTCTTTGGGTTACTCCCCATAATTCTGCTGCAGCTTTGGTTCCCATTTCAGACATATTCTCCCCTCCTTAAAAGTATATTATTTTCGCTTTCGCTTTATCCTACCTTATCATACTTCATCCTACTTTTCAATATAAAGTACACCTCAATGCTATATTACAAAAAAGGCAGGTGATTAAATGAAACCATTAAAGAATAAAGTAAGTATTACTCTCGATGAAGATCTAGTAGAAAGAATAAGACAACTGGCCGAAAATGATGACAGATCTTTCAGCCAATATATAAATCTGGTATTAAAAGATCATGTAAACAAAGTTGATACGACCCATCCAAAATAAATGTTTTTAGTTATAAAAGGGCTGATACTCACATCATCAGCCTTTTTATAGCTGCATTTCTATTTTTCTCAAATAGTATTTCTTTCAATAACCATTTTACAAAATGTAAAATCTACCCCTTTTTCCCTAGATAATTCCACTCTGAACGTCATTTTTGCGCTTTATAAGCGCATTTGCCTAAATCTATTGACTTCCTGTTTTTATTGCTATAAAGTGTGCCTACCGGCCGGAACAATCTTACACAGGAGGAAGTATATGCCTAAAAATAACAATGACTACGATGATATTTTCAAGACTCTAAAATACAATCACAAGCGTCTGTTTATATCACTGATCAACAAAGCATTTAACAAATCATATCCATTGAATATTGTTCCAACAATCTTACCTACTGACAGTTACATTGAAAACCCAGATGCTGACAAAATCGAGGAACGTGAATCCGATCTATTGATGAGTATTTGCGGTGATACCTACCTGATTGAATGCCAAAGCTATGAAGATGGCACCATGGCGATCAGAATTGCCGAATATGCATTCCTGTCTGCTAGGAATAATGCCGTATGGGAAAACGGAAGGGTTATTTTAAATATGCCTGCATATGTAGTTGTATATATTAAGAGCAGTGAACATACTCCTTTATATACAGAGATCACATTGAAATTTCCAAATGGGGAATCCGTAAATTATGATTGTAAAAATATCTTGCTAAAGGATATTTCCAAGGAAGACATGATTTCTGATAGACTGTTTCCTTATATTCCATTTTACATAACGAGATATGAGAATGAAATCTGCAATAAGGGCAATATCGATTCTGCATTATCTGATCTGTTATACTTTAGAACCGAACTTACAAAACTTTACCAGAATAATGAATTGTCACCGGAAGAACTTTTAGATATAATGAATTATATAAACAGGATCATTAAACATATTGCGGATGGCAATGAATATGAGGAAAGGATGGTGAGTATCATGGGTGGTACAGTGGAAGAAACCCCATCTCAAAAACTCAAAAGACTGGAAGATGAGAAAAATATACTCAGTCTTTTTTCAAATGGAGCAGATTTTGAATTGATCAGAAAGTCTTTTTCCGAAAAAATCATTTCAAATGAACGTTTATTGGAACTGCAAAAATCAGCTACACAAAAATAAAATTTAACAAGATATAAGGATCATCTGTGGGTAATCAACTTACTCACGGATGATTTTTATTTATACGGCGGTTTCTAATAGTTGACTTATCGCGGAGTCTGTATTATATATTATAATACAGATAATACAAAAAAGAAGGGACACCACATGATCATAGAGCTTGACATGAGCAGTGACACACCCATATACGTACAGCTGCGCAATCAGATAGTAAAGGGAATCGGCAAAGGCGAGATACAGTCAGGTGAAAAGCTTCCCACTGTAAGACAGCTTGCGGCGGATGCCGGCGTGAACACAATGACTGTGAATAAGACATACCAGATACTAAAAAATGAGGGATATATCAGAACTGACAGAAGGCTTGGAGCATTTGTATCAGAAAATATCAATATGAACGCCGAGTTCCGTGACAAGCTGGAGTCAGAGTTGGAACTTCTGTCCGCCGAGGCAAGCATAACCGGAATGAACCGGGATGATTTCCTCAAGTTGTGCGATGAAGTATATTCCAAAATGAAGTCTTCTCCAATCCAAATATCCACTTAAATTACTAGAAAGGAGCAACATATGAGCATAGCATTATTTATCATATTCCTGTTTATGAACTTCTTCATACTGCTCATAATGAAGTTCGTATATACAAGTAATTATTCGTATACCGAGGGAATGCTCCTGGGTGTCCACATTCCAAAGGAACACAGTGAAGACGAAACCGTCCTGAATATTGTTGCTGCTGCCAGACGTAAGATGAACCGGATTATCTGGATAAATCTCATCCTTGGAACAGCCCTGTGCTTTGTCGTGTTCTGGGAGATCATTATATTCGTACTGGCATACACTGTCTGGATGATCGCATTCTGTTTCCTTATAACATATGCAAACAACTCCGCGCACAGGAAAATGTATGCCCTTAAGATGAAAAATGACTGGATAATCCCTGCTCAGAAAAGAAAACGCTACATTGATACAAATGTGTCAACCCAGATCGGCAAAAGTGAGATCAGTTTCAATTATCATGGAATAATAATCCTTGTAGAGCTCATTTGCCTAGTGCCATTTGTGATAGGGAAAAGTGCGGTCATATCAACCACAATGATAATAATGGGACTCTGCTCCGTCCTGATGTCACTTACATCCATGATATTCCACATATATGTAAACCGGCACGAGCGAACTGTGTACAGCTCGGATACCCAGCTCAACCAGACCGTCAACAGAACCATGAAGATATACAAGGGACTAGCAATGCTGATTCTTTCGGCAACAAATGCTGTCGCATGGGTATATATCACTATTGACACCCTGATTCATTGCATATCATCAGCCAGTAAGTCCCGGCAAATTTCGCTTTCTGATATCCTAAATTTCAAGGGTGCGCTTGTAGATGTCTCGCTGTGCAGCTCCGCACTCTATGTCTATATATTTATCCAGACTCTTGCTGCCATCGGATTGTTTGCACCTCTCCTCATGGCACAAAGCAGAAAACGTGAACTCTTGGCCGCCGACACCCAGCCTCTCTACGTGGATGACGACGAATACTGGAAAACCGGATATTACTACAATCCTTCCGACCCGCATGTGCTGGTTCAGAACAGATTGCAGAGTGGAAATTATACATTTAACTATGCCACCAGGAGCGCAAAGATTTTTACAGGACTTACATATATCCTTATCACCGCCTGCATTGTCTGGACGATAGGCGTGCTTGTGCCATTCATAAACGTGCATATCGACACTCATCTTGACTCCAACAAACTCACAGTGTCTGCTGCCATATACTCATCGGAGATATATTTTGATGACATCGAGGAGGTTCAGCTTCTGGATGAACTGCCAGACGATGATTTTGTTCGCACAAACGGAGGTGCCACCGATGAATACCTGATCGGCCATTTCAAGAGCAGCACCTACGGCAAATGTGAGCTGTATGTATACGCAGACAGTTATCCCATCATCATGATAAAGACAAGGGATGAAGTGATATTTATGAACAACAAGGATTCTGATGATACTTATTCTATCTTCGAATCCATACATTCATGAGATAACGCCAAAACAGGTACAATAGATAAGACCATCATGCATTTTAACACTAAATACATGATGGTCTTTTGATCTGTTCACGCATAGCCATTCCGTCTATGCTATCATTTTCTTAAGAAATGCTCCCTGTTAGGATACTCCTGCCTGAACGCCGCCAGTGCGGCACTCTGAAGTATGGCAAATTCCTTGTCCATGTGCAGCATGTGCGGCGCGTCAAATGCGATGGAGCTTATCTGATCTGCGATCTTCTTCGCCACGCCCTCATCCGAGAGCTGCCCCATGCCAAATGCTATGGATGTGAAACCTCTGCCGCCTCTGCTCACCTCGATGAACTTGAGAAACGCATTCTTGAGCTCATAAAGCAGTATCTCCTGTTCCTCGGCACTTCTCCTGTCTGCGTCGAACAGGCAGAGCTTGCTTATGATCTCCACAGCCTGTTTCTTTTTCTGACCTCCGATGTCAACAGAACCGCCCTCCGATATGTATTTGAGCTCCATAAGGCAGCCCACAAATGCATCATTCTTCGGCTTTCTCTTGCCATATCTCGCTGTCCACAATCTCTGACGGAAGGCAGTAGACGAACCGGCGCTGTCACCATCCATATCCGTGCTGTTATTTTCCAGCAGTTCAAGTCTCTTATCTGCATCCGTCTCTTTGTAAAATTCTTCTATCCAGCTATTTTCCATATGCATCCTTCCCGAATATATAATCGGATCTGTATCTCTACATTAATTCTTGATAATTTTTCCAGACAGATCTTCTCCAATTATATATGCTTTTAATTCTCGATTGTTTACTCATGTATCAGTTGGTTACCTTTATCTGTGCAGGAAATCATCCACGCTGTCAACATCGACCTTCCAGTAAGGCGACACGTAATATTTGCCCTCTTCAAGATTATGATCATCAATGCTGTTTCCCTTGAAGAGATCAACTGCCAACCGCGCTATCTCTCCCGCCTGGGCCTCCTTGTCATTATAAACTGTTCCCTGCATGTTTCCCTGCTTTATCGCCTGGAGAGCATCATCAAGTCCGTCTATTCCAAAGATCACAGGCCATTTGTCCCGGCTTATACTTGAGTTATCGTACGCCTCAACTGCGCCCAGTGCCATCTCATCATTGTTGGATATGACAAGCTCTATCTGACTGCCATACTGACTTATAAGCTGAGTCATTCTGTTCTCCGCCTGACCTCTGTTCCAGTCTGCAAACTGATAACTGAGCTTCTCAAGATCCACTCCCTTATCCATGATGGTCTTCACCGAACAGTCGGTTCTGCTTATGGCATCCTGATGTCCGGCCTCCCCCTCCAGAAGAACATACTGTATCTTGCCATCACCGTTGCGATCCACTTCGCTGTGCTTCTTTATATAATTTGCCGCAATCTCACCCTGCATATCACCGGATTCTTTTGCGTCACAGCCAACATAGTAGAGCTTTTCCCACTGCATCAGGTCATCACGCACCGGCTCTCTGTTGAAAAAGATCACTGGTATATCACTCTGCCTTGCTGACTTGATAATATTTGCCGGTGCGGTTCTGTCTACAAGATTTACACACAGCACATCGCAGCCTGCATCTATCATCTCATCAACTATCTCATCCTGCTCACGCTGATCATTATCACCACTTCTCACCGATACTATCACATTCATGTTTGTGGTCTCCATAGTCTTAAGCTGAGATTTCACCTTTTCAATCATGGCATTTATGAATGGATCATCTGCTGTATAAGTGACCACCCCGACTCTCATGGTTTTGTTTGATTTTTTATTGCTGCTGCCGCAGCCCATAAGCGAGACTATCATCGCAGCTGCCAGCAAAAGCACATATATTTTTCTTCGTTTCTGTCTACTCATATGAATATAAAAACCTCTCTACATCATCGGAGAACAAATCGTCACTGTATATTATCTTTATGCCCTCCTCCCGACTCTTCATCGTATACAACCTGCTGTTCAGACCTTTTACTACCTCTGTCACACTGGCATAGCCAACACCGTATCCATCCGGAATAACAAGGCACTTTATCTTGCCCGCATCAAGCAGCGCCACAGATTTTACGCTGGTCCCCATTCCATATATCTGGGCGCCATTGTACATACCGTTATCCGCATTCTCTCCTATCTCATCGATCGCATATGTGTCCATCACAACCATGTAGTCCACCTTTCCCAGAATATCCACAATGTCACATATGTTCTGATTGCCACATCGGCTGTACACCCAGCTCACCTCGCATCCGGTTCCTTCTATCGCATCCATAAGTCCTGCTTTTCCGCTCACACTTCCCTCTGTCTGGGAATATCCGGTTATAATGCCTATGCTTTTGCCACGGAGTCCGTCCGCATCATTTGCCCTGATCTGTTCTCCAAGGGTATATCCTATCTTGTAGTTATCAGGTTTTATCGTGACAAATCCCGAGGCGCCATCTTCACTGTATACATCCTGGGTTATAAGTACAAATGGTACATCGCCAAGCTGTCCCAGCATATCCGATGTATCCTCGCCCGGTGCAGGACAAATTATGAATGCATCTACATCATTTTCAAGCTGTTCATCTATTAGCTCCTTCTCATCCTGGGCTGACTCGATATCATCGGTGTTGCATATGATAAGATGGACATCATTGACATTTGCTGATTGTTTAAGTCCATTTATAAGTCCATCCCACCTCTTATCACCGGAATTTGAAAGTATGACCGCTACTCTTTTCTGAGGTACATTTTCCCGGAATATCTGGTGTATAAAGAATCCGGCTATTACAACCAAAAACAGCTCCGCGATCAGGAATGTTATCTTACTCTTCTTCATCTGTCGCCATCCCCCTTCCAAAATCCTGCCTCTCAAGTCTCTCTCTGTTCTCCTCCGTGTAAGGAATGGCTGGAATGTGAATGACAACCTTTGTTCCCTCGTCCGGCTCACTGTACACCTTTAATCCATATTCGCTGCCAAACATCAGCTTTATCCTGGAGTGAACATTGATAACACCCACTCCGGAGCCATGCTTTGGCACCTTATTGTTGTCCACAAGGATGTTCCGGACAACATCCTCCGACATACCCATGCCATTATCCTCAACTGAAATGTAGATGTCATTGCCCTTCTTCTCACCGCGGACAGTTATCTTGCCGCCATCGTCCTCATCCATGTTGCCCACACCGTAGTATATTGCATTTTCCAGGATTGGCTGCACGATAAGTTTAACTGTACAATAGTCATTTATCTCTTCGTCTATGATAAATTCTGTAGCAAATCTTTCTTTATATCTTACCTTCTGTATGTTCATGTAACTCGTGCTGTGCTGGATCTCGTCCGCTATCCTTATGACAGTTCTGCCTTTTGACAGACTTATCCTCAGCAGCTTTGCAAGCTCAGATATCATAAATACTGCATCTGTATTTCTGTTCGCCTCCACCATCCATGTTATGGACTCCAGTGTATTATACAGGAAATGCGGATTGATCTGACTCTGGAGCGCATCCATCTCACTCTTTCTCCGCTCATTCTGCTGTCTGATTATCTCCTGCATCAGAACCTCTATCTGCTCATAGGATTTCTTGACCGAATATCCCAGATGTCTTATCTCGGAAGATCCTCCAATATATATATCCGTGGTTCCACCTGTCTCATATGACTTTACTGATTCATTCAGCTTAAGTATAGGCTTTGAGATTTTCTTTGTTATGATCCTGTTCACCCACAAGAGCATCATAAGCAATATCACAACCGTAGTTATGATGTAATATCTGTACTGATTGATGCTGGCAGTCTGAACACTTTCCGGGACAACTCCTATGATCTTCCATCCAGTGTAGGCTATACTGCTGACAACAACATTTTCTGTGCCACCCGTCATCTTGATCTCATATGTACCGTCATCGTATACCGCTGCCTCTGTACTTTCCTCTGTGAAAAAGCCTCTGTCTATCTCTGCTCTTCGCGGATGGTATATGATATCTCCGTCACGGTTGCACAGATAATAATAAGTCTCACTTGAAGAATCATTGATCCTTGAAAGAGCCTCCTCGATCACGGAATACTTCATATCTATCAGAAGCACGCCGTTTACCGGCTTATCTCCATCATTGATATCAACAGAACGGCTGAGGGATATGACCCAATAATACCTGTTGGCGCCATCTTGAAACAGATCTTGTATATGAGGTGTAGAAAAGTGCATATTCTCTATATCTTCAGATGCATTCTTGTACCATTCCTGTTCCTCCACATTAACCTTATCCTTCTGCACTGCAACCGGCTCCGCAGCAATAAGCTTCCCGGAATTGTCGTACAACGCCATACTCTGCACTTTGTCAACATTCACCTCATATAAAAGGCTGAACTGTCTGCTGAACTCCTGACTGGAGATGTCATATTCCTGGATAATGTTATAATTCACTCCATTAGATATCTGTCTGATACCTGCCAGGTCTGTATCCACTTTATCCACAGTACTCTCTATCATGCTTTCTGCATTTGACACTGCAGTCTGCTTTATCGCAAGCTTGAATCTATTGTAAATAAGAAACCCCATAACAACAGTTGTGGTTATCGTCAGTCCTGTGAGCACCGCCATGATTATTGACTGTATGTCAAATCCTATAAATCTGCCATGATGAAACCAGCCTCGCAGCCTCGCGCGCAGAGAATATTTATTTTTCTGCTTTTTGCCCTGAGCATCCTTTTTCTCTCTAATCTTCAAAACAATTCTACTCCCCTTATACTTTCTCTGCTCTACTTATTCCCCGCATGTTCAGTTCTGTACTTTGATGGCGACATTCCAAATCTCTTCTTGAACACATAGCTAAAGTAATTTGCATCCTGATATCCAACCTGCTCTGCTATCTTATAGCTCTTCTCATTTGTCTCAAGTATGAGATTGGCTGCGTGATCCATCCTGTAATCCGTCAGATACGAGATAAATGCCTTGCCTGTCTCCTTCTTGAACACCGATGAAAAATACGAATTGGACACACCAAGCTCTGAGCACACCGTATCCAGCGACAGATCGGGCTCCATATACCTGTCAACTACCATATTCTGGGCATCCGTTACCATTCTTCTGGACGTGTTATTTCTGGCATTTTTCAATTCCTCGCCGATCGCCATCGATGTGTCTATGAGCCATGCTGTGAGGGTAACTTCATCCATCTCAGGAACCTTCTCGTATGGGTTGCTGATCCCACCTGAAAAATTATCAAAATCTATAAAATTATTTGCACAGAATCTGTAGAATGTTCCTACCATCTCCATGAGCGTCAGCTTGTACCTGTTCATGGTCTGTGCAGATCTGTGCAGCTTCTCTATCTCATCATGTACTGCGCCCTCAATGGCATCTCTTTTGCCAAGATATATTGACTTGATAAGCTCATGCATATTTGCATCTTCATACTGTACTGCTGCCTTCTGCTCCTTCGGTGCGATCTCAGCAATATTTATAGCCCTCTGGGTTCCGTATAGAACCCTGTATGATACAGCTTCTCTGGCACCCTCATATGAGTTGTTGATATTCAGAAGACTGTCGCACACTCTGCCAATACCGGCAGTCACCACGGCACCCATGACTCGGTAAGCCCATCTGCAGAATCTGTCGCAGGCATCCGTCAGCTCTGCCATGGCATCCTCTGAGACTATCTCGATGATGAGCACCGTGTTGCCCAGATATGTAAATACCTTGCATTTCCATGTATCAGCAATTCTGTCCTTGATCTGCTGTTCCACTGACATTGACAACAGAAGCGGGTTCATTCCATCTGGAACGTGATGCTCCGATGTATGAAAAACCGCGCAGCAATAAAGCGGTCCCTTCATATCGATCTGGTATGCTGCAAGGAATTTCTCATAATCCGACTCGCTCACTCTGCCCTCTATCAGTGATACAAACAGATTTGTCTGAAGAACAGGCAGAGATGCATTGAAATAATTTGCAAGCTTCTCTACATTCAGCTTTTCCTCCCTCTCCTTGTCCAGAGAGTTCTTGACCCTCTTCAGACAATCCGAGAGTTCTAAGGCATTTATAGGCTTGAGCATGTACTCCTCTATCTCAAGGTGCACCGCCTCCTTGGCATACTCAAACTCATCAAACCCTGTGAATATGATGATGTGTATATTCTGATAATCATTGTTGAGTCGTCTGGACAGCTCAAGACCGTCCATATATGGCATCTTGATGTCCGTTATGACCACATCCGGCTGCAGCTTCTCCACCAGTTCAAGAGCCTTCACACCATTGTTGGCACTTCCCACAACATCAAATCCGAGCATATCCCAGTGGATCTTTCTCTCTATAACATCTATAACCTCTTCCTCGTCATCGACAAGGATAACCTTGTATTTATCCATCTAACAGAAATCCTTTCTATATATCAAATGCCACCCGGTTCACCGGTCTTTTCCAGCAATGTAATTATATCAAATACCGCAGAGAATATCTGTACTTTTATTATTATTTCATTATTTCTTCATCTATACCGTCAAGGAATTTTCCTCACCTGTCCGTGACTCGAAGCCTTGCCTGTTTCCAGCTGAGGATCCAGCTTGTTTCCGGCTGCATGCATGGCTGCATTTATATACTGCGACATCGATAGTGAACACGACTGAGCTTCAGCGCTTTTTGCCACTGCGGAGACCGCATTGCCCTTATCGCGGTCAAAGCAGTGTGCAGATAAAAGCAAGCTGAAGTGAGGGAAGGGGAACACTCGTCCAGAAATTCACAATATATAAATATCTCCACAGGCCAGCCTTCCTTGCATGCGCCTGCCACTTTTATGCATACCACCTAATCGATAGCTAGACGTGACTGAGCTTCAATGATTTTTGCTAAGGCAGAGCGCGCAAACGCCCTTATCGCGCGCGGCGCCGCATGCAGATAAAATCATTGGAGCGAAGGAAGCGGCTGCGTGATTAGGTGGCATGCATAAAAAAGTGGCATAGATGCACAGAAGGCGTCCGCCAATCCACATGCCTTGCGTCATGCGTGCACTTCGTGCACTTCACAAGGAATCCTCCCGCTTATGCGGGCCCCTCCTTATGAAAAAAACCGCTCAATCCATCCTGTAGACGATCCGAGCGGCTTTTTATATAAAGGTTTTGTGAGAGTTAAATTTGTTGTTCCTTACTTCTTCTGTACATACTTGAGACAGTCAAGAGTTACAGCGGCAAGGATGATGATACCTTCAAATATGAACTGAAGGTTTGTATCAATACCAAGAATAGTAAGTGAGTAGGTAAGTGATGTGAAGATAAGAACACCAGTTACAACACCGGAGATCTTACCGATACCACCTGTGAATGAAACACCACCAACAACGCAGGCTGCTATGGCGTCCATATCCCAGCCCTGTCCATAAGCTGCACTACCTGAACCAACCATTCTGTTACACTCAAGCCATGATCCGAATCCGTAAAGGATACCGGCAAGGATGAATGCGCCAAGTGTTACCTTGAAAACTGATATACCTGAAACTGCTGCTGCCTCTGGGTTTCCACCTACAGCGTACAGATTCTTACCAAATGTAGTCTTGTTCCAGATGAACCATACTACAACTACAGCAACTATTGCCCAAATGATAATAGTTGGGAAGTTTCCTATTGTTGGGATGAACATATTTGGTATTGCTGAATCAATAGCACCAAATGAAACACCCTTTGTCGCATATGTTACAAGTCCGAAGATTATCAGCATGTTCGCCATTGTTGAGATGAACGGATGCATCTTGTACTTCGCCATGAAGAAACCTGCAATACTTGAGAATACTGTTGTAAGGATAATACATGCAACAAGTGCAAATAATGCTTTTCCTACAACTGGCATACTTGAGAAATCAAATATGTGTCCGAACACACCACCTGTATTTGCACCGTTGTGCATGATAATGGTAGCTGTAACCATACCCATACCAACCATACGTCCAATCGAAAGATCGGTACCAGTCAGGAGGATAAGTCCCGCAACACCGAGTGCCAGGAACATTCTAGGTGATGCCTGCTGAAGTATATTCAGTATATTGGTAACTGTGAGGAGCTGTGTGTTCTTCACAATCGGAGTGATGATACAAAGTGCAATGAATATCAACACGATTACTATATACAGACCATTCTTGTAAAGGAACTGTGTTGTATTGAATGTGTACTTGTAATTCTCAAATTTCTGTGCTCTGCTCTGCATGAATGTGTACTTGGACATTCTAAGAAGATCTATCAGATGATACTTGTGTGAAAATGCATCATGCTTTCTGTCCTTGATCTCCTGAAGTCTTGACTCATGTGTCATCTGTGCATCAAAGAGCTTGTTCTTGTATACATATTTCTCGTCCTTGATCTCTTCCGAATCAGAGAGCTTTGCAAGTGTCTGCTCATGCTCTGTCTTAAGTGTTGCCTTTACTCTCTCGTAGGACTCATTTTCTGCTGCCTTCTCAGCCTCGCAGCTTGCCACTACCTTGCTGTAGTACTCGCTGTCATAATGCTCCTTAAGGTATCCCTCTGCGTCAGCGATAAGCTTTGCAACCTTATCCTTGTTGGCTGCCTCAACTGCCTTTGCCTTCTCCAGGGCTGCCTTATCCTTTGCGATTATGCTATCCTTTTCTTCCTTTGATAAATTCTTATCTTCCTTTGCGATAGCTATATGGTTCTTCAAACTACGAACCTTGTCAGATCCATCAACTCGAAGTTCATCGATCTGAGCCTGTATCTTTCCAACATATTCATCAATCGGCTTAAGGAGTTTTTCCTCTGCATCAGCCGAAAGGATCATATTTTTATCTGCCATATCCATGCTCCTCTCTATTACAAATATTTAGCACTAAGTCTTAACAATTCTTCCTGATTAGTCTCCTTGGTATTTACAATTCCGGCAAGATGTCCATTTGACATAACACCTATACGGTTTGTGATACCCAGGATCTCCGGCATCTCAGAGGAGACAACTATGATAGTCTTGCCCTGCTTTGCCATGTTGATTATAAGCTCATATATTTCATACTTGGCTCCTACATCAATACCTCTTGTAGGATCATCCATCATGAATACATTTGGTGAACGCTCAAGCCATTTTCCGAAAATAACCTTCTGCTGGTTACCACCGGACAGGTTGGCGATCATATCGTCAGGTCCCATACACTTGGTGTGCATGACCTTGATCTCCTCAGCTGTGGCACGAACCATGCTGTCATGTGACAGTGCCACGCCGCTCTTGTAGTGGTTCATATTTGCAATGGTGGTATTGAAGGTGATATCTGCCTTGAGGAAGAGACCATTTGCCTTTCTCTCCTCAGTGATAAGGGCAAATCCGTGATCCATAGCATCCTTTGGACCAGTGAAGTTCATGATCTTGCCACCATACATTACATTTCCTGCTGCTCTTGTACGAATACCAAAAATTGTTTCCAGGAGCTCTGTACGGCCTGCACCAACCAGACCATATAGACCGAATATCTCACCCTTCTTCACATCAAATGTGATGTTCTGGAGCTTCGGTGCATACTTTGTGGAGAGTCCCTGCACTGAGAGGATCGTCTCACCCGGCGTATTGTCGACCGGCGGGAATCTGTTATCAAGTGAACGACCAACCATGGCTGATATAAGCTCGTTCATGTTGGTGTCCTTGCTGTCCTTTGTCATGACCAGACTACCGTCTCGGAGAACTGATATCTGATCACAGATCTCGAATATCTCATCCATCTTATGTGAGATGTAGATCAGGGAAATTCCCTGCTCCTTGAGCTGTCTCATCATCTTGAAAAGCTTTGCAACCTCAGGTGCTGTCAGCGATGATGTAGGCTCATCAAGTACGATTACCTTGGAATTGTACGAGATAGCCTTTGCGATCTCACACATCTGTCTCTGGGAAACTGACATCCTCTTCATCGGCTGTGTAAGATTGACCGTTATACCCAGCTTTCTGAACAAGTCTGAAGCTTCCTTCTTCATACGGCCCTCATCGATGACTCCAAGAGAGTTCTTTGGATAACGTCCAAGGAACAGGTTGTCAACAACGCTTCTCTCAAGACACTGATTTAATTCCTGATGAACCATCGCAACTCCATTCTCGAGTGCATCCTTAGGGCCAGAGAAATTTACTTCTTTTCCATCTAATATTATTGTGCCTTCGTCCTTCTGATAGGTTCCGAAGAGACACTTCATCATTGTCGATTTACCGGCACCATTCTCACCCATAAGTCCCATGATCGAACCAGGTTTAACATTCAAATTAATATGGTTAAGGACCTTGTTTCTGCCGAATGATTTGCTCATGCCTTGAATCGATAAGATGTATTTATTCTTATCTTCTGCCATATCTCTACTTCCTTTCATTGAACATCAGCCCATTAATAGTCGCCTTCGGCGAGGACTGATGCTACATATCAAGTTTTCATAGAAAACTTGATACATGCTCTTAGTAAAAGAAGGGTATCAAATGTTTAGTCTGACACCCCTCTGAGTTAAATCATTTCCTATTGATCAATCATCCAGGTAACTTATATTACTTAGAGAGAATTGATGTGTATGATGCTGCATTGTCTGTCTTAACCATGTTGATTGCAAATGCATCGTACTCGCCTGGGTTACCAAGACGGTTTGTGATGTTAGACTCTGTCTGACCATCACCACCGATGTAATCTACATTCAGGTTAAGAAGATCATCATAGTTCTGAAGAAGTGGCTGGTATGTTGAGCTCAGGAAGTTATCTGAAGCGTTGTAGATATCAAGCCATACCTTCTTGCTTGGGCTCTTGCTTGAGTCAAGCTGCTTTGAAACCTTGTCATAAACCTTTGTTGAATCTGTGAAATCCTGATAGTTGTCTGCTGTTACTGCAATGTTCAGTGCGTAGTATGATCTCTCGTCTGCGCTGTATCTGTAGTCAACACCTTCCTCAAGCTGGTTTCCAGCCTCGTCTGCTGTACCGATACCAGTATCAATATCTACACCGTCAAGTGCATTACGGAGAACTCTCAGTGTCAGGTAAGCCTGAACATCTGCATGCTGTGAAATTGTTCCGCCGTAGCCCTCTGCGATTGCTGCAACTGCATCGCTGTTAGCATCGTATCCAAATGTAGGAACCTTTGCGTCCTTTGCCCAGGCATTGAACATTGACATTCCCATACCATCGTTATTTGAAACAACTACATCAATCTGATCACCAAATGATGCTGTCCATGTTCCTATTGCATTACCAGCTGTAGCTGCATCCCATGTAGCTCCTGCTGAGTTCTTCATCTCCTGTGATGCAAGCTCTCTGATCGTATATGTCTTGCCATCTACATCAAGCTTAGCATCCTGTACTACTGTTGCCTTACCATCTACGTTTGTTCCGGCTGGTGTTGAATCAACTGCTCCGCTTGCATCAACTCCTGTGCCAAGTGCTGAACGAACACCTCTTGTACGCGCGATTGAATCATTGTGTCCGATATCACCGATTGCAAGTACATATCCGATGACTCCATCACCGTTACGATCGATCGTTGCTGCGTTTGCCTTGATGTAATCAAGAACCATCTGTCCCTGAAGCTCAGCACCCTGATTAGCATCAAATCCTACATAATATGTGTCCTTGTTGTAGCTAAGGGCATCCTTGTCAAGCTCTCCTGTTGAGCTGTTGGATGGCTGACGGTTGAACCAGCAAAGTGGCTTGTCCTTGTTTGCTACTCCGCTGCTTGAACTTCCGCCACTTGAGCTTCCGCCTGATCCACATCCTACCATTGATAATGCAAGTGTTGCAGCTGCTGCTACAGCTAAAATTCTTCTTTTTCTCATATTACGTTCCCTCCTGTTCTTTGAACATCAGCCCATTTGTAATTGCCTTCGGCAAGGGCTGATGCTGCATGTTAAGTTTTCTGAAACTTAACACATCCTTTGGCTTTGTGTGTTTTATTTTTTCGTCTTGCCTCATTGACTGTATTCATTATAATTTGACAGGGGTTTTGAAAGAATAGAATATTTTTGGATTAATTAGCAAAATTTTGCGATTTATTGAAATTTTTATAGATATTTTTAACAATAGCGGTTGTTTAATAGTTATATATTAGGATATTTTTGACTTAATAGTGATGGTTTAGCTTGCTTTACTGGGCAATTTTCACCTGTCACCGGCAAGTTTGGAGGGCGGGATGGTCTGTGATGACATATTCTATACGGTGGCTTAGCGGCGTTTTAGTGGCACTTCCTATAACAGCTTGTTTTTATCTTTTGGTTGTTTTCCATCTGTTTTGCGCATAGTCATAAAAGCAAGCTGCCTTCCTCACATAGCACATGCCTCTCGCATCACTGCACATTTATGGCGATGAGCAATTCATGCTAAAACATGGTCATGTACAGTAATCCACGCAAACAAAAAAGAGCGTGGGTTCGACTCACCCACGCTCTTTTTCAGGCTTACATATTCACATTCAAGTAATTTCCACAATAAGGACATTTGCTGGAATATCCAGTCGCTGCACGGAAACTCGAACCACAATTCGGGCATCTGACCGCCACAAGTCTCAGCTTATCCGGTGCCACCGGCTTGTCGTCCATGAGCTCTTCCTCACCAGGAAGCCTCTCATCCCTTACTGAATCCGGATCATAGCCGTATTTGCCGCTGTACTCAAATATATCTATCGTCAGACCTATCGGGTACATGCCGGCACCCCTTGTGAATCCCGTTGGTATTATAGCCTCCCGCTCAACATGGTAGCTGTCAAAATAATGCACGATTGTGTCCATCATATATGTATTGTTCACCCTGACAGAAGTATTCTCCGTGTATCCATATATCTTTGCAGGATACCTCACGCCCTTTTTCACTATCATCTTCTTGTTGTGAACCAATATCGCCACCACTATGTCCATTCCCCCACCGATCAGTAAGAAACTTCCCGGAAGGCTCAGCATAGCCAGGGGGAATTTGCCAGGCTCCGCCACAATTGCAAATATAATTCCCACGAAAACACCGACAGCAAGGAATATACTGCCAACCAAAACCACTATCTTATGAGCTGCATTCATCTTATTTCTCCTTTTCCCCAATATCTGCAAAAACCACCGATTCTCTGCTCATACAATGTCTACATCACCATCTGCCAGATTATGTACAATACAAGCAAGTGTCCCGGATAAAATGCATAACAGAAGTATTTAAACCACTTCTTATGGTATCCCAATTTTCCATTGTATAGCCATATCACCGGCAATGCGATTAGCGCAAACGCCTGCTGCGGGAATTCAAAGCTATGTCCCGCTATACTAAACGTATAACAATATCCACTAAGCAGCTGTGCATTGATATAATACATACACACGAGCTGTGCTATCAATTTCCATGGTTCCTTGCCCCGGAACAGATAGAACATTATAACCATGACAACTCCCGCTCCATAGAAATCAACCATGGTGATCGTTCCTATCACATATCCCACAAGTGTCACAACAACCGCAACCGGGATCCACAGCCATACCTTGCCCGTTTTCCTTACCTTGTCTATCAATGCTATCAGCAGTAATCCTATGAGAAATGTCCAAAGTACATTCTGATGAAACAGATACAGGACACTGTCTCCGGACACAAGATCAAATGGAACTTCAGATATCACCGCAAATATCAGCATTCTGCACAGATATCTGCGGAAATTACTGGTATGGTAAAATCCCTCAACTATCATGAACGCAAATATCGGAAATGCTATTCTTCCTATGCACGTAAGTATATCCACATACGGAAACAACGTTGCCCACATGTGATCACTGAGCATGCATGTCATCGCGATGATATGCAGCATACAGGAGCTGAATACTCCTGCCTTTATATTCCAGGACTGTTTCCCCGGATCAATCATTTTACCATTCTGTATATCCGTCATATTGGTTCCTCCTTTTTATATGACTTCGTCATATTGGTTCCTTCTCTTTATAATGTGCCGCCAACTCCTTCGCCCTTGTTAAATCCGAATATGGCGCAGCATATCAGATCTATGATAAACAATACCGACAATGTGATACATATAATGTTCTGCACTTTTTTGCTCTTGGAATTCAGAAATTCACTGAGCTTCGGTGCCGCTATATACACTCCAAACAGACTTCCCATGCCAAACGCAAGAAGCCCTACCAGACATATTCTTCCATTTACATTAAGGAACTCGTTCTTGTAGTCCCAATACTGTGAGTTAAAGAAGAAATCCAGTGCCCAGCTCGCTATGAATTCTATGATTCCACATACCACCATCGCCATAGCAAACAGCTTTGCTTTATCTGCCTTGAAGCGGTCAAGCAGGAATATGATAGCAACGCCACCGACTCCGTACACGGGCAGCCATGGTCCATACATGGTTCCGCGGTTTACAAGAACATGATCCATAACTATATAGAGCAAGACCTCCCACAGCCATCCTATAAAACAGAACACAAAGAAGAAGAAAATGAAATCCCTAAGACCGTATTCACTCTTCACCTTCATTCCCTCAGGAACCTCAACCGCGACATCCTGGAGAATATAGACCGGCTTGGTCCATACCTCAGCAACTCCCGCGTCTCCTGCCGACTGATAAGCAGCCTCGATAACCTTTTTGTTATATGGTGCAGCATTGAATGCTTCCTCGACAAAATTTTCCACACCTATATTCTGTCTGAACCAGAAGTACATCTCCACATCAAGCTCCATCTGGAACGGTAATGCTACCAGAAGTCCTGCAACCGGTATAGCCTTGATCATCCACACGTGGATGCATGACAGATCCGTCAGGAACATTTTCCACTTATAGCCTCTCGTCATCTCCCTTGACATGTTCTTCGCATCTCTCCACTTGAGTCTTGGATTCTCCGCCAGGAGATATGGAACCATCCTATACTGATAATACTTGTACACACCACCGATTATCGTGAGCCACCAGAGTGTCATAACAACATTGTAACAGAACATGACCCACATAAGTCTGAGTAAATAATGTCTGTGGAAAGGTGCAAACATTCGGTTGATGGACACCTTGTCACTGTATCTGCACTCCATGGCATAACGGCATTTGCCGACTATTGCCGCACTCTGTATGAAGAAATGCAGTACCGCCATGATAAGTGCGGATATGAGAAGCATCACTATGACCTCACCGGGATTTCTCTTCACGTATGCCGTATTGGCGCCTAAAAGCTTGATGATCCAGGTCTGCTTCACCGTCACCGAATCTATCATCCGGGCAACTGTCTCTGCTTTTTCCTCCGACATATGCTCAACCATCGGCATATTCTTCACATATTCCTTGAGTATGGTCACATTGTCCGCCTCATGCTCTGTCTCCTGCCCGAGCACCTGATCTATACCCTTCACGAACTTTGTCTGTGAAGAATCATCTACCCCAAGATAAGAGAATACAAAACACACAGCGACCATGGCCATCCAGGCCAAAAGTCCCCGCTTAAATACCGTGTTCCACGCTCCCTTTCTAAGCTGTTTCCTGTTCCAATCCATCTATAGTTCCTCCCAAGCTAATATTTAAAGTAATTCAACAACATATATCTGCAAAACCCGTAACCTGAATTATGGCTTGATGGTTTCATATTGCCTATCAGGGGAATATGAAACCGGTCAAGCCATTCCACAGCCCCCCTAGATGAAGTCGAAGGTCGCCTGCTCATAGGAAAGCTCCTGATATTCAAGCTCCTCCTGATCCGTCTTGCTGGTATAGTCCACAACGACCGTCTGTTGCTTTCCGCCCACCATCTGCTGCCCCAGAATGTAGTTCACATCGAAGCGTCCTGTGATGGCCGGTGTCGCGCCACGGGCAGGTACGATGAGCTGCACATGGTTGGCTGCCAGCATGGCAAATATAGGCTCCCATATGTATATATCCTTCGCCGCTCCAAATGGGTTGTCGATAAATATAGTCTTCGACTGTACTGACTCCTCCGGTGCCAGACTGTACATTCCTGCAATATAGTTGATGACAGCAACCAGAAACTGGATGTAGATTCCCTGAGACTGTCCCGTACTTCCAACAGCCTCCTCATATCTGAGATAACGGCTCTGTTCCTTTATTCTCTCCCTCTTATAGAGGTTAAGCTTTATGGCGTTCATATCTGTGACCATGACGCCGAACAGCTTCTTAAGTCCGAGGCAGTCACGGATGTACTTGATCCTCTTTCTCTCATCCTCGTAGGCATCCGCGCCTTTCACTATGTCATCTATATAATCAGACATTCTCTGCTTTACAAATTCATCCTTCACATAAGGTATGGTGAGATCGACCATCTTGATCACATCATCGCCCACCGTGATACGTGACAGCTTTGGAAGCTTCTCAAGCTCAGTCTTCACATCCATACATCTCTGTACACACTGATTCTCGAAGTTCTCCTTGATGGCAACCATATCCTCGATACCCTTCTCAACGCGCTCCTTCTCCAGCTTGATGAACTCAATAATCTGAAGAAGATTTGCCAGAAGTTCCTTTGCCTGACTGTAGGTATCCGGAACCTGCACATCCTGTCTGATCGTATTGGCCATCTCGAATACACCCATCTCCACTAGTGTATCCGCCGTCTGTCCCTTGAATCTCATGATCTCATTCTTCGCACGCTCAAGGGCTTTCATGCTCCTGTCGTACTTCATGAGGCTTGTCTCAAATAACTGTCTGAGGGTATCCATGTCTTCATCCAGTACATTTCCACCGGACACATCTATGTCATTTGTATCGACTATTCTCTTTACATCCTTGTACAGATCCACCATGAAACCATACTGCTTATAGTAATCGCTGTACGCCTTCTCAGCTTCTTTGAATATGCGGTTCATATCCGCAAGCACCGCATCTCCATTGGCTATGGCTGTATCTGCATCGGCTGCAGATATCTCCTCACGCACATAGCTGCCATCACCGTATGTTCTATTGATGTTCTCTATCGCATACTCTATGCTTCCCTCAAGCTTGCTATACGCCTTCTGGTCAGCCTTCTGCTGCTGCATCAGCGACGCCTCTATCAGTGTGAGCCTTGCCAGCTCATCGTCCATCTCCCTGAGATGGTCCTCTGACGTCGGATAGAGCTCTCCTGCCCCGGCAAATACCGCCATGTCAAAGCCTCTCTTCTCTATGGTCTTCTGTATTCTGTCCATTGACTTCTTCAGCGCATCCATGAGCTTCTTCTTGTCCTCAAGATCCGGCGCATGCTCCTTTGAAACCGCCAGCATAGCCATAAATTCCTGTTCAAGCCGTTCATCTGAAATGTCCAAAGTCTCCTTGTATTCCTCCGGTATTCCGTCCTGCCATGCCGCAGCAGCCACGCCTGCACCATCTGTATTTTCAGCAACTCCCGCATTCTCAGACTTCGGCAGATACGGTTCGAAATACTCCGTCCACTTGTACTGGATATCCTCTATATTCCTTGTAAGCCCCGCAAGCTTTGACTCAGTCTCTCCAACCGTCGTCGACCACTTCAGCACATCGCTCTGAAGTCCTGACAGCTTTGCCACAAGGTCAGACTTCCTCTGCTTATACTCGGCAAGTCTCTGCTCCTCCGGTCTTGCAAGATCCGACAGCTGCTCTATCATGACAAATGTCTGTCTTCTGTCAGATTCCTTCTGCTGACTCTGCTGCAGGTCTCCATATCTCTCGGTGTTATTCTTAAGCTCCGTCTCTGTAACCTTGATCGATGTCTTAAGCTCCTCAAGCTCATCCTTCTTATCGAGCAGTGCCTGGTTCAGCTCTCTCTCCCTGTCCTCGGCACCTGTATATCTCGCATCCACAAGCCTTGTGACAAATGCAAGATCCTCCTGATAAGTCGCAAGCTTCTCATTTATCAAACTGATCTCCTCCGTGAGACCTGCTATCTTATCAGCATTTGCCTTTCTGGCGTCCTCTATGGAGTCCTTAGACATGAAATATTTCCTGTCTCTTCCTATGATAAGCATGTTCTCGGCGGGAACTATCGCTGAGTCTGAAAGCTTATCCATATCGTACACCATTACACATTCGCTGCCGGTGTCTATCGAACCGAGATTTATATCGTCCTCCAGACTATCAAATCCCTTTGTCACAACACTGTACGGCAGGTATGGATTTGCCTGAAGCAGCTCCTCCTTTGTATCACCCGGGAGTGCCGACAGATAATCCGCACCATGCATGGCCATGAGCCCATGTCTGGTGGAGATGTAGTTTATCACAGTCTCAGCACCCTCCGACGGCGGAAATGGTCTGCCATCCTCATAGCATTTCGCAAGCTTTGTCAGTCTGTCGATCTCCTGCTGGCGCTTGATCGTCTCTGTTATGGTGCCCCTAATCCTGTCATTTATAACACCTGTTATATCCTGTGGATTCTCCACAGAGTATACTGCCATGATGCTGTCGAGCTGGCTTCCCGACTGCCTGTACGCCTCGGCGTCAAGCCTTGCATCCTCGCAGCTTCTCTCCAGCGCATCATACTCAGCCTGCACAGTCGTCAGTCTGTATCTGTCATCGTACAGCTTTGTCCTGCCATCTGCTATGGCTATCTCCAACTCTGTCATCTCAGCAAGTATCCTGTCAGACTCCTCCTGAGCCTTGTTCATCATATCCTTCACATCACCCACTACGAGCAGGTTGACCGATGCAGCCAGCTCACTTATGCGGGCACTTATCTCATCAATCTTGGCTGTGGCATCAGCGATATTGTTCTCCGCCACCGCCTGGGCGATCTCGCCCTCCCTCATGACCTTTCTGCAGTACTCCGCCTCCTCAAGTGCGTGATCATAGCTGGTCTGGGCCTCTTCCCTTGCCACCATGAGCTCTGCAAGCTTCTTCTCATCACGGATGCGTCTGTTGTACGCATACACCGCCATCTTCTCACTGGATGATCCGATGTTGTTTCTTATATTGTCGACTATCAGTCTGCTCTCTTCGTACTGTCGCTTGTTCTCCCTGTATACAAGGTAGTCATTTACACTCTCCTTGTAGCCGATCTGGTTTTTCAGCTCCGCAAGCTTCTTCTCATTGTCCTCTATCTGCGTGACAGTGTCATCCATCTTGCGGTTCATGTCCTCAAGGCGCAGATAATCCCTGGTGACCCTGAGATTTGCCAGACGCTTGTTCTGCTGTTCCATCTGCTCCCCGGCATCAGCCTTTGCCTTCGCCAGCTCCTCCATATGGGTGTCGCCCTCCTGTGTACACGCCCTTCCTGTGGCATACACATCGGCCAGGCCCTTACATATCCTGTCGTTGTCCTCGTAGAGACCTATGCATGAGTTCACCTTGCCCTCGAGCACATTTATCAATTCTATCTGGTGGTCATAGTTGGCTATGTCACGCTTTCTCTGTGCCAGAACGTTCAGCTTGTCCTTGATGTCGAGAAGAGTCTCTGCCATGGTGTCTTCCTCACCGTTTCGTCCTGTCTTTGTGGCAAATGCCTTCTCTATGATCTCCTCTATAAGCAGATCCTCCACGACCTTCCTTGTGGTCCTGTAATTTGTCTCAAAATACGTTCTTACGTGCCCCTCTGTCTTGTTGATTCCACGTATGATTTCCCAGTGGCTCTCGTGGAGACCATAGCCACTTATAAATCTCTGGTACTCGCCCTTCTTGTCAAATACCCTGATCTCCAGGCTCATATCCCTGTGTCCGAGATCCTTGAGATATGTCTTTAAACCGTTGAATGTGATCCTCTCATTACCCTCCGACAAAGGAAGGTTCACTATGTCATTCTTGTTATATTCCCTGTAGAAAATGCAGTAATTAAAATACTCTATGGATGCAGTGTCCTTCTGTACCTCCCCGGCATCCGCAGCATCCTTCGCCTTTCTGGCACAGAATCCGGTGGTCATGTATCTGTAGCCATCCTTTATATCCGCCTCGTCAAGCTTCCACTCGATCAGCGAATGGATGACTGTGTTGCCGCCGCCCGCACGGAAAAGCTTCTCCACAGGCTGCTTCTCATCCAGAGTACAGTTCGGTATCAGGTTCTGAAGGAGCAGAAGCATGAGAATACTCTTTCCTCCTCCATTTGCCAGATCATACAGCGTGTTCTTGCCATACATTCTCATAGTGAAGTCATCGTACTGCTGTGTACCAAAGTTATATTTTACATTGTTGACCCTTATCCTGTTGATACTAGGCATCCTCTTCTTCACCTCCAAGCAGCTGATACAACCGTCCTCTGTATTCCTCAAAATAGTTCTCCGACAAAGCTTTCATCCTGTCTGTCGGATAGTACCTGTCCGCATTCTCCACAAATAACCGCTGGGCCGACATGAAGTTGAACACCAGCTTCACATAACCCGCCCGGGATGCCTTGGACGCCCTGGCGCTGTCGCCCTCCTGATTGCCCGTCACCGCCGGGAGCTCATCCCACAGGAGCGCTATCGCCTTGAAGCTGTCCTGCTCCACCTCATCAGTTGACAGAACATCAAGCTTCTTCGTTATGTCCGCAAGATATTTGCTTGTCTCATCTATAATGTTCTCTGACTTCACATACTCCCTGAACTGATAGCTGGAGGAATCCTTGTAAAAATAGAGAAGTGTCATATACATAATGAAGTAACACAGATAGAGCTCCTTGTTCAGACGAAGTCCCAGAAGCTTCTTCATGTCGTCATTCGTATAGCCAAATACCCTGTTGCCCTCTCCGGCTGTTATATACAAGCTGTCATTGTACTCGTACAGTGACAGGTTCATCTTCTTCATCATATTCATGACGATGTCGTACACCTCGGCATTGCCGTAGAATTCATCGTACAGCGGGCCGTTGTCGGGATGCTTCTTGCAGATCTCCTCACCTGATATTAACTTGGAATATATCTCTATCGCCTTGTCCAGATTCTTACTTTCCATCTTTTTCTCCTATTCTCCGTACAATCACTCTCAGCTGGTTTTGTTAAACTGAATTCCCGTAACGTACATGTCCTCGCCAATCTGTATCTCTTCGTCTGGATGGAATTCCAGTGTAAATGTCATGCCTCTGAACGCATCCAGTGTGAGTTCCGGTGCATACATCTCACGGGAGAGACCAGAACCGCCATGCCCCATATCACCATCGGTCTGATTCTGCAAAATAGCAATACCTTTGCCAGTTTTTATTCTCTCTATGTGATCTACCAGCATTCCCTCCAGCATAGTGTCCGGCTTTGCCAGTATCTCATCCACGCTGTATCTGTCCTTCTGAGCCAGGTGTGTGAGGAAGGAATAGTAATCTTTGTTGTCGTAGATTTCTTTTCCAAACTTAACTTCAAGTATTCCATTGAATTCCTTGAGACTCAGATGTCCCCATTTGTTCAGCTGGTCAAGGAGTTCGTGGAACAGCTTTGTGAAGTTGGCACTTATCTGTTCATCGAGAAGTTCATCTTCGTAACGGAAGTTCGGATCAAGCTGCTCCTTCTTCACCTTTGTGGTCTTCGCATTGTCCTCGGACTTCAGCGTGAGCATGTGATCTATGGATGTCATGCTGAACGTTTTCACGATCCTCGGAGCGAAGAGAGGCGCAAGTATGGTGAGTATCTTATCCGGTCTGTCCTCTTTTATGATACTCTGAAGCTGTCCTGCAAAGTCAAATGCAGGTCTAAGCTTCTGCAACTTTGCCTTGTGTATGATATTGTCCGATATGTTCTGCAGCTCCATGGTGCTGCTTATCAGACTTCCGTGCTTGATGATGGTCCTCTTGAGTTCAAGCTCAAGCTGGCTTATCTCCTCCATCGCTTTCAGGTTGCCCTTGCCCATATTATCATAGCTCGCCTTAGTGATCGCTTTGTCCACCAGAGCTTTGTTCTTGGCAAAGAGCTTCTGCTCGTCAGCGAACCATTTGCCGACGGTCTTCATATAATTCTCGTACTCCTCCGCGCCCTTGAACACGTCGATGGACAGAAGATTTACTATCTCATCCTTCTCGCGGATCAGCCTGTTCACCTCGCTATTGATCCTGCGCACGACCTCGATACCGCCACGGAAGTTCTCTCCAACGATCATCTTTTCCAGAAGAAGCTGCTGCACGTTGATCTTGCTCTCGTCCTTGATCTCCTTGGTGTCCAGATAGAATTCGATTCCATCCGCAGTGATGAAATACAGGACCTTGCCATCCACTATATGGCTGTCTATCAGCTTCACTCGTCCCGTCTTGCGCTGCTTCTTTCCCGGATCATAGAACGTGAATTCAAATGCTCTTCCGTCGTTCTTGATCTTGTCAAATATATACATTATCAGGTCAGCCCTGTCATCTCCCGCAATCTCCACATCGAAATCACGGTCAAGGAGCTGCCCCATGAATTCCTCATATTCATCGTATGACACTTCACGCTCATTGAAGCTGTTCTCCTGAATAAAAAAACGCAGAATCGCCATGGTTATATAACCCATGTCCAGCTGTGCATAACGACCTTCCTTATACTGCGCAAATGTGGTCTCAGCCAGAACAAAAAACGGGTAATATTTCCTCAGATTCTGCATTCTTGCATTATGTTCTTCAATTATGTCATTTATCATCACGTATTTGAGTGCCATGTTTTCTCTATCTCTGTACTTTCCTGATTATAATAGATCTTATACCATATACTTTTCCTGATATATCTGCCCATATTCTGAGACACATATCTTCTCTATCCGCATATGGACACACAGATTTAGTATACCATGACACATTTGTTCACACAACGATATTTATCTTCCATACTTCAGCTCATTTATCGATCTTCCACACACTGTCAACATGAATTCCGTGGCACTCTCACTGTTCTGTCCCACATCATTCAGCCCGACATATCCCGGCTGATAGCCCTCGCAGTCACCCTCTATCTGAAACTGGACTGTGACCGTCACCTGCTGCCCCTTATATGTGGCATTCCCTTCAAACTGCACTATCTGACTTCCGTCCGTCGCGACAAATGCCTGCCAGTGTTCATCGCTGCAATAGGCATCCAGACCATCCCCATAGGTTGTGTCTCCATCCGGGAATATCTTCTGTTCCTTTATATAATCTATCCTCTTATCCGGAATATCGGCTGCATCTTTGCCGATCCCCGCCTCACCGATACCTGTCACGCACATGGACAATGTGAGTATGACTGCCAAAAGCTTGCAGAATTTGTTCTCCCTAAACTTCTCCCACCGCTTGATATTCAGTGCAAATGCAAGGATTCCTCCCACGATCGCACCACCCACATGCGCATAGATATCTATATTCTTCTCATTTGTATACAGAGCATATATGACCACAACAACTATGGATATCATCATATCTTTTCTGCTTGCTTTCCTGTTGCCCATGAATGTCAGGAACACAGCAGCACATATGATTCCGAACACCGCCCCTGATGCTCCTATAGAGAAATGCATTCTGTCAGGATCAGTCATATGATACACATTCATGGATATGATCCCGGCAACAATTCCTGATACAAAGTATATGATAGTCGTCCTCAGGGAGCCAAGTTTTCTCTCCACCGTGGAGCCAAACATATATAGTGCAAACATATTGCCAAAGAGATGATCAAAGCCAGAATGCAGGAACATCGCCGATATAAGTCGTCCATACTCGCCATTCAGCTTCACGTACTGATAGTTGAGTCCACCGGTTCTGGAGTAATTGTCCACACCGATGCACATGATGCCAGCTATGACATTTGCCACTATCAATGCAATCGTAACTATAGGGATCGTCCTCTTTATCTGTGGCTGTGGGGAAGCTCCACCGCCCATCTGCTCAGGTCTGATCACATATGCTGTGTCCTGGTCAATATCCTGCTCAAATCTCCCATAGTCATCATGTTCAAAGCCATAGCCGAAATTGTTTTCTTCCATATAATACTCTCCTGACAATGCCCTCCACGGCTGGCATCCACATACTGTTCATTGTTTTACACGATACACTGTTTTTCCACCTTGCAGTACCATTCTTCACACCTTTTTTCTTAGTCGAATACTCTCTTAAGTACCTCGTCCTCATACAGAACCTTCTTGGCAAGTTCTCTGTAGTTCTCCTCGTGAAGGTATGTGTGTCTGTGAGGCTTGATCTGAGGAGCCATGTCTATCGCCTTTACAAAATCCTCTCTCTTGAGGTCAAGTGTGGCTACATAATCCCAGAAACCAGTCTTTTCAAATATTGCATTTACCCTGACATATCTGTGATCCTGGACAACAGCCATGATATATGTGGCAATTCCCACCTGGATTCCATGGAGCTGTGGCTGTTCAAGCATCTTGTCAAGTGCATGTGAGATCAGGTGTTCACTTCCGGATGTCGGTGTGCTTCCGCCTGCAATCTCATTAGCAACACCGCTCATGGCAAGGGAATCGAGAAGCTCCTTCAGGAAGAGGTCATCCTTGATCGTCTCAAATGGTGTTCTGACGAAACTGTTCACTGCCTTCTTCGCTATCATAACTGCAAAATCGTTCATCTCAGAGTATCCCAGTTCAGACTCGAAGAGCCAGTCATAGAGGGATGTGATCTTGGATACCATATCTCCGATTCCCGAGTAAAGGAATCTCTCTGGAGCAGACTTGATGATCTCCGTGTCAGCTATGATTCCATATGCCATTCTTGCCGGCACCGATGTACGCCGTCCATTTACCATAAGTGATGCGCTGGCGCTTGAGAAACCATCCGATGATGCCGATGTCGGAATACTTATAAAAGGAAGCTTTCTGAGATATGCCGCATACTTTGCCACATCAATAACCTTTCCTCCGCCGATACCCACGATCACCTGGGCCTTCGCATCTATATCAAATGCCAGCTTGATTATATCCTCTATATTGGTGGAATCCAGCTCTCTGTACTCCACAACTGTCACATTTTCTTTCTTCAGAGAATCCATGACCTGCTGTCCAAACATGTCTATGAGTCCATTTCCAAAATAAATAACAGCATTCTTCATCCCGGAAGCACTTATATATTTGCCCAGATCATTCAGGGTTCCCTTTCCGATCTTAAGAATGGTTGGTATTGCTATATGACTTCCTGCCATCTGTTTATCCTCCTAAATACATTTCTACCATTATACATTATATGATCAGCAAAAATAAACAGGACAATACACATTTTGTCTCATACCTTTACTTACCTTTCTAATTTCTAACCATGTCTGCCTTATGCTGTTTTCATATCCTTTAAATTTCTTACAGCATCTTCATATTTTTACCCGAAAAACACATTTTCTACACAACTTCTCCAAAATTAGAACACATTTTCTCGGTATATTATTAACTGTAAACAGCGAGAGCGTAAGCGAGTTGTTTACATCCCCTTTTTCATAAACGACTGCAACACCCTCCCCTCACATAATGTAGTTGCAGTCACTCCCTTTTAATACAAAAAGAAGAGGCTGCCAGAGATGGCAGCCTTTTCTTTTTGTATTCAGATAATTTATATTTACTCACTTCTGAGCGCTATAACAGGATCCTTCTTAGCTGCAAGTCTCGATGGGATAAGTCCTCCGATCAATGTCAGTATAACGCTGATAATTACCAGCATCACTCCACCCTTCCAAGGAAGCGCCGATACACCGGCAACGTTGATATAACTCTCTATCACCTTACTGATCGGTATATTGATCAGCACCGTCACGCCGATTCCTATGAGTCCTGAGAAGAGACCTATTATAAATGTCTCCGCATTGAACACTCTTGAGATATCCTTCTTTGAAGCTCCTATGCTTCGCAGAATACCGATCTCCTTTGTTCTCTCAAGAACTGAGATATATGTGATTATTCCGATCATGATTGATGAAACTATCAATGATATAGCCACAAATGCAATGAGTACATAGGTTATCGCGTTGATGATTTTGGTCACCGATGACAGCATGATTCCGATGTAATCAGTGTATGTGATCTCCTTGTCAGGATAATCCTCGTTGTACTTGTCTATAAGCTTTGTTATCTCGTCCTTATCCGCAAATTCTGCACAGTAGAGGTTGATGGAAGCCGGCTTTGCAAGCTCTGCATATCCAAGCTTTGACATGTTATCCTCATAAGTAGATGTTGACTCCTGGAAGAAACCGTAACCCTTGAGCATATCGAAGAGCTGATCCTTGGTCATGGACGCCATCTGTGCCTGCATGTCCTCAGTAACCTGACCTGAAGCCATAAGCTGCTGCATAACAGAATCCATATCCACATCATCCGCTGTCAGTTCCTTGCCATCTGAAAATGGCATTCCTGTAAATATGTCAGTATCAGGATTATCCATCTGAGCCTTGAGTACATCTGTCTTCTCGTTCTCTGAAACTATGTAATTGGCAAGCTCCGATGTGTAACCTATATATCCCGGCTGCATGGTAGTTGCATACGCTTTATCCGAAGCCCTGATTACTGCCGACACCTTTACTTCAAGGCCCCCGGCCACTGCATACTTCAGAAAATCAGCATCAGAACTCATATCTGTGTATGTTCCATCATCATTCTTCTTGTACAGATTGCCCGGAAGCACAACCTTAAACTTGAGATTAAGAAGGTCATCGTATGTAAACACCATCTGCTCAAGCTCCGGTGCCTCTCCGCCAGCAAGTATGGTTGAAACCATATCGCTCAGTTCCTTTGAATCCCTAAGTCCAAGAGTATACAGTGTAAAATCACTTATCTCATTGTTCTTGTCGACGACAAGTACAACCTCGTTCTTGTTCTCAGGCCAGTGTCCTGCCAGTACATCGTACTGCTGCTTAAGCAGAGTGTCATTGTCAAGCATCTGTGTCCACATGTCCATTGATGATGAGCCGTAACTAAACGCCGACATGAAATCTGCCGTTGACTCCTGTGCCTCCGCCATACCTCCAAATCCCATATCTGCCATTGTGGTGCTTGGATTTACCTGGGCAACACCGCCATTTGCACTGTTCTCGTTAAACACATATAATGGTGTATCATATGTGTATGTTATATCACTTGTATACTTGGTGAAGCCGTTTGCATCGTCTTCTATATAATTCTTAAATGACTCAAGGTCGTTCTCCTTCACATCTGACACCATGGACACGAGCATGTCTCCCATGATATCTCCCGAATATATCTTGTCCTCGCCAGCGTGATTGTGATCTGAATTCTCCTCGTTGTTACCTACCATCTTTGAGAGCAGCTCATTGTAATCCATCGCTTTCTTTGTTATCTGCACTGGATATGTGGCAAGTGTCTCCTCCTGTACATCGTTTATGTACTTCTGGAATCCAGACGATAGCGACAATATAAGTGCTATTCCTATGATTCCTATACTTCCGGCAAATGCTGTTAAGAATGTCCTTCCTTTCTTGGTCATGAGGTTGTTCAGACTCAGCGAGAACGCTGTGAACATACTCATGGATGTCTTTCTAGGTTCATAACTTCCGTCATCCTCCTTTGCTTCATCCTCATCTGAGAATGGATTGGAGTCATCTATTATATTTCCATCGAGGAGCTTTACGATTCTTGTTGAATACTGCTGTGCCAACTCCGGGTTGTGCGTGACCATAATAACCAGCTTGTCCTTGGCTATCTCCTTGAGCAGTTCCATGATCTGAACACTTGTCTCTGTGTCAAGTGCACCCGTTGGCTCATCCGCCAACAGAATATCCGGATCGTTTATGAGTGCTCTGGCGATGGCAACTCTCTGCATCTGTCCACCGGACATCTGGTTTGGTTTCTTGTGAATCTGATTTCCCAGACCAACCCTCTCCAAAACCTCCTTCGCTCTCTTTCTTCTCTCTGCCTTTGATACTCCAGACAAAGTAAGCGCAAGCTCTACATTTGACAGTACCGACTGATGCGGTATCAGATTGTAGCTCTGGAATACAAATCCGACTGAATTGTTTCTATATGAATCCCAGTCTCTTGACTTGAAATCCTTTGTCGACTTGCCATTGATAACCAGATCTCCACTGGTGTACTGATCCAGTCCGCCCACTATGTTCAGAAGCGTTGTCTTTCCACAACCCGACTGACCAAGTATGGACACAAACTCATTTCTCCTAAAGTTCACAGATACACCCTTAAGTGCCTGAACAACTTCATCACCAGTGTGATAATCCTTCACGATATTCTTAAGCTGAAGCATTCTGTCCTCCCTTTTTAAGATTATATTGTGCAAAAGCATAGTAAGGTGCTTTGCGCCACGTCTGTGTGCATACACATAACGTATTATGTTCTATATGCATTACTCTTTTATATATTTGTCAGTATTACTGGCAAATCATAGCATTTAATTTTTTTCAATGCAATTAAGGCGGACTATTCTTTATAAATGTTTTATTTTTTTCATTTCTATCGATAAGTTCAAACTAACTATATGTTGAACTTTTGGCTAAAAATTCTTTTATTTTCTTATTATATGGGGTATAATCAGCGTAAGTGGGTACATTGTATCCAAATATAATTTTACGGAGGATTTTACAAATGTTAGTTTCAGCAACAGAAATGTTAAAGAAAGCTAAGGCTGGTCACTACGCAGTAGGTCAGTTCAACATCAACAACCTTGAGTGGACAAAGGCTGTTCTCCTCACAGCTCAGGAGCTTCAGTCACCTGTTATCCTTGGTGTTTCAGAGGGCGCTGGAAAGTATATGACAGGATTTGAGACAGTTGCAGCAATGGTTAAGGCTATGGATGAGTCACTTGGAATCACAGTTCCTGTAGCTCTTCACCTTGATCACGGAACATACGAAGGATGCTACAAGTGTGTTAAGGCTGGATTTACTTCAATCATGTTCGATGGTTCACACTATCCATTCGAGGAGAACCTTGCTAAGTCAACAGAGCTCGTTAACGTAGCTCATCAGCTTGGCCTCTCAATCGAGTGTGAGGTTGGTTCTATCGGTGGTGAGGAAGACGGAGTTATTGGTATGGGCGAGTGCGCTGATCCAGCGGAGTGCAAGACTATCGCTGATCTCGGCGTTGATATGCTTGCTGCTGGTATCGGTAACATCCATGGTAAGTACCCAGCTAACTGGAAGGGACTTAGCTTTGAGACCCTTGATGCTATCCAGCAGAAGACAGGCGTTATGCCATTAGTTCTTCACGGTGGTACAGGTATCCCAGCTGACATGATCAAGAAGGCTATTTCACTTGGCGTTTCAAAGATCAACGTTAACACAGAGTGCCAGTTATCATTCGCAGATGCTACAAGAAAGTACATCGAGGCTGGTAAGGATCTTGAGGGCAAGGGATTTGATCCTAGAAAGCTTCTCGCTCCTGGTTTCGAGGCTATCAAGGCTACTGTTAAGGAGAAGATGGAACTCTTCGGATCAGTTGGTAAGGCTAACGACTAATTCTTTAACAGAACAATTAACAAATGTAACGATAAACTGTTCGACAACTTTCGGACAAGTATCGCTCGCGTAAACTTAAAGGAACCCCATCACAGCTTGTACAAGCCATGATGGGGTTCTTATTCTTACTTATTTTTCTTTTATATTATTTTTTATCTTCACTAATATAAATTTCTAAATTCTAATCTTGCTTCTCTGCCTTATCCTTCTTCCTGCTGATTGTCCACCATATAGGAACTGATATCAGCATGAAAAGTGCCGCTGCCACGCTGATCCATGCACCGACTCCGAGTCTTGCATTTGCCGCTGCATCTAGCTTTCCAAGATCTATCAATGACAGAACAAATTCAAATATCAATATTCCGCCAACAACTATAGATATAACAAGGTCTGCTATATAACAGCCTGCCTTGTTGATAAATGCACAGATCACGTCTGCTATAATAACTACCGCCACAACAAGCATTGACAGTACATTTATCCCAAACACTCCAACTATGCTTCTGGCATCTGTCCCCATATAAGCATAAGGAATAAATACTGATACAACAGCCATGATAATGCCGATCAGGTTTAACATATTAGGTACATGTGTGGATCCCTTCTTCACATCATCAGGTATGTTCTGCCTATTCTCATATCCCATATATCCCATAGGGTTGTTGTATGGCGTTGGCTGTACCGGATGGCCGTACTGCGACTGTGGCTGGTATGGATGCTGCACCGGCTGGCCATACTGCGACTGTGGCTGGTATGGCTGCTGGGTTGGCTGACCATACTGCGGCATCTGCTGGTATGGTGTCTGCATTGGCTGTGCTCCCTGGCTATACTGTGACTGTGGCTGATATGGCTGCTGGACTGGCTGACCGTACTGCGACTGTGGCTGGTATGGCTGCTGCACCGGCTGGCCATACTGTGGCATATGCTGATACAGTGACTGAGCTGGCTGTGCTACCTGACTATATGGTGCTTGAACTGACTGCACACCCTGACCATTCTGTGCCTGACTATTCTCAGCCATCATAGCCTTTTTCTGCTCAGAAGTCGACCCGCCATCAACTCTGTCAATATCTTCTACTCTATTCTGTTCATCCATGTTGTCATCTACCTCCGATGTAATTATTCGACACATCCCTTACATATCGAGATACCTCTTCAGATACTGTCCTGTATAGGACTGAGGTATCTTCGCAACTTCCTCAGGAGTTCCTCTGGCAATGACCGTTCCACCGCCAGCACCTCCTTCAGGTCCCATGTCAATAATATAATCTGCGGTCTTGATAACGTCAAGATTATGTTCGATAACCACCACTGTGTTGCCGCCCTCGCTGAGCCTTCTGAGTATATCCACAAGTCTGTGCACATCAGCAAAATGAAGTCCCGTGGTTGGCTCATCAAGCACATATATCGTCTTTCCTGTTCCTCGTCTCGAAAGCTCTGTTGCAAGCTTGATTCTCTGCGCCTCTCCGCCCGACAGAGTGGTGGATGGCTGACCAAGCCTGATATATCCGAGTCCCACATCACGGAGAGTCTCTATCTTCCTCAGTATCCTTGGCACATTTGCAAAGAACTCGCACGCCTCATCAACTGTCATATCGAGAACTTCATTGATACTCTTGCCCTTGTACTTGACCTCCAAAGTCTCCCTGTTGTATCTCTTTCCTCCACACACCTCACATGGCACATATATATCTGGCAGGAAGTGCATCTCTATCTTGATTATTCCATCTCCACGACACGCCTCACATCGTCCACCAGATACATTGAAGCTGAATCTTCCCTTGCCGTAACCTCTTGCCTTGGCATCCTTGGTTCCGGCAAACAGATCCCTTATCAGATCAAATGTACCTGTGTAGGTAGCCGGATTGGATCTCGGCGTTCTACCTATAGGTGACTGGTCTATATTTATGATCTTGTCCAAAGCATCATAACCGATGATATGGTCATGCTTTCCTGCCTTAACCCTGCTTTTATTGAGTCTTCTCGCAAGTTTCTTGTACAGGATCTCATTTACCAGAGAACTCTTTCCTGAACCAGACACACCCGTCACACATGTCATGATTCCAAGTGGTATGTCCACATCTATATGCTTGAGATTGTTCTCATAAGCATTCTTGACAGTGAGCCATCCGGTTGGCTTTCTCCTCACATCCGGAACCTCTATCTTCTTCCTGCCGCTTAAGTAGTCACCGGTGATAGAATTCTCACATTTCATAATGTCTTCAGCCGTACCCTCAGCTACCACATATCCACCATTTGCTCCGGCTCCCGGTCCTATATCTATGATGTGATCCGCCGCCCTCATGGTATCCTCGTCGTGCTCTACAACTATCAGTGTATTTCCAAGGTCTCTCAGATTCTTGAGCGCTGCGATCAACTTGTCATTGTCTCTCTGATGAAGTCCAATACTTGGCTCATCCAGAATATATGCAACTCCGACCAGACCTGAACCTATCTGTGTGGCAAGTCTAATTCTCTGTGCCTCTCCACCTGAGAGCGTACTTGTACCTCTGCTCAGGCACAGATAGTCAAGTCCCACATCTATAAGGAAATGCAGTCTCGACCTGATCTCCTTGAGTATGGCCGCACCTATCATCTTCTGTCTGTCAGTGAGTTCCAGATCCTTCATAAACTTTGCAAGTTCTGTGATAGGAAGCTCTGTAAGTTCAGCAATATTCTTATCTCCAACTGTAACAGCAAGGGCTGTCGGCTTAAGTCTCTTACCACCACAGACCTCACACGGAGTTACAGTCATGAATGTCTCATACTCGGCCTTTGTGGACTCCGCAGATGTCTCCCTGTATCTTCTGGCAACACTCTTTATGAGTCCCTCAAATGTTATATCATACACTCCCTCCCCGCGCTGTCCTTTATAATGCACCTTAACCGGGCGAGAGTTCTTTCCATATAATAAGAGATCCTTGATATCCTGTGGATATTCCTGAAATGGTGTATCAAGAGAGAATCCATACTCCGCACTGAGTGCCCTGAGTATTGCATTTGAATAGCTCTTGCCATCATTGCACGACTGCCATCCCAGAACCACTATGGCTCCATCATTTATCGACAAACTCTGATCGGGTATCATAAGATCCGGATCAAATTCCATCTTGAAGCCAAGACCTGCACATGTCGGGCATGCGCCAAATGGATTGTTGAACGAAAAGCTTCTCGGCTCTATCTCATCTATGCTGATTCCGCAATCCGGGCATGAAAAGCTGTCTGAGAAATTGATAATGGTATTCTCCTTCTGGACACCATTCTCATCCCTCTCCCCGATCACCTCAATCTTCATAAGCCCCTCTGCAAGCTGAAGTGCGGTCTCTATGGAATCTGTGAGTCGCCTCTCCACATCCTGTCTTACAACCAGACGATCGACAACTATATCTATACTGTGCTTCTTGTTCTTATCGAGCTTTATCTCCTCCGACAGCTCATACATGCTGCCATCGACTACCACTCTGACAAATCCGCTCTTCTTTGCCTTCTCCAGCAGCTTTACATGCTCTCCCTTTCGGCCTCTGACCACAGGCGCAAGCACCATGAACTTTGTCCTCTCAGGTAGCTTCATGATCTCATCCACCATCTGGTCAACCGTCTGTCTGCTTATGACCTTACCACAGTTCGGGCAGTGTGGTATTCCCACTCTGGCATAGAGAAGTCTGAAATAGTCGTATATCTCAGTGACAGTGCCAACTGTGGATCGGGGATTTCTGTTTGTTGACTTCTGATCTATGGAGATTGCAGGGGAAAGTCCCTCTATCTTATCCACGTCCGGCTTCTCAGCCTGTCCAAGGAACTGTCTCGCATAGGAGGACAGCGACTCCATGTATCGTCTCTGTCCCTCCGCATATATCGTGTCAAATGCCAGTGAAGACTTACCTGATCCCGAAAGTCCTGTCACGACAACAAATTTGTCCCTTGGAATCTTAACATTGATATTTTTCAGATTATTTTCACGTGCGCCCTCAATAGTAATATACTTCCTGTCAATATTCCTGCTGGCGTTGAAATAATCATCATCTTTCATGCTCGCATCCGTTATATTCTCCAAATGCTCACCACGTTCATAATTCTTATTGTCTTCCATCTTGATCTAACCTTTTCTCTTTATTATTTATATTTGTTATATCTTAATTATCTACCCTGCATCCATCTATTCTTTATCATAATCTCTCAGTGCCGCCTTATACACCTTGAGCTGATCCCTGATCTCTGCCGCCACCTCAAAGTTGAGGTCTGCTGCCGCCATATTCATCTTCTTGGTCAGCTTGGCGATAACCTTCTGAAGCTCCTTCTTCGTCATGGACTCAGCGTCCTTATCCTCCTCTGGAAGTTCCTCCTTCTTCACCTCTATGGTTATGAGATCCCTTATGCTCTTCTCTATAGTCTTAGGGGTTATTCCATGTTCCTCATTATACTTCTGCTGTATCTCACGACGTCTGCTCGTCTCATCGAGGGCATACTTCATAGAACCCGTGATAGTATCCGCATACATGATGACATGTCCATCCACATTTCGGGCTGCTCTTCCTATGGTCTGGATGAGTGATGTCTCCGATCGCAGGAAACCTTCCTTATCAGCGTCAAGTATGGCTACCAGTGTGATCTCCGGTATATCAAGACCCTCTCTCAGAAGGTTGATTCCAACAAGCACATCAAATACTCCAAGGCGGAGATCTCTCACTATCTCAACTCTCTCCATGGTGTCTATATCCGAGTGCAGATATTTTACCTTTATATCATTGTCCCTCATATAGCTGGTGAGATCTTCAGCCATACGCTTGGTAAGTGTTGTCACAAGTACCTTGTGTCCCTGCTCGGTCTCCTTGCGAACCTCTTTCAGCAGATCATCTATCTGTCCCTCCACCGGTCTGACCTCAACCGGCGGATCAAGAAGTCCTGTAGGTCTGATGATCTGTTCAGCCATAAGCATCTGGTGCTCCTCCTCGTATTTGCCCGGTGTGGCTGATACAAACATGACCTGATCAAGCTTCTGCTCAAATTCCGAGAAGTTGAGTGGTCTGTTGTCAAGTGCCGATGGAAGCCTGAATCCATAGTCAACCAAATTCATCTTACGGGATCGGTCTCCCGAATACATCGCGCCAACCTGAGGCACAGTCATATGTGACTCATCTATAATAAGAAGAAAGTCATCATCAAAGAAATCCAGCAGTGTGCTCGGCGTCTCTCCGGCTGATCTTCCAGCCAGCGGACCGGAATAGTTCTCTATACCAGAGCAAAATCCAGTCTCTCTCATCATCTCCATATCAAAGTTAGTTCTCTCCTCGATACGCTGTGCCTCGATGAGTTTATCCTTTGACTTGAAGTAAGCAACTCTGTCCTTGAGCTCCGCCTCTATCCTCTTCAGTGCCTTCTCCATCTTCTCCTGTCCAACCACATAGTGGGACGCCGGGAACAGACAGGTATATGTCAGATCCCTCTTTCCCTCTCCAGTGAGCGGATCAAACTCTGTGATCCTGTCTATCTCATCACCAAAAAACTCTATCCTTATTCCATCGTCAAATGTTGACACAGGTATTATCTCAAGTACATCCCCGCGCACTCTGAACGTGCCTCTCTGCAGATCCATGTCATTCCTGTCATACTGTATATCTGTCAGTTCATCGATGACCTGATCTCTGTCCTTTATCATTCCGACTCTGAATGACAGCATCTGATTCCTGTACTCGTCCGGATCACCGATACCATATATGCACGACACAGACGCGACTACGATTACGTCCTTTCTGTCTATGAGCGCAGCTGTTGCACTATGTCTCATCCGGTCAATATCGTCATTGATAGACGAATCCTTTGCAATATAAGTATCCGTAGACGCCACATATGCTTCCGGCTGATAATAATCGTAGTATGATACAAAATACTCCACCGCATTGTTCGGGAAAAATTCTTTCATCTCCCCATAAAGCTGCGCCGCCAGAGTCTTGTTATGTGCAAGTATCAGTGTTGGCTTATTAAGCTGCTGTATGACATTCGCCATGGTAAAAGTCTTACCAGATCCGGTTACACCCAGCAGCGTCTCAAACTGATTACCTTCCTGAAAACCCTTTACCAATTTTTCTATTGCCTCCGGCTGATCTCCGGTGGGCTTGTATTCCGATACCAATTCAAAATGATCCATAAAAGTCTCCTACTCTAGGCTAAAACCTGCATCTATTATATCGAACATTAGTTCCCATATCAAGTAAAAACACGGCAGTTGCTCAAGTTTATTTATCCCCTGAACAACTGCCACTATACTTCATCTGTTTGCTCACAACACCTTCTATACCGCTAGTTCATCCCTACCCAGGCTTATCTCATAGTAGCCTTTCTCATCGACAGTCACCACGACCCTCTCAAATCCTGTGTAAAATCTTAATATATACAGATCATCTGCCCTTGAGATAACCACCTCAGCATTCATCTCCGCCAGATCTGTCATATTGTCTTTCAGCACACCCTCGCTGACTCTGATGATCTGTCTCTCTTTATCTATCTGTCTGCGTTCTCCAAGCTCTTTATAATAAAGGAAGAGATTCTCCTCCAACGCCTTTGATCTGCATCTGCATCTGTGAAAATAGCTGCCGATGATCATATAAAGCATGTATGCTGTCTCCTGCTGTCTGTGTGATGTCTTTTCTGTAAATGAATATCTCATAATCGTTACCTCCATAATGAAAAAATAAACCTAAAATAAATCTACAAAATATTGTCAATGTGTTATCTGAAGCTTTACCAGCTCACACCTTATCAGTGCCCGCTCCCCGGTCTGTCATTTTTCAGCCGACGACAGTCGCTGTGTCCGTATTCTTTGCTGCCCCGGATACCGGGCAGATGCATATTCAGTTTTCATTTGAAATCTGCCCCATGCCCAAAAGGCAACAAAAAAAGAGTCATGATCGCAGACTTGTAGCACTTGCTACTCATCATGTTTTCAAACTCTTCTACTTAAAATATGATTTATTCAATTTTCATTATGGATATCAGCAATCGCTGATGTATATGTTATATCAAAAACTAATTGTGGTGTCAACATATTTATAAATATATCTATAAAACACAAGAGAGCCAGATTTCTCCGACTCTCTTAAATATGCATCCACAAATGCATACCCCAATTAGTATCTATAATTTCCTACCTTATCGCATCCTTCATGCTCTTCACATAATCTCTCACATAAGGCACACAGTCCTTGCCGTACTGGGCACACAGCTTGACGATGGCTGAACCGACGATGACACCGTCTGACTTCTCCGCCATCTGCTTTGCCTGCTCAGGTGTGGATATTCCGAAACCTACAGCGCAAGGAATGTCCTTCGCCTTCTTCACCAGATCGACCACTGCTCCTATGTCTGTGGTGATCTTGGTTCTGGTTCCGGTTACACCGAGTGATGACACGCAATATACAAATCCACTCGCATCATTTGCGATCATGGATATTCTCTCATGGGATGTAGGTGCGATGAGTGAAATGAGATCCACATCATACTGCTTGCAGATTCCATCAAACTCGCCCTTCTCCTCGTAAGGAATGTCAGGAAGGATCAGACCGTCTATGCCAATCTCCCTGCATGTGCTGATGAATCTCTCCGAACCGTACGAGAACACGACATTTGCATATGTCATGAACACCATAGGTATTGTCACTTTCTTGCGGAGCTTTCTCACAAGGTCAAATACCTTGTCTGTCGTCACGCCGCCTGCAAGCGCTCTTATATTTGCGCCCTGAATGACCGTACCCTCGGCTGTCGGGTCTGAGAATGGGATTCCCAGCTCTATAAGGTCTGCACCGGCCTCAACCATTGCGTATACTACCTCCTCTGTCACATCCAGCGACGGATCGCCACATGTCACAAATGGTATAAATGCTTTTCCATGTTCAAATGCTTTTGCTATATTACTCATGAAGATCCTCCCCTCTGTATCTTGCGATGGCTGCAACGTCCTTGTCTCCACGTCCTGATACATTGATCACTATTATTTTATCCTTGTCCATTGTAGGTGCCAGCTTCATGGCGTAAGCCACAGCGTGTGCGCTCTCTATCGCAGGGATGATTCCCTCGATCCTTGACAGATACTCAAATGCATCAACTGCCTCGTCATCTGTGATCGCCACATACTCTGCACGTCCGATGTCGTGAAGGTATGCATGCTCAGGTCCGATTCCCGGGTAGTCAAGTCCCGCTGAGATCGAATATACAGGTGCGATCTGACCAAATTCATCCTGACAGAAGTAGGACTTCATGCCGTGGAATATACCAAGCTTTCCGGTTGCGATGGTTGCCGCTGTCTCAAATGTATCAACACCTCTGCCTGCTGCCTCACAGCCGATCAATCTGACGCTCTCGTCAGGTATGAAATCATAGAAAGCTCCGATGGCATTTGAACCGCCGCCCACACATGCCATGACGACATCAGGAAGTCTTCCCTCCTTCTCCATGAGCTGTGCCTTGATCTCTTTACTGATCACAGCCTGGAAATCACGGACGATCTCAGGGAAAGGATATGGTCCCATGACTGAGCCGAGTACATAGTGTGTGTCATCGATCCTGCTTGTCCACTCACGGAATGCCTCAGATACCGCATCCTTCAGTGTGGCTGTTCCAGTCTTTACCGGATGAACCTTTGCACCCAGAAGTCTCATTCTGTACACGTTGAGAGCCTGTCTGATCGTGTCCTCCTCGCCCATGTATATCTCACACTCCATGCCCATCATGGCTGCAACTGTAGCTGTTGCAACTCCGTGCTGTCCGGCACCGGTCTCCGCGATAACTCTTGTCTTGCCCATTCTCTTGGCAAGGAGCATCTGTCCGATTACGTTGTTGATCTTGTGCGCTCCTGTGTGGTTCAGATCCTCTCTCTTGAGGTATATCTTCGCTCCGCCCAGATCCTTTGTCATTCTCTCCGCATAGTAAAGTCTGCTGGGTCTTCCCGCATACTCGTTGAGCATCTCTGTGAGTTCTCTGTTGAACTCCGGATCATCCTTATATTTCTTGTAAGCCTCCTCCAGCTCCAGCATCGCATTCATCAGAGTCTCTGGAATGTACTGGCCGCCGTGAACGCCAAATCTGCCTTTTGACATATGTTTTTCCTCCTGTTTTTGTCTTCTCAGATATATTTTCAAATGTAATTTCTACACTTTTGTATTGTGTTTCTTCTATATAATATGTTACTCGCCTCTAAGTTCCGCAAACAACTTCTTCTTGTCGGGACTTCTCATAAATGTCTCACCTATGAGCACCGCATCAGTTCCATTTGCCTTGAGCCTGTCTATGTCCTCTTTTGCCTTGATTCCACTCTCAGACACATACACCATCTTCTGGGGTGCTAAAGTGTCAGCCGCAGCTCCTGTACCAGTGACAGGTACCTCCGTCCCCATATGGGTGGCTGGCACCGTATCCGGTATCAGCTTTCTAAGACGAACACTGTTCATGATGTCCACCGTAAATGTTCTGAGGTCTCTGTTGTTCACCCCGATGATGCCGGCTCCGCAGGCTATCGCCCGTCTGACCTCATCCTCATCGTGAGCCTCAACCAGAGCCGACATCCCAAGTTCATGCGCAAGCTGCAGGTATAATCCAAGCTGCTCGTCATCCAGTATTGCGCAAATCAAAAGCACCGCCGAGGCTCCTATGACCTTTGCCTCATATATCATATACTCGTCAACTGTAAAATCCTTCCTCAGCAGCGGTATATTTACCTCCTTCTTTATATCCATCAGGAACTGATTGCTTCCCTGGAAATAAAACGGCTCAGTGAGCACCGATATGGCTGAAGCACCAGCCGCCTCATATTCCTTTGCGATCTCAACATAGGGAAAGTCAGGTGCGATAAGCCCCTTGGAAGGCGATGCCTTCTTGACCTCACAGATAAACGATATTCCATCCGCTGCCAGATTATCCCTAAATGGGAACTTACTATATGGGCTGCTGCCGTTATCCGTCTCTCTGGCAACTATATCAAGTGCCTGTCTCTTCATCTCCTCAAGAGGAACTTTTTTCTTCTGCTCCGCCACACGTTCCTTTGTCTTTTCCGCTATCTCATCTAATATCATCTCTTACCTCTCTATGCAACCTTCTATCATAGTCTGCGATGAAGCTTATCTACTCATTTGTCAGTCTTACAAATGCATCAAGCGTCTCAGCAGCCTTGCCACTGTCGATCACGTCCTCTGCCACCTTTATTCCGTCTGCTATGGAGTCTGCCTTGCCTGCAATGTAGATACAAGCTGCTGCGTTCAGTACAACTGCATTTCTCTTGGCTCCAGTAATCTTACCTGACAGGATATCGCGGGTGATCTGTGCATTTTCCTCAGGATCGCCGCCCACCAGATCCTCCTTACTGCACCTCTCAAATCCGAAATCCTCTGGCTTGATCTCATACTTTGTGATCTCGCCATCTTTGATCTCTGCTACAGTTGTAGGTGCGCTCATGGAGATCTCATCCAGACAATCCTGTCCGTATACGACAAGTCCCCGTTTTACGCCAAGACCAACAAGTACAGGAGCCATCTGATCAACAAGCTCCTCCTTGTATACTCCCATGATCTGCATCTGAGCCTTTGCCGGGTTGGTGAGAGGTCCAAGGATATTGAATACTGTCGGTATTCCAAGTGCCTTTCTGACCGGACCTGCATATTTCATCGCCTTGTGATAAACCTGGGCAAACATAAAGCTCATGTTGCACTCAGCGAGAACCTTGCCCATCTTTTCAGGTGATATGGAGATATTTACACCAAGAGCCTCAAGTACATCCGCTGCTCCACTCTTGCTCGATACGCTTCTGTTGCCGTGCTTTGCGATCGGTACTCCGGCTGCTGCTGCAACTATACCACTCGTTGTCGATATGTTAAATGAATTCGCACAATCCCCACCTGTTCCCACGATCTCAAGAACATCTATTCCGTCATGTGGAAGAGACTCCGCATGGTCTCTCATTCCATTTGCACTGGCTGTTATCTCATCAAGTGTCTCGCCCTTCATATGAAGCGCTGTGAGATATCCCGCCGTTGTCTCTCCCGGCACCTGGCCGCTGAATATTTCATCCATGCTGGCATATGCCTCATCGTATGTAAGATCCTGTCCTGCTGCTGCCTTCTTAAGAGTTTCCTGTATCATCGCCATATCCTCCTTATTTTATATCATTTTATATCTCCAAAAAATTCCTGAGCATTATCTTGCCCTTCGGTGTCAATATCGACTCCGGATGGAACTGAACTCCGTATACCTCGTGATCCCTGTGTTTTACTGCCATGATCTCTCCATCCTCCGTTCTTGCTGTGACCTCCAGACATTCTGGGAAATTCTCATCGGCTGCTGCCAGTGAATGATATCTGGCAACCTGTATCTTGCTCTGAAGTCCTCTGAACAATCTGCAGTTCAGATTCACATCAACCAGCGACATCTTTCCATGCATAAGTTTCTTTGCATATGTGACTGTCGCACCATATGTCTCACAAATCGCCTGATGTCCGAGACACACGCCGAGGATTGGTACTTTTCCTGCAAAATATCTCACCGCTTCCTCACACATTCCCGCATCCGAAGGTCTTCCGGGTCCCGGTGAGATGATTATGTGATCCGGATTCATCGCCTCGATCTCCTCACAGGTGAACTCATCATTTCTTATGACCTTTATATCCGGATTTATTGCCCCCACAAGCTGATACAGGTTGTAGGAGAAGCTGTCATAGTTATCTATAAGTATTGTCATTTGTTTTGTCCTCCTTGTATTTATTGTGGCTCATTGTGAGTGCTGTTGTAACTGCCTTTGCCTTGTTGATACATTCCTGGAACTCATTTTCCGGAACACTGTCCGCCACGATTCCCGCTCCGGATCTGACAAATACCTTGTCACCCTTTTTGTATGCGATCCTTATGGCTATACATGTATCAAGATTCCCTGTGAAATCTATGTATCCTATGGCACCACCATATATTCCTCTCTTGTTGTTCTCCAGCTCGTTGATGATCTGACACGCCCTGATCTTCGGTGCCCCTGAGAGGGTTCCTGCCGGAAGTACCGCATCTACGGCTGACAGCTCATCATACCTGCTGTCATCGATCTCTCCTTTGACCGTTGACCCGATATGCATTACATGTGAGTACCTCTGAACCTTCATGTACTGCTCAACCTCAACAGTTCCGAACTTGCTTATCTTGCCAAGATCATTTCTTCCGAGATCCACCAGCATGTTGTGCTCCGCCAGCTCCTTCTCATCCGCCATAAGTCCGGCCTCAAGTCTCATATCCTCTTCCTTTGTCTTTCCCCTCGGTCTCGTTCCAGCAAGAGGAAATGTGTGGAGCACGCCATTCTCAAGCTTTACCAGTGTCTCAGGCGATGCGCCCGCAACCTCTATCTGGTCGCCGCTGAAGTAGAACATATACGGAGAAGGATTTGTGCTTCTGAGAACCCTGTATGTATTGAACAGTGAACCCTCCATCTCAGCCTCAAGTCTGTTGGACAGAACCACCTGGAAGATATCTCCCTCGAATATGTACTTCTTTGCCCTCTCGACCATGCTGCAATATTTTTCTTTATTGAACAGAGGCTTGAAATCACTCTTCATCTTAACCGGCTCTATCTCAGCCATCTCTCCATCGAGGATTAGCTTCTTCATATCTTCTATGTCAGCAAGTGCCTTTGCATATCCGGCTTCTATATCGGACGTGTCAGCATTTGCAATGAGGATCAGCTTTGACTTGAAATTGTCAAATGCAATGACCTTGTCAAATAACATCAGATCCAGATCCTGAAACCCTTCATCATCCTCGGCATCGATCACAAGCTTCTTCTCACTGTACTTTATATAATCATATGAGAAGTAACCAACAAAACCTCCTGTAAACGTTGGAAGTCCTTCTATCTTTGGACTCCTGTAATCCTTGAGTATCTCTCTGATGAATACCTCAGGATGAGTATCGTCCGCTTCCTTTATCACATTTCCATCTATATCCTTGAGCTGTATGTGTCCATTCATGCATGTGACATCAAGCTTCGGATTGTAACCAAGAAATGTGTACCGTCCCCACACCTCCTGATTCTCCACGCTCTCAAGTATGTAACAGTGCTCATTTGCCGCTTTCAGCTTTCTGAGTAAGTTGATAGGTGTGATCACATCCGATAACATCTCGCAGCACACCGGAACCATCCTGTATCCGTCCGCCGCATATTTCTTTGCCTCGTTAAGTTCTGGTCTTATCATGTCTCATCCTCCTTGCCAATTAATCCATTATGAGCAGACGCATGAAAGGCGCTTCTCGCGGCGTCTGCGTGCTTCACAACATGTCGTCAAGCGTAGCTTGATGACCTACTCGCACATCAGTGCGTTTCCTTTTTAGGATTCCTCCCGCTTATGCGGGTCCCTCCTTATGAAAATAAAAAAAACCACAGGACATAAAAAAATTCCTTATCCTACAAACATTAGGACAAGAAATCTAATCTCCTGCGGTGCCACCTAATTTCATCAATAAATAAAAAAAAATATATATAAATAATTTATATATATTTATATATATCGATGCCCTCGACCATATACAATCATATATGTACCTTCTATAACGGTAGGTCTCCGTCTCCCCTACTTGAATCTGAAATCTTTCGGTTTGCCCTCACAAGTCCATTCACCTGCACTCCCATCGCTGCAATCACACCACCTGCAACTCTCTGAACATGTTATATGCCGCTACTCCTCTTGATCAACGGTTTATCTTATATCTGTAACCATAATGCGCTTTCCTAGTAAATTTGTCAAGAATAATTTTTCAAGTTTTTGCTATATTTTCACTCGTTTTTTACTGTTTCCCGCATATTTGCTGGACTTTTTCCACTTATCATTTATTTTATACTTTCTTTATTATTTGTTGATTGACTACCCCATCTAACTGAAATATTCTATACATTAGGCATTATAATAGAGAACACATCTATTCAAAATATAATCTTTTCCGAAAAATTCGAAAAGTTATCAACATTAAGGAGCAGTTATGAACACAAGTACAATTTCTTCAAATTCTGAAGAGAGGATGGGCACGGCGCCGATATTTAAACTTATGCTCTCCATGGGCATTCCAACATTTGTGGCGCAGCTCATCAATCTCTTATACAACATAGTGGACAGAATATACATAGGACATATCCCCGAGGTAGGCGCAGCATCCCTCACCGGAATCGGACTGTGTCTCCCGATCATCACCCTTGTAAGTGCATTCAGCGTGTTCGTGGGCGCGGGCGGAGCACCTCTGGCTTCCATTGCTCTCGGTAAAGGCGACAGGGACAAGGCACAGCGCATCCTGTCAAATGGCGTAACCCTGCTCATCATATTTACAGTTATTGTTATGGCTGTCATCTACACATTGAAGAAACCGCTTCTGTATTTCTTCGGTGCCAGCGATGCCACCTATCCACATGCCGATGACTATCTGAGCATTTACCTTATAGGCACTATATTTGTCATGATCACCACCGGACTGAACACATTTATCACAGCCCAGGGACAGTCAAAGACCGCCATGTTTTCTGTGCTCATAGGAGCCATATTCAACATCATCCTCGATCCGATATTCATATTTGCACTGAACCTCGGAATCAAGGGTGCGGCCATAGCGACCGTCATATCCCAGGCGATAAGCGCGGCATGGGTTATCAGATTTCTGACATCCAGCAAGGCTAGTCTTCGCATATCAGCGCAGATGATGCGCCCACAGGGCAAATTGATACTGTCCATCGCAGCTCTCGGTGTGTCACCATTTATCATGCAGGTCACGGAGAGCCTTATAACCATCGTGTTCACTCACGGGCTCCAGAAGTACGGCGATGACCTGTACGTGGGATCATTCACCATACTCCAAAGTATCATGCAGATTATATTTATCCCGATGAGCGGTTTCTCCCAGGGAGTCCAGCCCATCATCAGCTACAACTACGGCAAGGGCAACGTGGACAGAGTGAAGAAGACATGTACCATACTGATAACCATGTCCATCATAGTGTCATTTGTCCTGGCTGGGGCCGCATTCCTGTTTCCGTCCGTGGCAGCCGGAATATTTACCTCGGATGAATCCCTCAAAGCACTCTGTGCAAAAGTTCTTCCGATATACATATTCGGAATGATGTTCTTTGGCATACAGAACGGATGTCAGCAGTCCTTCATATCCATGGGACAAGCAGGCAAATCCCTTATATTTGCACTGCTGAGAAAGGTCATACTGATAATCCCACTCGCGATCATCCTGCCATACTGCACGCACTCAGTCATGAGTATTTACTACGCCGAGCCTATCAGCGACATAGTGTCCGCATTCTCATGCGGCGCAACATTCATGCTGACATTTAAGTCAATGATGAAAGGTGCAGGGAAGAAGTAACCCTCCTCATTTTCCTTCTCAGCAACACCATGCCCACCACGCACGACACGATCTCCGTGATCGGGAATGCCCACCATATCAGTGATACATCCGCCTGACCGCCTCTGACCAGAGCCGCAAATGCTCCGGCAAGCGGCAGGATGATTATCAACTGTCTGAGCAGCGATATCACAAGCGATTCCACACCGCCTTCAAGGGCCTGATATATTCCCTGAAATGCAACATTTACCCCGGCAAATACGAAACTTAGGGAGATTATCCTCATGGCGTCTATAAAATACACTCTGGACTGTCCCGCATTAAAAAGTCCGGCAAATGCAGCTGGAAACAGCTCTGTCACAGCCATTCCAAACACCATCAGCACTATTGTGTAGATTATTCCATACTTAATCGCATCATTTATCCTCTTTCTGTCACCCATTCCATAGCTGTATGCCGTGATCGGGGTGATCGCATCCCTGAGTCCAAATGCGAGAAACAGCACAAACTGCTGAACCTTGTAGAACAGACCATATGCAGTCTGCGCCGACTGGTTAAACTTGAGAATGAGATTCAGCGCGTATACCATGATGGACATAAGTGCCTGGGCTATGATGGCCGGGAGTCCTATGGCATATATTCCCCGGATGATTCTCCAGTCAGGCTTCATGTATGCACATCCATGTTCAAATTCCTTATTAAGTCTCAGATGGAACACGCACAGCAGAACCGCAGACGCTATCTGACCTATAATAGTCGCATAGGCGGCTCCTCTGACACCCATCTCAGGAAATGGTCCCACTCCGTATATGAGAAGCGGATCAAGTATGATGTTTATGACAGCTCCCATCACCTGACCTATCGTTGAATACATGGATCTGCCAGTTGCCTGAAGCAGCTTCTCAAACAACGAGAAGAATATTATTCCAAATGAATACACACAGCATATTCTTAGATAATCCACAGCCATCTCTGTGACCTGCGTGTCCATAGTCTGTGAGACTATATAAGTCCTCACTCCCAATATTCCAAATAACAAACACACCACATATATTACAGCACCGAGAAACAGACTGTTGCCAGCCACCTTGGCAGCTCTTTCCTTATCACCCTGACCAAGGGTTCTGGCAATAAACGCATTTGTGCCGACTCCCGTGCCTATGCCCAGAGCAACCATGAGCATCTGCACCGGAAATACCAGCGTGAGGGCATTTAACGCAGCCTCACTTCCCACCTTCATATTTCCCACAAATGCGCTGTCTACGATGTTGTACACCGCCTGAAGCGCCATGGAAAGAATCATAGGAATACCCATCTGGATCATCAGCTTTCCAACTGGCATATCTTTCATCTTATTTCTCTCTCTGTTTTCCTCTTTGTTCTTATCTATTTCTTCCACTCTTCAAACTCCTTTCCCTGAACAAAAAAAGCAGCTACCGCCTAAGTTAGTTGGACTTACGCTGAATAGCTACACACTAGAAAATTATTATATATACACATAAAAAGCGAGTGACAAAACTGGATTTACGCAATCTTTGCCACTCGCTTTCGATGTGTATTATACTTTTTGTTTTTGAAAAAGTAAAGTTGTAAAATTTATAATGGACTGAACATGTTATCCAGAATATCCTGATAATTTCTGTCACCAAGTGTCTCTATAGCTATTATCATCGTATACTTTCCGTCATCTGATCTTACTATTACATTTGTCAGAGAGTACTCAGTTCCAGACATATCAGCCGTTGCTGTACATATGTAGTGCTCTTCGCCAAATACTGTACACTTGGAATAATCAGTCTCAATATTGCTTGCTTCAGCGCCAATTCTACTTGCTGTAGATGTAATAACAGTATCCATCTGAGCAACAGTTGCCTTTGCTACTGTATTCTCATCAGCCCACACATCATAACCGTAATTTCCACCACCCTTAGGGGACTTTATTTTGAGCAGAATATAGTGTGTACCATCATTTGCACAGAATGCATAATCGTTTCCTACCGTAAAGCTATTGTCCAGATTATCCAATGCCCTCTGTACAGTCTCATCGCTATTGGAATCCTCCACAACCTCAGAGATATCGGTGGCAGTCAGTAATGAACCTCTTGTCTGAATTCCATAGCTTCCTTCAAGGTTGATCTTAAATCCAAAATACGAATTCTCATAACCATTCTTGGTGTATACACCTACTATTGAAGGATCAGCTTCTGCCTCTTCACTGTCCTCTGTATCTTCCTCTGTGTCCTCCTCATCAATGGCGACCGAACTGTCCTCAGTATCATCTGCAGTGTCCTGTGTTTCAGTATCCTGCTCCTCTGTTGCTGCTTCTGTCTCAGCTTCAGTTGTAGCCTTAGTTACAGAATTGTCATTGCCCCCACAGCCTGTCAGCATCAATCCCATCATCATTGCAGCCACTACAATATAACTTGTTCCCTTTTTCATATTGTTCATTTCCTCCTAAATGTATAAAATTAGCAACATCTCTATTATAAGGTAACTATTATATTATGCAAGATATTTATGATTGCAAACTATACAAACCTGACGGCTGTCCACTATAGCTATGAACTTTTCTTTATTATATACGTCCACCATATACAGGAAAACCACTGCTCGCTCCATAGCTCTCGATCTTCTTGAAATTCTTAAGAGCCTCCATATCCTCTGCACTTATCTCGAAATCGACCTCTGTATTGCTCTTCATGTGCTCTGGATTGGCCGTCTTTGGCAGTGAAATTGTTCCGAGCTGGATAGTATATCTGATGCAGAGCTGTGGAACAGTCACACCATACTTGTCCGCCATAGCCTTGATCTCAGGCTGATTGAGTATCTCACCATGTGCGATAGGTGAATAAGCCTCAACAAGTATATCGTTCTTCTGACAGTAATCCACCAGTTCTATCGGAGTATTGCTGATGTGAAGAAGTATCTGGTTGACCATAGGCTTGATCTCAGCAGTCTCCATAAGGCTCTCGATATCACCGATCTGGAAATTGGATATACCAATAGCCTTGAGCTTGCCTTCCTTGTATGCCTCCTCAAGTGCTCTCCATGCTGCTCTGTTGCCCTCCACGTATCTGTCATCGCTCTGATTTACCTTTACCCAAGGCTGTGGGCTGTGAATGATCATCATATCGAGATAGTCAAGTCCCATCTTCTCAAGCGTTCCATCGATTCCCGCCTTGGCCTCCTCATATGTCTTGTGCTCAGCCGCAACCTTTGAGACTACGAACAGTTCTTCTCTTGGAATACCACAGGTTCTAACTCCTTCGCCTACTCCGCGCTCATTGCCGTATGCCTGTGCAGTGTCAATATGTCTGTAACCTATCTTTACGGCCTCCCTCACGGCATCTGCTATCTTGTCATCGTCGATGAACCATGTTCCAAGTCCAAGCTTTGGAATTGCTACTCCATTGTTAAGTGTGTAAGTTTCTTTTAACATTTTTATATCCTCCTGTTTCTTTTTATTTCAATTTCAAATTATTTCCAGCTATGTTTATTACATCTGTTCAGTTACTTATCTGACACATTACTGTCCAAGGCCGAGCCCGCTTATCCAGTCGGCCACATCCTGCTGTGTCACACCCGACGAGAATCTCTGACCATCCTTCCAGTCTCCGCTTCCTGCCTCAGAAGCCAGATCATCTGCACTGCTTCCCAGTCCTGAGCTCGCCGATGTGCAGAACGGATATACAGTCTTGCCAGTGAAGTCATTTGCCTTGACAAATGAATCTACCGGCCATGCAGACGTTCCCCACCATATAGGATAACCTACAAATACCGTATCATACGATTCCCAGCCAGGAACTTCAGTGGTGGTAAGCTCCACATCCCTGAGGCTTTCGTCATTGTGTTCCTTTGATACCCTGCTGCTGTCATCATTGTAGTTCAGATCATCCGATGTATACTCCTGGGCCGGGGTGATCTCAAATATATCTGCTCCTGTCTCTGCCGCTATATATTCTGCAGCATCTTTTGTATTTCCAGTTGCTGAAAAATAGATCACCAGAGTCTTACCTGTCTCTGTGTCCTCCTGTCTGTTTTAACTACCATATTTTCGAAAAACGTCAGGAACTGTTTCTCTGACATATCTAATAATACTCTTTGGAGTTCACTTCAAGGCAAGGACTTTTTTGTATTCTTGATTTTTCTATCGTCTGCTCATTTTTGCTGTATTTTCACTCCACAAATCAAGCACCATATATTTTGTATCTTTTTCCTTCTGAATCACCCATTTTAGGAAAATATTATCTCCTTTTCCATATAAAAAGGCCCGAAAGACACAAAATCTGTAAATTTGTATCTTTCGAGCCAATTTCAATCTTATTTGCGAAAATATTGTATCTTTTCTGTTGTAATCTGCCTGATGGAAACAATTTTGAGATAATTTTCCTCCACCGGATTTCAGCCAATCTTTATGATAAAGTCATATCTCCATCCTTAACCCAGCCGAGTTTTCTCACCACCATGTTGATGAGCGGGCAGAGAACTGCAGGAAGTACAAATGAGATTAGGATCAGACCAACCCAGTCCATAGCTGTGACCGCTGTCTTGCTTCCCGCCTCGATATCATTCATCCAGCCTGTGTATACTCCGATCTGTCCAACCAGACCACATGTACCCATACCTGATGATACAGGAGTTCCATTCATCTGAAGCTTGAACAGACATGTTGCAAGAGGACCTGTGATCGCAGAGGTAACTATAGGTGCGATCCAGATTCTCGGATTCTTGATGATGTTACCCATCTGGAGCATTGATGTTCCGATTCCCTGTGAAACAAGGCCACCCCATTTATTCTCTCTGAATGACATAACTGCAAATCCAACCATCTGCGCACAACATCCCGCCACAGCAGCACCGCCGGCCAGACCTGTAAGTCCGAATGCCGCACATATCGCAGCGGATGATATCGGAAGTGTAAGTGCCACACCGACGAGAACTGATACCGCAATACCCATCCAGAACGGCTGAAGGTTTGTAGCCAGCATGATGAGATCTCCGACCTTCATGGCTATGGCACCGAGTGTAGGTGCAAGAAGTGCAGACACAGCCACACCACTTCCGATGGTAACCAGAGGTGTCACCAGTATGTCAATCTTTGTCTCCTTTGAGACAACCTTTCCAAGTTCAGTTGCAATAACTGCAATAAAATAAACTGCCAGCGGGCCTCCTGCGCCGCCCAAGGCATTTGCCGCAAATCCAACTGTTATCAGTGAGAACAATACGAGCTGTGGTGCCTTAAGAGCATATCCTATAGCCACCGCCATCGCAGGTCCTGCCATAGCAGATGCGAGACCTCCAACTGTATAATCTGTTCCATTCACGGTCGCAACAACCGCTTTAAGAAATGGCACACCAAACTGATTGCCAAGTGTGTTCAGGATAGTTCCGATAAGCAGAGTACAGAACAATCCCTGTGCCATGGCACCGAGAGCATCTATTCCGTATCTCTTGACACTGAACACGATGTCTTTCTTCTTCAAGAATCCTTTTACCTTTTCCATCATTTTCTCCTTATTGAAATTATATTGCTGTCAATTACTTCAATTTCTCAAGTATACCCAGTGTATACCTCCATGTTCTCTGTACACTGGCAACATCCATAGACTCTCTGCTTGTATGGATATTCTTCATATCCGGGCCAAATGATACACAGTCCAGACCCGGCATCTTGCCAGCGAAAAGTCCACACTCCACTCCGGCGTGAATCGCCTGTATAACAGGCTTTCTTCCATACTGCTCTTCAAACACATCCACCATAATATCTCTGAGAGGAGAATCATGTCTGTACTCCCATGCAGGATAATCCCCCTGCACTTCCAGACTTCCACCAGCCGAGACAGATACACATCGGAGCTGATCTATCAGATTTTCCTTTTCAGACTGTACACTGCTTCTTACTGAAAAGCTTGCTGTGACCTCATCCTCAGTTGTATTCAATATTCCAAGATTCAGCGATGTCTGCACAAGCCCTTCTATATCATTGCTCATCTTCTGAATTCCATTTGGCATCATCATAAGACTCCTGATAACTATATCCGATGACTTTTCTGTCATAACTCTGTTGATCATGGTTCTACCATACATATCGTTCTGCACATCATCCGCGTTATTATATGAACCCAGATCATCTGACAGATCCGTTTCTACTTTCACTATAAGCTCTGGATCAGTATTTCCAAATTCATGCCTCAGAATATTCTCATTCTTTTCCGCAGATTTTACAAAGTTATCCACATCCTCCGGATCAATACCCACATATGCCTCCGCCTTGTTAGGTATTGCATTGTCCTTAAGACCGCCCTGTATAGATATCAGTCTGTATGGAACATCCCTTCCTATATTATATAGAAGTCTTGCAAGCTGCTTGTCGGCATTTGCCCTCTGTTTTATGATCTCCACGCCGGAATGTCCACCGGTAAGACCCTCTACAATAATTTTCACAACTGAATGATCATCTTCTGCATTCTCATATTCAACCGGAATATGGCACGTAGCACACGCACCTCCGGCACATGACACCAACAGATACCCCTCATCCTCAGAATCCAGATTGAGCATGATCCGTGACTTAAGTGGACTACAGTCAATCGCCGCAGCTCCCAGCATTCCTATCTCCTCATCAACCGTAAATACGCACTCAATCGGTGGATGTGGTATATCGTCGGCATCCAGTATAGCCAGTGCAAATGCCACAGCTATCCCGTCATCTCCGCCAAGGGTGGTTCCATCAGCGGATATCACTCCGTCCTCAAGCACTAGTCTCAGTCCGTCCCGCTCAAAATCAATATCACAGTCAACATCTTTCTCACAGACCATATCCATATGTCCCTGTAGCATGACAGGGGCACTGTCCTCATACCCGGCAGTTCCGTCCTTGAATATGATCACATTGTTGCTCTCATCCTGTATATATCTCAGATTTTTGTCTATGGCAAACTTCACCAGATAATCACTTATCTTCTTTGTATCCGACGATCCGTGTGGAATCCCGCATATCTCCTCAAAGAAACGAAAAACTCCATATGGCTCGATATTTGATAAAACTCCCATGCTATATTCTCCTTTTTATAGTATTTTTCATGCCCAATTACTTTATTAGAATACTTTCTATCAGGTATTTCATTTCAACTCTACAATCCGTATACTATCATGTCTCTGATTATATATTTGACACCCGTCAATTTCAACTCACCTCTCAAATTTCATAGTACCTGCATTCGTTGACTTTGTAACCTCTTAATGATATATATTAATCAAATGCGTAACTTAGCATACAACACAGATTGCACAGACATCCATGTGCAGTAGATTGGAGAGTATCATGTCAGAGAATTGTACACACAACTGCAGTACCTGTGGTCAGAGCTGTTCCAGCAGAACAGAACCACAGAGTCTTATCATAGAGCCACATCCAGGTTCACATATAAAACATATTATTGCCGTGGTCAGCGGCAAAGGAGGAGTCGGCAAATCCTCAGTAACCTGTCAGCTCGCCGTTCTCATGCAGCGCATGGGTTACAAGACAGCCATACTTGACGCAGATATCACAGGACCTTCTATTCCAAAGGCATTTGGCGTACATAAGACACCAGAGGCAGAAGGAGATTTCCTGTATCCCGATGAGACGGAAACAGGAATCAAGATCATGTCTGTGAATCTTCTTCTGGACGACGAGACAACACCTGTCCTCTGGAGAGGACCTATCATAGCGGGAACAGTCAAGCAGTTCTACTCAGACATCATCTGGGGAGACATAGACTATATGTTCATCGACTGTCCTCCTGGAACCGGCGACGTGCCACTTACCATATTCCAGTCCATCCCTATAGATGGAGTTGTGGTAGTTACCACCCCTCAGGATCTCGTATCTGTCATCGTTGGAAAGGCTGTTCACATGGCAGACAGCATGAATATCCCTGTCATTGGTATGATAGAGAATATGTCATATTTCATTTGTCCTGACTGCAATAACAAGCACTATATATTTGGCAAGAGCCAGCTTGAGCAGGTCATAAGAGACCTGTATATAGGCCACGCGATCCGTCTGCCTATCAATCCTTCCCTTGCGGGGCTTATGGATAGGGGTGAGATAGAGCACATGGAAGCAAATGCTGATCTTCAGGAATTTGCTGATCTCATAAGCACATTTGACCCTGACAAATACTAATTCACCTGTCAGTTAATAGCAATTATTATCTATTTTGGAGGTAAATAATATGGATATCCGGCACATCCTGAACAACTGCATATTGTGTCCAAGAAAATGCGGTGTAGACCGTACATCCGGTCACACAGGTGCCTGCCATATGACAGACACAGTCAGGGTGAGCCGTGCAGCGCTACACATGTGGGAAGAGCCATGTATATCCGGAGAGAACGGTTCAGGTGCCGTATTCTTCTCCGGATGTGCACTTGGATGCTGCTTCTGCCAGAATAAAGCCATATCCGGAGGCAAGGCTGGCAAGGATATATCCATATCAAGGCTGTGCAACATTTTCTTTGAGCTTCAGGATAAGGGTGCCAACAACATCAATCTTGTCACACCGGATCACTATATACCACAGATCATATCAGCTATAGATATGGCGAGATCACGGAACTTCAAGCTTCCATTTGTATATAACTGCAGTGGTTATGAAACGGCCGAGATGATACAGCTACTTGATGGCTATATAGACGTGTATCTTCCTGATTTCAAATTCATGTCACCGGATCTGTCCTCAAAATACAGTAATGCTCCAGACTATCCTGAACATGCCAAAGCCTCCATATCTGAGATGGTCAGACAATGCGGAGGAGACCAGACCCGCTTTGATGACGACGGAATTATGCAGAGGGGTGTTATCGTCCGTCATCTGCAGCTTCCTGATCATCTGGATGATTCCAAGTCAATAATCACATATCTATATAACACATACAAAGATTCAATATATATAAGCATCATGAACCAGTACACCCCTATGCCGGGAATTGAGAATAGATTTCCAGAGCTTGGCAGAACTATAACTCCTTCTGAATACGATGAGCTTGTGGATTATGCCATTGATATCGGCGTTGAAAATGGATTTATACAGGAGGGTGAGACAGCAAAAGAGAGCTTCATTCCAGCATTCGATAACGAAGGCGTGTAACCCACACATCTTCAAATAAGGAAATAAATAAAAGACCATGGATTTTTGCACAAAAAAAATGGACCAGCCACAACATATTGCAGTCAATCCATCTTGTAGTGGGCCGCCGGGGGCTCGAACCCCGCACACCCTGATTAAGAGTCAGGTGCTCTACCAAATGAGCTAGCGGCCCGTATTTATTTATTATGTTCGTCACAACAGAGTAGATTATATATCAGTTCTGAGAATAATGCAAGTGTTTTTCTCATTTTTTTCAACTTTTCTGACATCCAGCAAATGATTTCAAACTGAGTGACAAAAAAATGGACCAGCCACAATTATATTGCAGTCAATCCACCTTGTAGTGGGCCGCCGGGGGCTCGAACCCCGCACACCCTGATTAAGAGTCAGGTGCTCTACCAAATGAGCTAGCGGCCCGTATTTATCATGTTGTGTTCGTCACAACAGATTAGAGTATACATTAGTTCTTTTTATAATGCAAGTGTTTTTTTCAACTTTTTTCATTTTTATTTGTTCGGTATTACTCTGCTCCTATCCCATATCAAAATTACCAGTTATATATATTGTTTGAATATCATTTTCGCCTATGTTATTATTATAAGGTATGACTTTTTCAATAAAAAGAAGATTTTTACAATAAATAGATGGAGATTACTATGAGACTGAGAAATGTAAAAGGATCAAGAGAGACTATCGCAGCAAATGACTATGTAGTGCACAATGAAACAGGCATGAAGGGGCATTGGCATGAGTTATTTGACAACGATAACCCTATACATATTGAGATAGGCATGGGCAAGGGACAGTTTATCATGGAGCTTGCAAGACGCAATCCTGATATCAATTACATAGGCATAGAGAAGTATTCAAGTGTCCTGGTGCGTGCCCTTGAGAAAAGAGAGCTTGAACCTGAGATGACGAATCTCTACTTTATAAGAATGGATGCCGAATATATAACTGACGTATTCGATACAAATGAAGTAGATAGAATATATCTCAATTTCTCGGACCCATGGCCAAAGGACAGGCATGCCAAGAGACGTCTCACATCTACACATTTTCTTGGTCTGTATGATCAGTTCCTCGCCCCTGAGGGAAGAGTTATATTTAAGACTGATAACAGAGGACTCTTTGATTTCTCTCTGGAACAGGTTCCCGAGGCAGGATGGATCCTTGAGAACTACACATATGACCTTCACAATTCAGAATACAACAAAGGCAACATCATGACCGAGTATGAGACCAAATTCTCAGCAATGGGAACACCTATCAACAGACTCGTCGCATACAGGGAAAAGAAATAAACGTTGATTTTGCATTTGTTGACACACAGTTTTTGGTATACTACAATGAAGATTACAGCAAATTTATGGAAAGGAGTTTCATCATGGATACATCTTCTATAGAAAGTCTCAAATTGGTGCGCAAGACCAATCAGGATCTGTTGAATTTCTTTAATGATTCATATATCAGCAAGCTTGAGCAGGTTCAGTCACTCAAAACTGAAGATTTTGAACTCAAGGCAAAGATAGACCAGCTTATAAAGACATTAGATGTATACTCCTTCAAGACAAGCACTGGTCACAATGTATTTTCACCATTCTCAGTAGACACCACCTCACAGCAGGAAAAGGCTACTCAGATAGAGCTTCAGTTAAAGGAGCTTCAGGATATGCAGCAGACTCTTCATCTTCAGATCAAAGAGGACGAAGAAGAAACCGCATTGCTTAAGAAGCGTATAACTGATCTATCCACCTCCAACAGACATATAGATGATCTTCTGACGGAGGTGACTGAGGAAGTATCTACTATTAATAATGAAGATACAACAGAAACAGACGGACCAGATACTGATTCCCTGACAGCAGCGGATCACGGAAAAAATATCCTCAGATTGTACCAATATGAGAAAAAACAGCTTGCGGACAGGATTCAATCCGACATCACAGATGTTCTTGACTCTAATTCACACAAGCTGGATGTACTGTCCTGGCTTATAAGATCAGATATCAACAGAGCTAAGGTCACACTCGAAGAGCTCACCTCATCAACGGCAAAACTTGCCGACCATGTAGATGAACTTGCCAATTCTCTCTCTGGAGAATCAGACAGCGAAGAGCCTGTATGGAATCATCTTGAGAAACTTTTCCAGGGTTACAAGGATGAACATCCTGAATGTGGCATATCATACGACATCAACTGTGCTGATTATGCCATGAATATTCCAGGTATTGTAGCTACATATCTTTTATCAATAACTAAAGATATTATGGACAACATATTTGTTCATTCAAATGCCAACAAGGTCTCAATCAAGATATATCTGAGCAGTAAGCTCATAGATGTATATATCAACGACAATGGCGTGGGTATAGACAACAATTATGATACCAACAGTCCATGGTACAGCAGTCTCCACAGAATCAAGGAGATCATATATCTGTTAAATGGAACTCTGAAGATCGATGGCGATTCAAAAACCGGAACAAATGTAAGATTTACTATTCCACTTGAATAATAACGTATCTGTTGAAAGACATATATTACTTAGTTTACAGGTTGGATATCTTAAAGTAACAAAGTGTTATATTGTGTATATGTTGTTTTATCAACACATATATATTTCGAATAAAATAAACATAAAAGGAACATTATCATGAAAGAAAAAATTGCACAGCTTATCTCAAATAACGTAGAAGGAATCGAAATGTCAGATATCATTGCTTCAATCGAGATTCCACCACGCCCTGATATGGGTGATTTTGCATTTCCTTGCTTCAGACTGGCAAAGGTGCTCAGAAAAGCCCCAAATATGATTGCAGCCGATATAAAGGAAGCCATAGGAGATGTAGATTTCATCGAGAAGATCGATGTAGCAGGTGCATACCTGAACTTCTATATCAAGAAAGATGTATTTGTAAAGACAATGATAGAGGCAGCCAACACAGATGACTTCGGCAAATCCGATATAGGCGAGGGACAGACCATATGTATTGACTACTCATCTCCTAACGTTGCAAAGAATTTCCACGTTGGCCATCTCAGAACTACAATAATCGGTAACTCTCTTTACAAGATTCATTCCAAGCTTGGATACAATGTTGTAAGAATAAATCACCTTGGCGATTGGGGCACACAGTTTGGTAAGCTTATCGTAGCTTACAAGGCATGGGGTTCAAAGGAAGCTGTTGAGAAGGATGGAATCTCAGAGCTCATGAAGCTGTATGTGAAGTTCCATGAAGAGGCTGACAAGAATCCAGAGCTTGTTGACGAGGCAAGAGCATGGTTCAACAAGATGGAAAATGGAGACGAGGAAGCACTCAGCATATGGCAGTGGTTCAAGGATATAAGTCTTGTTGAATACAAGAGAACATACAACCTCCTCGGAATGGATTTCGACTACTATCTTGGAGAGAGTTTCTATAGAGACAAGTGCCAGGCTGTTGTGGACAAGGTTAAGGCTGCCGGTCTTCTGAAGGAGAGCGAAGGTGCTATGATCGTTGATCTCTCAGATTACGATATGGCTCCATGTATCATAACCAAGAAAGACGGAAGCTCAATATACGCAACAAGAGATCTTGCTGCTATATTCTATAGAAAAGACACATATCACTTCTCAAAGTGCTTATATGTAACCGGTCAGGAGCAGAAACTTCATTTTGCACAGGTATTCAAGGTAGTTGAGCTTCTTGGAAACGAATGGGCAAAGGATCAGCTTGTTCACATTCCTTATGGTCTTGTAAGTCTTGAGGGAGCAAAGCTTTCTACCAGAAGCGGTAATATCATATACGCAGAGGATATTCTGAAGGATGCCATTGCAAAGAGTCTTGAGATAATCACCGAAAAGAGCCCAAATCTTCCAAACAAGGAGGATGTAGCCAAGAAAGTTGGTGTTGGTGCTGTTCTTTTCAATGACTTATATAACCAGAGAATCAAGGATGTATCATTTAGCTGGGATAAGGTTCTCAACTTTGATGGTGAGACAGGTCCTTATGTTCAGTATACACATGCAAGATGCTGCAGCGTTGTAAGACTTGCTGAGTCATTCGATCCATCAAAACCGGTTAACTACAGTCTCATTACAGAGCAGGATGCCATAGAGTTATTAAAAGAGATCAACAGATTCCCATCTGTGATCAAGGATGCTGCTGATAAGTATGAGCCATCTGTTGTAGCAAGATATGCAGTTGATGTTGCTCAGGCATTTAACAAGTTCTATAACTCAACAAGAATCAATGTAGATGATGTTGAGCTCAAGAATGCAAGAGTTATGCTCACATATCTCACTAAGAATACAATATCTGAGGCACTTAACCTCCTTGGAATCGAAGCTCCAGAGGCAATGTAATCAGTGTTTCTTCTATATTAATATATGACCATATAACCTGGTTAGAGAAAAAGAGAATGTTTCACGTGAAACATTCTCTTTTTCTCATATATCTCCAGGAACCATTTTAAATTATATTGTCATAGATATTATTGTTTTTGATACTTTTCTCTAAATAATATTACTCATGATATTTCTGTTCTGAATATTCTTATCTGGCTGTCATTATTCTGGATATTATTGTTCTGAGTATTATCGTTCTGAGTATTATCGTTCTGAATATTTCATTCTGAATATTATCTTCTAAACACTATCTTCCAGACATCATTGTTTCGAAATTATTATCCTAGATAATTTTGTTCTGAATATCTTTACTTCAGGTGTTTTTTCTTATATCAGAATATTTTTAGGTATTCTTCTCTTGTTTTTCTAAGTTTTACAGTTCTCTTTGTGAAGATATTGTTTATTGCAATAACAAAATCATATTTCTAACCATATTACGTATTATATAATCTCTTCTATTCTATTCCTTTATATACTTCTATATTCTACATTGCGTTTTTATGAATACAGACTCTTTAAAGCTGTTAAATAATAAATTATATGGTGATTTAATTAATTTCAATAAATAGATCATTTGTATATTTAATTTCGCTTTAATATTATATATATTTGAATGTTTCACGTGAAACTTTATGATAAATGTATTTCAACTCAAACTTCAGATATCGCTTGCATTTGTTTTCTACACTTATAAATCTTTTACATCTTGTTTGTCGTTTCTGCTACCTTATTATTCATTTACATTATTACAAAGTATTTTACGACTCAATTATCACTCCATGAACTACTTTTCTGATTTATTTGATAATATTCATGTTTCACGTGAAACATTTTCATCATTACATATAATATTTATATATCTAAGTAATCCACATATAATAATTGTACTTTCTTGTCTATTATTCTGATTTTTTCAAAGAATTTCCAGAACTTTCAAGCATAGTCAATACTTTACTTACCTTTTTTACCATTAATTCAATTATAAAATGTTTCACGTGAAACTTTACCCATATAACGAATACAAAACATGCACCCACTATTTATCAGATTTTACACAGTTTAATTGCCACTTTGTATACGATATTATCCATTCATTAGATAATAGAATGTTTCACGTGAAACATTTTATTAAACATCATATTTTTTCTGTATTTTGTAGAATTAGCACTTTATAAGTGCTATAATAGACAAGCACTATTTATAACATAAAATATCATCATATTTTATCTATATTAAATAAGCAAACAACAATGTTTCACGTGAAACATTCTTTTTTTGAATGAAAAGGAGACAAAATGGGCAGAATTATAGCGATTGCTAACCAGAAAGGTGGCGTTGGCAAGACAACAACAGCCATAAACCTTGCCGCATGTCTGGCAGCAAAGGGTAAAAAAGTTCTGGCCGTTGATATGGATCCACAGGGTAATATGACAAGTGGATTAGGTGTAGACAGGGATTCTCTTGAATACACAGTCTATGATATGTTGAGAAATGAGTGCAACATAGGAGAATGTATGCTCATAAACGTATATCCTGGTCTTAATCTCATTCCTGCCAACAGAGAACTGGCAGGTGCTGAGGTTGAATTTGTCGGAATGGAGGATATGCAGCACATTCTTAAGACACATATCAAGAAGGTAAAGAACAAATTTGATTACGTTATCATTGATTGTCCTCCTGCACTTGGAATGCTTACTGTAAATGCTCTTACAGCAGCAAATACGGTACTTGTACCTATTCAATGTGAATTTTTCGCACTGGATGGTCTCTCACAGTTGGTATACACTATCGAACTGATAAGAAAAAATCTGAACAGACTTCTTACTATAGAAGGTGTTGTATTTACAATGTTTGACTCAAGAACCAATTTATCAGTTCAGGTTGTTGAAAATGTAAAAGAAAACCTCAAACAACACATATACAACACAGTTATACCGAGAAATGTCAGACTTGCTGAAGCGCCAAGTTACGGAATGCCAATAATTGAGTATGATCCAAGATCAGCCGGAGCTGAGCATTATATGATGTTGGCAGATGAAGTTATAGAAAATGACTACTATAGATAATGGAGGGCTAATATGGCACAGAAAAAAGGTTTAGGAAGAGGTTTGAACGACCTTTTAGGCACTTCAGAGGCTTCAAAGCCGTCCCGAAGTAGAAATAATCAGCAAAACTCCTCTGAAAACACAAGTAAAGAGGTAAAAACAGTAACCAAAGAGGTTGTGAAGGAAGTTGTAAAAGAGGTTGAACAGAAGATCAAGATCAATCTCATTGAGCCAAATAAGTCACAGCCAAGAAAGCAGTTTGATGAAGAAGCATTACAGGAATTATCTGATTCCATTAAGAAATATGGTGTTCTTGAGCCTCTGATTGTCACTAAAAAAGGCGATTATTATGAGATAATTGCAGGTGAAAGACGTTGGAGAGCTGCCAGAATGGCAGGAATAAAGGAAGTTCCTGTAGTTATACGTGATTATACTGACAAAGAAATAATGGAGATTTCTCTTATAGAGAATATTCAGAGAGAAGATCTGAATCCAATTGAAGAAGCTGAGGCTTACGAAGCTCTTATATCGGAATATAATCTCAAGCAGGAAGAAGTTGCAGAGAGAGTATCAAAAAGCAGATCAACAATAACCAATTCTCTCCGACTTCTGAAGCTTTGCGAGGATGTAAGACAGATGGTCATGTATAATATGATATCAACAGGACATGCCAGAGCACTTATTCCTATAGAAGATCCTAAATTACAGTACGAAACGGCTGCAATTGTATACGATCAGAAGCTCAGTGTTAGAGAAACAGAGGCATATGTAAAGGCAATTCTGGAGAAAAAGCCGGAAAAAGAGGAAAAACAGAAGCCTCAAAAGGATTTATCCGTCTTCTATTCTGATATAGAGAACAAATTAAAGTCAATTTTAGGTGCAAAGATAGCTATAAAGGCATCTAATAACGACAAAGGCAAAATTGAGATAAACTACTATTCTCAGGACGAGCTTGACCGAATAACAGAGATGCTTTACTCAATCAATAAAGAAATGATGTAGTAACCATCTGCATCATACATATGCACAATCAAGGAAGGACAATATTATAATGGAAAGTTCCATATTACAAAAAATAGGTATTGATCCTGCCTACATACTAATTGGTATGCTGGTTCTCATAATAGCCTTGTTTGTACTATTATTCATATTGATGGGCAATATTAAAAATAGAAACAAACAGATAAAAAGGCTGTTGAGCGGAACTCAGGCAGGTGATCTTGAAGATATTATCATGAAAAGATTCGCTGAGATGGACGCTGTAAAAAACAATTCCAAGCGACTTACAAAGGAACATAAGGAAATACAGAGTCATCTTTCAGCATGTGTCAGTAAAATTGGTCTTGTAAAGTATAATGCATTTGAAGGAATGGGTGGTAATCTAAGTTTTGCACTTGCTCTTCTGGATACAGAGAACAATGGTGTCGTACTCAACTGTATGCATACCAGAGAAGGCTGTTTTAACTATGCAAAAGAGATCATAGGTGGCGAAGCATATGTTGCACTGTCAGAAGAGGAAAAAGAGGCTATTGAACGAGCTAAAACTCTCGAGGATGAAATAGCTGAAAACAAACTAAAATAACCATATTTCAAAAAAATATTATACAAAACATACAACGTACAAATGTGTATGAAACACATAAAATAGAAAAGCGTATAAAGCACAAAAGTATATAAAATACAAAAGCGTATAAAACGTAAAATCGCTAAAACGATAAGAACAAGATTTATAAAATAAACAAGAAAATAAAAAGAAACAAAAACATGAAAATATATTATGTAGCTACATTATTATAATATATTTTCAAATAAATTTATATATTTAATAGGAGGATATCATGATTGATATTAAATTCTTAAGAGAAAACCCAGACGTAGTAAAACAGAATATAAAGAATAAATTCCAGAATGACAAACTTCCACTTGTCGATGAAGTAATAGAGCTTGACAAGCAGGCTCGTGCTGCTCAGCAGGAAGCTGATACACTCAGAGCAAACAAGAATGCAATAGCAAAGCAGATCGGTGCTCTTATGGCTCAGGGAAAGAAGGAAGAGGCTGAGGAAGTTAAGAAGCAGGTTGCTGAGACATCAGCAAGACTCAAGGAGCTTGAAGCTTTAGAGCCTGAGCTCAAGGAGAAGGTTAAGAAGATCATGATGATAATTCCTAACATCATTGATCCATCAGTTCCTATAGGAAAGGATGACTCAGAGAATGTAGAGGTTCAGAAGTATGGTGAGCCTGTTGTTCCTGACTTTGAGATTCCTTATCATGCAGATATCATGGAGGCACTTGGAGGAATTGACCTCGATTCAGCAAGAAAAGTTGCAGGAAACGGCTTCTACTATCTCATGGGCGACATAGCAAGACTTCACTCTGCTATTATCTCATACGCAAGAGATTTCATGATAGACAGAGGATTCACATATTGTATTCCACCTTTCATGATCAGAAGCAACGTTGTCACAGGTGTTATGAGCTTTGCTGAGATGGATGCCATGATGTATAAGATTGAGGGTGAGGATCTGTATCTCATCGGAACTTCAGAGCACTCAATGATCGGTAAGTTCATCGACACTATAATTCCTGAGGATGAGCTTCCAAAGACTCTTACAAGCTACTCACCTTGCTTCAGAAAAGAGAAGGGTGCTCACGGAATTGAGGAGAGAGGTGTATACAGAATCCATCAGTTTGAGAAGCAGGAAATGATCGTTGTATGTAAGCCTGAGGACAGCAAGATGTGGTTTGACAAGCTGTGGCAGAACACAGTTGATCTCTTCAGATCAATGGATATCCCTGTAAGAACACTTGAGTGTTGTTCTGGAGATCTTGCAGATCTCAAGGTTAAGTCTGTAGATGTTGAGGCATGGTCACCTCGTCAGAAGAAATACTTCGAAGTTGGAAGCTGTTCAAACCTTGGCGATGCACAGGCAAGAAGACTTCAGATCAGAGTAAAGGGCGAGGATGGCAAGAAGTATCTCGCTCATACACTCAACAATACAGTTGTTGCTCCACCAAGAATGCTTATCGCTTTCCTTGAGAACAATCTCCAGGCTGACGGAAGAGTCAGAATTCCAGAGAAGCTTCGTCCATACATGGGTGGAAAAGAGTATCTTGAGAAGACAGAAAAGTAATAATATAAATAAAAACATACAACAAGGGAGGTGTCGGAATGCATAGTTTTCTTCCATCTATAGGCTTTACTAACATAAAAAACAGACAGCAGCTTGAACCTATATACAGGCAGATCCTTGAATCGCCTGACAGGAAATTTATATCAACTATAAGTGCTGACACCTGTCTTGTACAATTCAGCAAAGACTTTGGGGAGAGATTTGGAATATCGCTTGTAGGTGAAATGTCAAAGGATGGCTCAATATCCATTGAGTATTACTTTCCTTACGTCACATCAAAGCTTTTGACCGATGACGAAAATATATACGTTGAGAAATATTCTGACAAGAGAGCATATGCCGGTGTTAGCAGTGATTTCAGTCTTGGAATGACTCTTATTTTCTTCATAACCAACATAGCAGACTATGAAAAATCATTGTGGATGAACAGATCAAACAAGTACTTTTCAAAGGCGTATTTTTCCGGTCTGTCAGTAAATGGTATGATCATTCTTGATGTGGATGATCACAGTGATAAAAATACATCCTATGGCAATGCAAAGAGAAGTAAACTCATCGAGGCTGCAAAGAAAGGTGATCCGGACGCAATAGAAAGTCTTACTCTCGAAGATATGGACACCTATAACACCATTGGAAGAAGGACTCACAAAGAGGATGTTCTGTCCATAGTGAAATCAAGCTTCATGCCTGTCGGTATTGAGACTGATCACTACGCAGTTATAGGAACTATCACATCATATATCGAGACAACCAACAGCTATACAAATGAATCGATATATCTGATTGATGTAGAAAGCAATGATCTGACATTTACCGTAGCGATCAACAAAAACCATCTTCTGGGTGAACCTGCTCCGGGAAGAAGATTCAAGGGTGATGTGTGGCTTCAGGGGCATATAGTTAATCCTTGACTATAAACTCTATAAATGTTACACTTATAATTGATGTGCATCTGTAGCTCAGCAGGATAGAGCGTCCGCCTCCTAAGCGGAAGGTCGTGGGTTCGAATCCCGTCAGGTGCACTATTTTTCACTAATAAATTTTCTAAAGGGACATGACTATGAATTATATTGTTATGGATCTTGAATGGAATCAAAGCTACAATGGGCATATGGGTGAACATCCACGTATGCCTTTTGAAATTATAGAGATTGGTGCCGTTAAGGTAGATAAGAATCTCAACATCATTGACGAATACTCAAGTCTTATCAAACCAAAAATTTATAAGAAATTACATTCAAAGATCAGAACAATTCTGAACTATGATGAGGATGACCTGAGTCTCGGAAGAGGATTCAAGGAAGTCTGTTCAGAATTTCTTGACTGGTGTGGAAAAGATTACATATTCTGCACATGGGGACCTATGGACCTCACAGAGCTTCAGACTAATATGGACTTTTATTATATGGACAAGCTTCCTAGGCCACTTAAGTTTCTGAATCTCCAAAGTATATATGCAAGCGTTACGAATACCTCAGGAATACCTCAGAGTATGAGTAAACTTGAAAAAGCGGTCAGTGAGATGAATATTCCGGAAAATGAACCATTTCACACAGCTCTCAACGATGCAAGATACACCGCACTTGTTATGAAAGAGATGAAAGCCAAGAATATAAATCAGCTTTACAGCTTTGATCTCTATATAACACCTAAGAATAAAGAAGAAGAGATTGAAGTATCTCATAATAACCAGTACGAATATATCTCAAGGGGTTTCAGAAATAAACATGCAGCACTGGACGATGAAAAAGTAACTCAGATTCGTTGTTACAAATGCAGCAAGAAGGTCAAGACACATATTGACTGGTTTGCAAATAGTCCATCATCGTACATGTGTGTTGGAAAATGCTGGATGCATGGTTATTTTTGTGGCAAGATAAAATTCAAATCTGTAAACAATAACTATTATGTTCACAAGACAATAAAACCTATCGACAAACAGGGTATAGAGGCAATTAAACAAAAACAGGAAGATATTCGTGAAAAAAGAAAAGAAAAAAGACATATGAAATCTTCAAACTAAAAAATAAAACAGCCATTTGAGGCTGTTTTATTTTTTTATGCTATTGGCTTTTTAGCAGCTCCCGCTTTTCTCGGGTACTTGTTGTCTGTATTTGCAATCTTCTTTACAAACACAAAGCTTCTCTGGTTATTGGTCTCCGGTATATTCGTATTAAATATGTTCTCGACCTGTCCCCCAAGAATCCTGATTGCTTTCTTTCCATCCCGCATCTCTTCCGGCAAGGCATTTGACTTATAAGATACAAAATATCCACCCGGCTTGACAAATGGAATACACCATTCCGACAGAGTTGCAAGATTGGCAACTGCCCTGGATACAGCCAGATCATATTTTTCTCTATGCATCTCATCCCTGCCTCCATCCTCTGCTCTTGAATGAACAGTGTGGATATCCTGCAGTCCAAGTTCATCTATAACTTCATCGAGGAACTTTAATCTCTTATTCAACGAATCCATAAGTGTTATATTCAGCTCTGGAAAAGCAATCTTCAGAGGAATTCCCGGAAATCCTGCACCTGTACCAACATCTATAACGTCAATATTCTCATGAAGATCTTTATACTTTGAAAGAAGCAGACTGTCAGCAAAATGCTTTATTATTACATCTTCCTTCTCAGTTATGGCTGTAAGATTCATTACCTTATTCCACTCAACCAGAATATCATAATATTTTGAAAATTGTTCTATCTGCTTATCACTCAATTCCAGACCAAACTGTTTTGTTATGGAATTTAATCTGTCCATATTGTTCTCCTTCAACAAATTATTCTGAATAACTTCTATACCAGTTTAGTCTCTACCCTTCATCTTGAGATACACCAGCAATACTGATATATCAGCCGGAGAAACTCCTGATATTCTTGACGCCTGTCCAATATTTTCAGGTCTGATGAGAGACAGCTTCTGTCTGGCCTCGATTCTGAGATTTGATATATCATTATAGTCAATATCTGCCGGCAGCTTTTTCTTCTCCAGCTTCTTAAACTGATTTACCTGCTGATTCTGTCTGTCTATATATCCCTGATATTTTATGGTTATATTTATCTGTTCTATAACATCATCCGGAAGTTTGGTTCTTCCCTCATCTATTAGTTCAATCGCCTCATATGACAGTTCCGGTCTTCTTATAAGTTCTGCAAGAGATGCAGCAGTCTTAAGCCCTGTACTTCCAAGATCCTCAAGAAACTTCTGTATGGTTGAATTTGCTCCAACCATGGTGCTCTCAAGTCTCTGTATCTCATCCATTATCTGTTGTCTCTTCTTTGTAAATGCAGCATATCTCTTGTCATCTATAAGACCGATCTCATGTCCGATCTCCGTGAGTCTCAGATCAGCGTTATCCTGTCTGAGAAGAAGTCTGTACTCAGCTCTGGATGTCATCATTCTGTATGGCTCCGATGTCTCTTTTGTGACAAGATCATCTATAAGAACTCCTATATATGCCTGTGATCTGTCAAGAACCACCGCTTCCTTGCCCTGTACTTTTCTGGCAGCATTGATTCCTGCCATTATCCCCTGGGCTGCAGCCTCCTCATATCCTGAACTTCCATTTATCTGGCCGGCACCAAAAAGTCCTGATACACTCTTAAACTCCAGAGAAGGTTTTAAGTTAATGGCATTTATACAATCATACTCGATGGCATAAGCATTCCTTATTATCTTTGCATTCTCCAGCCCCTTCATGCTGTGTATCATCTCATACTGAACATCCTCAGGAAGAGAGCTGCTCATTCCACCCATATACATCTCATTCGTATATTCACCCTCAGGCTCAATAAATATCTGATGTCTGGTCTTATCAGGGAATTTCGTAACCTTATCCTCAATAGAAGGGCAGTATCTTGGTCCTGTACCCTCGATCACGCCTGAAAACAGAGGTGATCTGTCTATATTATCTCTGATTATCTCATGTGTCTTCTCATTTGTGTAACAGAGCCAGCATGATATTTGATCACGTCTTATATCCGCCTCAGTATTTGTAAATGAGAATGGAACTATCTTCTCATCGCCCTTCTGTTCCTCCATCTGAGAAAAATCTATCGTTCTTTTATCCAGTCTGGCAGGGGTTCCCGTCTTGAATCTTCTTATCTCTATCCCTGCATTCTTCATGGAATCTGACAAATAATTAGCTGCCATAAGTCCATTAGGTCCGGTGTGATATACGACATCTCCGTATATACATCTAGCCTTGAGGTATGTTCCTGTACACAAAACCACAGCCTTTGCAAAATAAGTTGCTCCCGAATATGTCTTTACACCCTTAACCACATTATCCTCGATGATAATTTCCGACACCTCTGCCTGTCTCAATGTGAGATTATCTGTATTCTCAAGGGTGTGCTTCATGGTTCTGGAATAATTTGCCTTGTCTGCCTGGGCACGAAGAGAGTGAACCGCCGGACCCTTAGACGCATTAAGCATCTTTGACTGAATATACGTCTTGTCTATATTCTTGCCCATCTCTCCGCCAAGTGCATCTATTTCCCTTACCAGATGTCCCTTAGAGCTTCCTCCTACATTCGGATTACATGGCATCATGGCCACACTGTCCATACTCACCGTAAAAATAATAGTATTCAGACCAAGTCTTGCACTTGCAAGAGCTGCCTCACATCCTGCATGTCCTGCCCCCACAACTACCACATCATATTCTTCATTCAAAACAGGCATACAAATGTCCTCCTTCCAGTACCTTATATCCTGCAATCTATTTTCCCATACAGAATTCCTTAAATATCTTATCAGCCAAATCATCTCTGGCAGTTTCACCTATTATCAAACCGAGATGTTCATACGCATCCATGAGATCAATGGAGAAAAAGTCTTCCTCCATTCCCATATCTATGCTTTCTTTAACCTTTAACAGTGCATTTTTGGTGCACACAAGTTCATTTTTGTGTCGGGTATTAGTGATATAAAGCTGATCATTATATGTCAGTGTACCCTCAAAAAACATCCTGTTCAGAAGCTCATACAATTCTTCACTGCCATCACCGGTCAGTGCTGACAACTGAATTATATCTGCATCTATATATTTCTTAATATCCGATTCGTCTATCTTCTTTTCCAGATCAGATTTGTTGAGTATCACAACAACATTCTTATCCTGTATTCTGGACATGATCCTGTGATCGTTCTCATCCAGGTCAATTGAACTGTCTACCACATAGAGCACAAGATCAGCTTTATCCACAGACTCTAATGCCTTATCCACACCTATCTTCTCAACTACATCATCTGTATCTCTTATTCCCGCAGTGTCAACTATGTTCAGAGTTATACCTCTTACATTTATCACTTCACTGAGCGTATCCCTGGTTGTGCCGGCCATATCTGTTACAATCGCCCTTTCTTCGCCCACAAACATATTCATCAGCGAAGACTTACCCGCATTCGGTTTACCAACAATAACCGTATTTATTCCCTCAGACAACACTTTTCCATTGTCAAATGTTGTCAAAAGGTTATCCACACTATCTACAAGGTTATCCACAATTATTTCTAACTTTTGTGGAAAACCATCCAGACTGTAGTGTTCAGGATCATCCAAAGCAGATTCAATAAACGCCACATTGTACAGAATCTGTTCTCTCATATCAATGATCTTATCCCTAAGTCTTCCCTGAAGCTGCTCCACAGACGTTCTGGCTGCAAAGTCATTCTTTGCATTTATTATATCCATAACGGATTCTGCCTGTGACAGATCTATCCTTCCACCGAGGAATGCTCTCTTTGTAAATTCTCCAGGTTCGGCTGCCCTTGCACCACATTTTATTACCAGATCAAGTATCTTTCGGAGAACTACTATACCTCCGTGACACTGAAGTTCACACACATCCTCACATGTGTACGTATGGGGAGCCTTCATGACCAGAAGTATAGCCTCATCTATCATTCTGTCATCCTCATACACACCACCAAATGCAGCAGTGTAAGATTTCATATTTACCGCTTTTTTGTTTTTATTTGCAGCGCGGAACAACATGTCTGTTATCTCACATGCCCTGTCTCCGCTGATCCTTATTATTCCAACTCCGGCATTACTCATACCGGTGGTTATAGCTGCAATGGTATCTTCCTTGAACATATCTGTCTTACACTTTTCCTTTCACCGTGATTAAACAACCTATCTATGTAGTGTACAACATTACCAATTCATTTTCCATATAAAAAGACTAAACTGCAACAAAAAAGAGACCATTTTCTCAAATGATCTCTTTCCTGTCACCATAAAATATTGCGATGATCTTTACACGCATCAGCGTGACTATTATTTCTTCTTGAGATATACAATAACCTTACGATATGGCTCCTCGCCCTCGCTTCTGGTTGCTACATACTTGTCGTTCTGAAGAGTAGCATGGATTATTCTTCTCTCATAAGGATTCATTGGCTCAAGAGCAAATGATCTCTTTGATCTCTTAACCTTGAATGCTATATTCTTGGCAAGATTCTCAAGTGTCTCTTTTCTTCTTGCTCTGTAGTTCTCTGTATCGAGCTTAACTCTGATACGTGACTCGCTCTTCTTATTGATAGCAAGTGTTATAATATACTGAAGAGCATCTAGAGTCTGTCCACGCTTTCCAATCAAAATTCCCATCTCTGGTCCCTCAAGATTGATAGACAGAACATTCTCTTCCTCATCAAAATCCATCTGGATCTCTGTCTGGATATCCATAGCCTTGAACAGGCTGTCAAGGTACTCCTTAACATCGTCCAGGAATGTCTTCTTTTTTCTTGCCTTTATGATACAAGGCTTTGAACCTATACCAAGAAATCCCTTTGTCTCTTCGCTGATAACTTCATACTCAAGATCTGTACTAGGGACTCCAAGTTCAACACTGGCCTGCATAAGGGCTTCATCTTTGGTCTTACCTTTGAATTCTAAGAATTCCATTATTTATTTCCTCCCTTATCGTTGCTATTGTTCTGGTACTTAAGCATTATATTCGCCTTAGCTCCTATACTGCCTGGTTTATAGTTTACATTTTCTCTGCGGGTTACATCATCACTGTCAACATTCACTGAATGTGCAGGATTAACATAACTCTTAAGTCTTGAAGAAGCCATCTTATTTATATTCTCTGACTGACTGTTCTCTGTTGGAACGTTACCATTCTGAGCATCCATCATTCTCTCATAGAAAGATTTCTTATCAGGGTTCTTCTTCTTTGCCTGCTTCTTGGCAGCCTTCTCGGCACACTTTGCAAGCAGCTCATCCTTGTCCTGATGATTATAATAAGCATCAACTATAAGCTGAGATATTATCATAATAACAGAACCAACTATCCAGTAAAGACCGATAGCTATAGGAAGAGTTATACAGAATATAAGTGACATGATAGGCATGTAGTACATCATACCCTTCATCATGTTGTTGGCTGTCTGCTGATTGCTATCCATGTTGCTATTCTGTGATGACTTCATGGATATCTTTGTCTGTAAGAACTGCATGAGAGCAGAAACGATAGGAACCACCAAAGCTATTGAAAGCTTCCATCCCGGTGCATCTGCAATATTCAGTCCAAACAGGAACTGGTTCATATTGTGGAACTGATCAACATAGCTTGTGAGAGTAGCATTACCTGTAAGATCAAGATTAGCTATCAGCTTATCCCAATCACTCTTAGAAAACTTATCAAGCACATCAATGATCTGATTCTTTGTAGGGTCATCACCCATCTGTTTCAATGCCATTGTAACTGTGCTTACCTTCGATTCACCTGCTACATCACTTATAGCTTTGATATAATCTGTCTTGGTACTCAGTATCTCTACGATCTTTCCGTATGTCTTTGTCATTGAAGGAACATACGCAGGTATGTTCTGGATAACCCTGTACAGACCATAGAATATAGGCAGCTGTATAAGCGAAGTCAGACATCCTGATGCCATACTGACACCATATTTCTTCTGGATCTTCTGAGTTTCCTGCTGCTGCTTCATCATTGAGTCCTGATCAGTCTTGCCTTTATATTTCTTTGTTGCCTTGGCAATCTCAGGCTGGATGAAACTCATGATCTTACTTGATCTCTGCTGCTTGAAATATAATGGGAACAGCGCGCCTCTCAGTACAAATGTGAACAAAATAACGCACACACTGAGATTGACGTATGTGAATCCCATATGGCTTCCAATAAATCCAACGAACATGTAAATCCAATTGAATATCTTACCGAGCAGCCAACAAACTGGTCCGAGTATCATTCCATCTTCTCTAGTTAGAAACATAATTTTCTCCTTTATGGAACTGGATCATATCCTCCTTTTGAAAAAGGATTGCATCTAAGTATCCTCCATACTGCAAGGAGACCACCTTTTAAAACTCCATACTTTTCGATAGCCTCAATTGCATACTGCGAACAAGTAGGAAAATACTTGCAGGTAGCATGTCCCTTAAGCGGTGACAAATACTTCCTGTAAAATTTGATTAAACCAATAAATATTTTTTTCATTTCTTTACCCTATGTGGCTTATCTTCTTTAACCCACACAAATGCATCAAAGCACTCTCAATGTCCTGACATTTCTTGTCCTTTGATGACGGTCTGGCTACTATCACTATGTCATAGCCAACATCAATATTTGCTCTGTTTAATCGGTAAGCTTCTCTAATCAATCTGGTTACCCTGTGTCTTACCACACTGTTACCAACTTTCTTACTAACAGAGATTCCGAGTCTGTTGTAATCCAAGCCGTTGCTTCTCAGATACATAACTAAATATTTATTGGCTACCGAATTCTTTGTGCTGTACACACTGCCAAACTCTCTGCTGTTTTTTAATGTAATCATCTTACTCATTGTGTAACCACCGAAACTTTGATTATTAGAAAAACTGTTGCTGTGACCCTATAAAAAAAGGTCACAACCATGTGACCTTACGCTGATAATTTCTTTCTTCCCTTAGCTCTTCTAGCGGCCAGTACCTTTCTGCCATTAGCAGTACTCATTCTCTTTCTAAAGCCATGAACCTTAGATCTCTGTCTCTTCTTAGGCTGGAATGTCATCTTCATTACAAAACACCTCCTTCTTTACAAATTTACTTGCCTATTATAAATAAATAGGTAATGTGAGTCAAGCCTTTTTTGCCGTTTTTCCTATATTTTATAAGGATTTCAGCCACTATTTGATAAAGGTGACGAATCGTTCTAGATTAATTAGGTGGATACATTAATATTAATCACAAAATGTTGTGGTTTCATAGATTAATCACATTTTTGTAAGCATTTAATTTTTGTTACCAGTCGCTTTACATAATGTTATCCACAATTTGTTGGTAACTTGTTGATAACTTTTTACTTTTGTGGGTTTAATTCTAAAAAACCCAGTATTTATCGCTGTTTGTGATGTTCACAAATATAAAACAGTCATTTTTTTTTATTTACATAAGTTTGAAAATAATAATTATTATGAAACTTATGTAACAAAGTTATCAACATTACATGTGGATTATACACAAATAAGATTTTTTATTAACTTTTTCATTTTTTGCCCCTTATTCTCGTTTATTTTGATTTTACCCCCAAATACGTGTACCTAACCGTATAAGCATGTAAAATCAAAATAAAGGCAATTTATCTTGTTTTTGACCTTAATATGCTTGAAATAGGGGTGCATTTATTATAAAATGTAATAGTGTTATTAATAATAGGAAGAATTATTTTTTTGAGGAAGGTTTTTTACGATGAAGGACTTAATATTAGCCAAGTGGAATGACATTTTGAATATACTTGAAAATGAACATGGAATTTCCCATATCATGATCCATACATGGATCGAACCTCTCAAGATATATTCAGTTGAGGATAACAAGGTCTATTTCACTCTGGACGAGGATTACGGACAGAGAGGCGTAGAATTTCTCAAGAGAAAATTATTTGATATATATCTTGAAACAGTTCTCAGAGAGCTCTTTCAGGATGATTCAATTCAGGTTATATTCACACTCGAGAGTCAGATGAGAAAGGATGAAAAGTCCCCTACATATTCAGAGGACTACAACGATGCCATTGCCAAGAGCAATCTCAGACCTGACTACACATTTGAGAACTTTATTGTTGGTGAGAGTAACAAGCACGCTCACGCAACATGTCTGGCAGTTGCCGATTCACCTGGACAGGACAAGTTCAATCCACTTTTCCTGTATGGAGGATCAGGCCTGGGCAAGACTCATCTTATGCAGTCCATAGCCCACTATATACTCCAGCACAATAGTAATATGAAGGTTCTCTATGTGCCATCGAACAAATTCACGAATGAGATCATAGAAGCAATCTCCAAGAATAAAACTGAAGAATTCAGAAACAAATACAGAACAGTGGATGTTCTTCTGATCGATGATATCCAGTACCTGATCGGTAAGGCAAGTACGCAGCAGGAATTCTTTGACACCTTCAATGCTCTTCATGACGAAGGTAAGCAGATAATCCTGTCTTCGGATAAGCCACCAAAGGAGATCAAGACTCTGGATGAGAGATTCAGATCAAGATTTGAGTGGGGTGTTCCTATCGACATCCACGCTCCTGATTATGAGACACGTATGGCTATCCTCAAGAACAAGGCTGAGATAAAGGGACTTACCGATATCATCAGCGAGGAGATATTTGAGTATATCGCCAACAATATAACCTACAACGTACGTGAGCTTGAGGGTGCGCTCAACAAGCTCAGCGTATATTCAGAGCTCGGAGATATCAAGATCACTGAGGAACTTGCCAAGAACGTCCTCAAGGATTTCATATCCAAGGATTCCAAGGTTACCATAACACCTGAGCTCATTATCAACACGGTTTCAGAGCATACGAATATATCAGTCAGTGACATCGTATCCACGAAGAGAAGCCAGGATATAGCCACTGCCCGTCAGATATCCATGTACCTGTGCAGAAAGTACACGGACAAGGGTCTGAAGAGTATAGGAGATGCATTTGGAGGAAAGGATCATTCCACCGTGCACAGCAATATACAGAAGGTTGAAGATAAGATTGAGAAGGATCCGGAATTTGCTGAGATGGTTGACGTCATAATCAAGAAGCTTAATCCACAAAAATAGCAAGTTATCCACATTTTTATCTTATAAACTCACTTATTTGTTTATAACCTTACAAACATAACGTGATTGTATATTGTTATTTGATGTTTGTTACATGTTGTTATGTGTTTGAGAATTGTTCTTACGTCAAATGAACCTGATTTTGACATGTTGGTAAATGGTCAGTTTATGAACAGGTTAAAATTGATTAGTAACATGGACACATAATTCTCAAAGCCTTGATTTGTAAGGGCTTGATACACTTTCAACATTATCAAAATCACTACTACTGATACTACTAATTATCTTAATATATTTATAGTTAAGCGCTCGCGCTGTTTGTTGTTATTTGAAGTTATACACACATATCATATTTTGATGATCATTATATTTGGACATGAAAGGAGATCACACTTAAAATGAAAATTTCCATAAGAAAATCTAACTTACTTCAGGGTATAAATATCGTATCAAAGGCTGTCTCAAACAAGACGACACATCCGATACTGTCTTGTATCCTGGTTGAAGCTGCAGGCGGTGTTATCAAGCTCACAGCTAATGACATGGAGATAGGAATAGAAAGTTATGTTGACGGTACTGTTATAGAGGATGGAAAGGTTGCACTCGAGGCAAAGCTTTTCTCAGATTTCATAAGAAAGCTTCCTGACAGCGACATAACTATAGAGAGTGATAAGGACAGCAAGACACTTATCAAGTGTGAGAGACTTGAGTTCAACATACCTGGAAAGTCAGGAGAGGATTTCTCCAATCTTCCTGTTGTATCAAAGGATAAGTTCATAACCATATCCCAGTTTGCGCTGAGAGAGGTTATCAATCAGACAATATTCTCTATATCAGATAATGAGAACAATAAGCTTATGACCGGTGAGTTATTTGAGGTATCAAACAATAAGCTCAGCGTGGTTTCTCTGGATGGACACAGAATATCCATCAGATATATAGAGCTCAAGGGAGATAATTCAGACATTAAGGTTGTAGTTCCAGGAAAATCCCTCAGCGACATAAGCAAGATCATGAACGGTGGAGTAGATGATCCTGTAAATATTTATTTCACTGACAACAATATATTATTTGAGTTTGACAATACAAAGGTTGTTTCAAGACTGATAGAGGGCGAGTATTTCAGAATAAGCCACATGCTCTCAGTTGATTATCAGATCAAGATGAAGATAAACAAGAGAGAGTTCCTTGACAGTTTGGACAGAGCAACTCTTCTTATAAAGGATTCAGACAAGAAGCCTATCAGACTCAGCATTGATGACAGAACTCTCGGTCTCAAGATCAGTTCTCTCATTGGTTCTCTGAATGAAGAGATAGATATTGAGAAGGAAGGTAACAACCTTGTTATAGGATTTAATCCAAAGCTTATAATAGATGCACTCAGAGTAATTGACGATGAGAATGTAACTATTTATTTCAACAATACAAAATCTCCATGTGTTATCAAGGATGATGCAGAGACATATATCTACCTTATCCTTCCTATGGGAATCAATGAAGAGTAAGAAGAGGTGAGAATATGGAGATAATCAAGTTAAGAGATGAGTTCATAAAGCTTGGACAGGCACTTAAGGCTGCCGGTCTGGTGGAGTCAGGAGTTGACGCAAAGGAGGTCATAGTTCAGGGACTGGTTGTGGTCAACGGTGAGATAGAGACCAGACGTGGAAGAAAGCTTTATGATGGTGATGAAGTAGAATTTGATGGTGATAAGATAAGTATTCAGAAATAATTGTGGTCGCCATCTTGCAGATGGTTAAGGTTATGTATATAGAGTCGATAGAACTGAGTAATTACAGAAATTACAGTAATGTGAAAGTAGAATTTGGAAAAAATACGAATATCCTGTACGGCGATAACGCCCAGGGCAAGACAAATATACTTGAATCCATATACATGGCAGCGACTACGAAGTCACACAGAAAAAATACGCAGGATAAAGATATCATAAAGATAGGTGAAGATGAGAGCCATATAAGATTATTTGTCAACAAGAAAGACATATCGCACAAGATAGATATGCATCTTCGAAAGAGCAAAAATAAGGGAGTGGCGATCGATGGCATACCCATAAGGAGGGCCACGGAATTATATGGTCTTCTCAATGTCATATTCTTTTCACCTGAAGATCTGACTATCATTAAAAATGGACCAGCCGAGAGGAGAAGGTTCATGGATCTTGAATTGTGTCAGATAAGCAGATTGTATTATCAGAATCTGGCATCATATAACAGGATACTCAATCAGCGAAATAATCTGTTAAAGCAGATTTATCATAACAGAAGTCTCATGGATACACTGGATGTGTGGAATATGCAGCTTGTGGACTATGGGTCGAGGATAATAAAAGAGAGAAGAAATTTTATCGACATGATGAATGAGATAATTGGGGAGATCCATAGTCATCTCACATCGGGCAAGGAAAAGCTAGAGATAGTGTATGAGTGCAATGTCGATGAAGATAAATTCGATGAGACACTTCAGGAAAAGACTGAGATGGATATCAGATATTCAAGTACACAGTCTGGTCCACACAGAGATGATATAAGTTTTCTCATAAATGGAATAGACGCCAGAAAATATGGTTCACAGGGACAGCAGAGAACAGTTGCCCTGTCACTCAAGATGGCGGAGATAAAACTTGTAAAAAGGATAATCAATGATAATCCGATATTGCTTCTGGACGATGTCATGAGCGAGCTGGACACCAGCAGACGTGATGCATTGATAGAAGAGATAAAAGATATACAGACTATCATAACCTGTACGGGATATGATGATTTTGTTAAAGAGCAGGTAATAATCAACAATGTTTATAGCGTGGTGGAGGGAACGACCACCAGAGTAAGAACGGAGGAAGCATGACAATGGAAAATGATAATTATGGAGCTGAACAGATACAGGTTCTGGAGGGACTGGAAGCAGTCAGAAAGAGACCTGGTATGTACATAGGAAGTACATCCTCCACTGGACTTCACCATCTTGTATATGAGATAGTTGATAATTCTGTAGATGAGGCTCTGGCAGGATATTGTACCCACATTCAGGTGTATATAAATGAGGATAACTCCATCACCGTAGTGGATGATGGACGAGGAATTCCTGTTGGAATACATAAAAAGCAGGGAATACCTGCTGTTGAGGTGGTATTTACCATACTTCATGCCGGCGGAAAGTTCGGCGGTGGAGGATATAAGGTATCCGGAGGACTTCACGGTGTTGGTGCATCAGTTGTAAATGCACTTTCAACATGGCTTGAAGTCGAGATTACCAGAGATGGCAAGGTGTACAAGCAGAGATATGAGAAGGGCAAGGTTATGTACAAGCTTCAGGTTATAGGTGAAGCACCTGAGGGAGTATCAGGAACAAAGGTTACATTCCTGCCGGATCATACAATATTTGAAGATAACATATACGATTACGATATACTGAGAAACAGACTTCGTGAGATGGCATTCCTTACAAAGGGCCTGAAGATAAGTCTTACAGACAAGAGACTTATTCCTGAGAAAGTAAGATCATTCCACTATGAGGGTGGTATAAAGGAGTTTGTAACATATCTGAACAGACACAGAGATCCTCTGTACAATGAGGTAATCTACTGTGAGGGAGTCAGAGATGGAATAAGTGTTGAGGTGGCACTTCAGCACAATGATTCATACAATGAATCCACATACAGCTTTGTAAATAACATCAACACACCTGAGGGTGGAACACATCTGACAGGATTTAAGTCAGCCATAACAAAGGTGTTCAATGATTATGCAAGAAAGAATAATATTATCAAGGATAAGGATGACAATCTCTCGGGTGATGATCTGAGAGAGGGACTTGCAGCCATCGTATCTATCAAGATAAGTGATCCTCAGTTCGAGGGTCAGACAAAGCAGAAGCTTGGTAATTCAGAGGCAAGACCTGCAGTTGAGAGTGTTGTAACTGAGCAGCTTACATATTATCTTGAGCAGAATCCGCAGATTGCTAAGATAATTGTGAATAAAGCGGCTGTTGCACAGAGAGCCAGAATAGCTGCAAGAAAGGCAAGGGATGTTGCAAGGAAGGCAAATCTTTCAGACAACATGGCACTTCCTGGAAAGCTTGCGGATTGTTCAGACAAGGATCCAAAGAACTGTGAGATATACATAGTCGAGGGAGATTCCGCCGGTGGTTCAGCTAAGACAGCGAGATCAAGAGCAACACAGGCCATACTTCCACTCAGAGGTAAGATCCTTAATGTTGAGAAGGCAAGAATAGACAGAATCCTTGGAAATGAAGAGATCAAAGCCATGATCACCGCATTTGGAACAGGTATCCATGAGAACTTCAATATAGAGAAGCTCAGATATAACAAGATCATCATCATGACCGATGCCGATGTGGATGGAGCTCATATAGCAACTCTTCTCCTCACATTCTTCTACAGATTCATGCCTGATCTTATCAGAAAGGGTCATGTATATCTGGCACAGCCACCACTTTACAAGCTGGAGAAGAACAAGAAGGTATGGTATGCGTACAGTGATGATGAGCTGAACAGTATACTTGATGAAGTCGGAAGAGATCAGAACAACAAGATACAGCGATACAAGGGACTTGGAGAGATGGATGCAGAACAGCTCTGGGAGACAACCATGGATCCAGAAAAACGAATTCTTCTCAGAGTGGCAATTGATGATGACGATGAGTCAGAGATCGATATGACATTCAATGTACTCATGGGAGATAAGGTTGAACCACGTCGTGAGTTTATAGAGACAAATGCCAAGTATGTAAAGAATCTCGATATATAGTATATTGATTAAATAAAAGTGATAAATACAACAAATATCGAGAGAAAGGAAATCAAAAAATGGATGACGATAAGATTTTTGATAAAATAGATGAAGTTGGTCTGAAAAAGACAATGGAGCGTTCATATATAGATTATGCCATGAGCGTTATCGCTGCCAGAGCTCTTCCTGATGTAAGAGATGGTCTTAAACCTGTTCAGCGAAGAATACTTCATTCTATGATAGAACTTAACAATGGACCTGATAAGCCACACCGTAAATGTGCCCGTATCGTCGGTGATACAATGGGTAAATATCATCCACATGGAGACAGTTCAATATACGAGGCACTTGTAAAGCTGGCTCAGGAGTGGAATACCAGATATCCACTTGTGGATGGACATGGAAACTTTGGATCGGTCGATGGTGACCATGCCGCTGCCATGCGATATACAGAGGCAAGACTTTCCAAGATATCCATGGAAATGATGGCAGATATAAACAAAGATACAGTTGATTTCACACCTAACTTTGATGGTACAGAGAAAGAACCTGTGGTACTACCATCACGTTATCCTAATCTATTGGTGAATGGTACATCAGGTATCGCAGTAGGTATGGCTACCAATATTCCACCACATAATTTAAAGGAAACTATCGATGCAGCCATAAAGATCATCGATAACAGAGTGGAAGAAGGACGTGAGACAGAGATAGATGAGATCATGGACATAGTAAAGGGTCCAGATTTCCCTACAGGCGCACAGATACTGGGCAGACAGGGAATAAACGATGCATATAGAACAGGTCGAGGCAAGATAAAAGTACGTGCAATCACAGAAATCGAAACAATGAACAACGGAAAGCACCGCATTGTTGTAACCGAACTACCATATATGGTAAATAAATCACTTCTTATAAAGAATATGGTCGATCTTGTCAAGAACAAGAGAATCGATGGAATCACAGATATAAGAGATGAGTCTTCAAGAGAGGGAATGAGAGTTGTCATTGAGCTTAGAAAGGATGTCAATGCCAATGTAATACTCAACCAGCTCTTCAAGCACACACAGCTCCAGGATACATTTGGATGTATCATGCTGGCTCTGGTGGATGGAGTACCTAAGATACTCAACATCAAGGACATGCTCACATACTACCTGAAGCATCAGGAGGATGTTGTCACAAGAAGAACAAAGTATGATCTGAACAAGGCTGAGGAGAGAGCCCACATATTACAGGGTTATCTCATAGCACTGGACAACATAGATGAGGTCATCACGATCATCAGAAATTCAAAGAATGTTGGAGAGGCTAAGGCAAAGCTGATCGAAAGATTTGGACTTTCCGAGGCACAGGCCGGAGCAATCGTTGATATGAGACTCCGTGCTCTGACAGGTTTGGAAAGAGAGAAGATCGAGAACGAGTACAATGAGCTTATTGCGAAGATAGCTGAGTACAAGGAGATACTTGCAGATGAGAATAAGCTTCTCGGAGTTATCAAGAATGAGCTTGCAGCGATAGCTGACAAGTACGGTGATGAGAGAAGAACATCCATAACTGCATATTCAGATGATATAACAGATGAGGAGCTTATCAAGAGAGAAGAGATAGTTATCTCCATGACAAAGCTCGGATATATCAAGAGAATGCCAAAGGATACCTTCAAGGTACAGAACAGAGGCGGCAAGGGTATCAAGGGAATGAACACCATCGACAACGATATAATCGATGAGATATTCCTTACTAATACCCACAACTTCATAATGTTCTTCACCAATATGGGAAGAGTATATAGAATGAAGGGATACGAGATACCTGAGTCGGGACGTAATGCAAGGGGTGTTGCGATAGTCAACCTTCTTCAGCTTCTTCCTGGTGAGAAGGTAACAGCCATAATTCCTATAGCCGGATTTGACAAGAAGTATCTCATGATGGCTACAAAGAATGGTATTGTAAAGAAGACCAAGATAGAGGCATTTGAGAATATAAGAAAGACCGGTCTGGCAGCCATAACACTGAATGAGGGAGATGAACTCATAGAGGTTAAGGCAACGAGCGGTGAGAATGATGTATTTCTTGTAACTGCCAAGGGTATGTGTATCAGATTCAATGAGGAATGTGTCCGTGATACAGGACGTACATCCATGGGTGTACGTGGAATAAGATGCGACAAGGGCGATGAAGTTATAGCAATGCAGCTTGATGTTCAGGGCGACGAGATGCTCTTCGTAACCACAAAGGGTATGGGTAAGAGAACTGAACTGTCAGAATTTGCCCCTCAGATGAGAGGCGGTAAGGGTGTCAAATGTTACAGGATAACCGAGAAGACCGGTGACATCGTCAGCGCAAAGGCCGTGACAAATGACCATGACATTATGATGATGACCAATGAGGGAATCATGATCAGAATGCATTGTTCAGATATAACTGTAATAGGAAGAATAACCTCAGGTGTCAAGCTTATGAATATCGGCAAGGATGGCAACACATTTGTGGCATCTGTTGCAAAGCTTGCAAGAAGTGATGAAGATGAAGAGGCAGAGGACTCAGAAAATCCAGAATCAGCAGAAAATGAAGTATCAGAGAATGTAGAGAACGATACGGAGAATGATGCCGAGAGTAATTCAGAGGAGTAATTATAATTACAAATAAAGATAGATGTACTGTGTTGTAATATGCAAGACAGTACATCTTTTTTTATGTCCATGGATGTTTACAGATTGTGTGCAAATAGCCGTTATGATATACTTATCTTGGATTACACATTGGGAGAAAATAATCCTGAACGCAGGATTTTGAAGGTTATTATAAAGAGATTGGAATTATGGGAAAATACAACAAAATTATTGGGGGTAAAAGGCATGACGGCGAATGTGATACAGGTGGTGGCATCGGCAGCTACAACGGCTGCATCTACGGTTACAGAGGCAACAACGGAAGGAAAACTGGACAAGATATTCCAGAGCTCCGAGAAGGCGTCTGAACTTTCTTACAGTATAATGAACATCATATATATATTGGCGGCGATGATCATAGTTGTTGCGATATTTACAGTGGTGTTATACATATACAAATTCATCATGAACAGGAGAGATCCAAACTACAAAAAGAACGATGATACGTTCCTGGATGATTAAAACAAATTTATAAAATGGCGGTGAAGAGATGAGAGTTATTGCAGCAGAAGAGATTACCAGAAATGTAAGGGAGATGTGCATCGAAGCAAATGTAAATCTGTCTGAGGATATGGAGAAGGCGGTCAGGGATTCAGTAGAATCTGAGGACAGTCCGCTCGGAAAACAGATACTTGGACAGTTATGTGAGAATCTGGATATAGCAAAGGAGAATGATATTCCTATCTGTCAGGATACGGGAATGGCTGTTTTCTTTGTGAATGTTGGACAGGATGTACATATAGAAGGAATGAACATAACTGATGCCATAAACGAAGGTGTGAGACAGGGATACACTGACGGATACCTGAGAAAATCAGTGGTAAAGGATCCTCTTATCAGAGAAAATACAAAGGACAATACCCCGGCAATCATACATTATGATATAGTTCCGGGAGATAAAATAGAGATAACTATAGCTCCAAAGGGATTTGGAAGCGAGAATATGAGCAAGGTGTACATGCTCAAGCCGGCAGATGGAGAAGAGGGTGTGAAAGCTGCTGTTCTTCAGGCTGTAAAGGATGCAGGACCAAATGCATGTCCTCCCGTATTTGTAGGTGTGGGTCTTGGAGGAGACTTTGAGCTCGTTGCGAAGCTTGCAAAGAAGGCTCTTACAAGAAAGGTCGGAGTTCACTCAGACAGAGAGCATATAGCAAGGATAGAGAGTGAGCTTCTGGAGATGATCAACAACACTGGAATAGGACCTGGCGGTCTTGGAGGAAAGACCACGGCACTGGCTGTGAACATAGAGACATATGCCACTCACATAGCCGGAATGCCATTGGCAGTTAATATGTGCTGTCATGTGAACAGACACGTTACGAGAGTATTATAGGAGGAGGTTAGGTTCATCATGGATAGACATATAAAGGCACCATTTGACAGAGAAGAGGTAAAGACCCTCAAGGCAGGGGATTATGTATATATAGATGGAATAGTGTACAGTGCCAGGGATGCCGCACACAAGAGAATGTATGATGCCATCATGGAATCAGGATGCGTGGACGCCAGTGGAACTGAGTTATACGAGAAGGGCATAGTTCCTATAGACCTTAACGGCAATGTGATATATTATCTCGGACCGACACCGGCAAAGCCTGGACAGGTCATAGGATCGGCGGGACCGACAACCAGCAGCAGAATGGACAAATACACTCCACTCATTCTCAGCAAGGGTCTGTGTGGAATGATAGGAAAGGGAAAGAGAAGCCCGGAGGTTATACAGGCAATAATCGACAACAAGGCTGTGTATCTGGCAGCCGTTGGTGGTGCAGGAGCGCTTCTCTCCAAATGTATCAAGAAATCCGAGGTGATCGCATACGATGATCTCGGAACAGAGGCTATAAGGAAGATGACAGTGGAGAATTTCCCAGCTATTGTGGTTATAGATTCAGAGGGACACAACCTGTATGAAACAGCGGTAAAGGATTATTTTGAGCAGAATAAATAATACAGGAATAAAATAAAAAGTATACAGAATCTCAACAATGAATTAGCAAAAATGCACAAAATAATTGTTGAATATTACAGTCACAATAATGTTGACTAAAATATATTAAACTTGTAAAATTTTAATATGAGTTAGTCTCATATTAAATTAATTGTTGTATTAACAAGGGAAAGAAGAAAAAGGAGAGATTTAATGAGAAGAGAAAAAGTTTTCAACAGATCGTTATTGATCCTTGCAATCATGTCAATCATGCTCTTTGCAATGACAATAACAGCATCGGCAGCATCAGGAAGAGCAGTAACAAATCTTCAGCAGACAGATGATACCAAGACAAGTGTCACAGTTCAGTGGAGCGGTAATTATGGAGAGGAATACTTAGTGTATTTATCCCAGGATAGATCTTCAGGATATCAGGCATTAAGTTCTTATACTTCAACATCAAATAAGAAGTATATTTACAATCTTCAGGCCGGCAGAGCATACTATGTAATAGTTCAGACATATGTCAACAAGCAGCTTGTTGGACAGTCAGATCCTCTTCAGGTCATAACAACTCCTGAGAGCGTAGATTACAAGTCAATAAAGCAGACTTCAGGCACAAAGAATAAGATCGGTTTACAGTGGAACAGAGTTTCAGGTGTAACAGGATATGTAGTTGCCAAGATCAGCGGTTCAAAGGTTGAGGCTCAGTATAATGTTACTACAAACAAGGCAACTGTACCTGCAAAGGCCGGAACACATTATAGTGGATATTATGTATATTCATATAAGAGATCAGAGTCAAACTACATAGCACTTGGTTATGGACAGTCAACAGGTACACTCTACTCAGCACCTGTTAACCCACAGTATGTTGCCGATGCAAAGGCAGGAACTCTTATATGGAGCCCAGCTAAGAGAGGAAATGTAATAACAATCGGATGGAAGGCAAATCCAAACTATGACTATCCTACAGGATATCAGGTTCAGATCTACTCTCTCAACGGAAAGACCAGATTATACACAACAAAGGCTACAACAAAGACTAGCGTTAAGATCAACAACGCAAGGGTTCGTAAGGCAATCAACAACAAGGGATTCAAGGTAAGAATCCGTGCATACAAAGAGGCAAATGGTGGTGCTAAGTGCTGGAGTGACTGGTCAGCATTCAAGACGATCATACCTCAGGCATGTGTAAAGAAGAATAATGTAACTTCTGTAAGCAGCACTTCTGCAAAGGTTAAATGGAAGAAAGTAGCAAATACAAAGTATTATCTTGTATACTATACAAAGAATCCATACGCTTCAAATGCAAAATGGATAAAGAAAAAGGTAAGTGCTAAGAGCAGCTCTTATACAATAAGAGGTCTTAAGGCATATTCTACATTTGGAGTATATGTTATCCCTGTTGTCAAGGTAGGAGGAAAGACCTACAGAGGACAGGCTTGTGAGTATATAAGATGCAGTTACTACTATAGATAAGATAGTAAGAAACATCTACAAAACGATAAGAGGGCGGATACAAAAAGTATCCGCCTTTTTTGTCGATTTTAGGCTTATTATTTTCTTGTAAAAACTCCTTGACATTCACTGCCAGGTTTGGTATTATAAACAAGCGTCAAAAATTAAATACTCTTTGGTAGGAGATTTTTATTTAGGCATTTTGCAGAAGTACTCAAGTGGCTGAAGAGGCGCCCCTGCTAAGGGTGTAGGCCGTTTGCGCGGCGCGAGGGTTCAAATCCCTCCTTCTGCGTTTCCTTTTTTGGAGATGCTTATGACGTTATTCCTCGATAGCTCAATGGTAGAGCACTCGGCTGTTAACCGAGGGGTTGTAGGTTCGAGCCCTACTCGGGGAGCTTTAATTAAATAATATGGTGCGATAGCCAAGTGGTAAGGCCCCGGTCTGCAACACCGTCATCGCCGGTTCAAATCCGGCTCGCACCTCTCAAGCGGAAGATATATGTAATATATATCTTCCTTTTTTTGTAACCTTGAATATGCTTTTTTTGTCTGTTATACTGTAGAGGTATATTGGCTATTGAAATAGTAGGAGGTGGGGTATGACTCAAATTTTAAAAGATTCAATAAAAATTGAATACAAACTTGATCAGGTTACTCCTATTAGCAAATATGAAATGAATGCCTATAATGTGCCTTTTGCAGGCAACACAAGCATGTGCAGGGAAGTGTTTGTTAAGGGGGAAAGAAAACTCGAATTCTCAATAGATGGGGATATGAGTCTTAGTCAGATAATGCAGAAACCGGTTTTCAGGGATGAACTGGTGGAATACATATTCAGCATAAGCAAGCAGCTTGTGTCAGTCATACAGAATGGACTAGCACTCGAGAAGGTAGTGTGGGATACGAATTATATGTATGTGAGATTTAGTGACTTCTCCATACAGCTTCTGTATCTTCCATTTGAAAGCAAATTTGACAAGAAGGACATTGGGGAGTTCGTGAAGAGCATCTTGTCAGGATTTGTCTATGCACACACACCAGCCATAGAATGTGCTAACCAGATAGTTGATTATTTCAACGATCACAGGGAGTTTGATGCATTTCATTTCAATGAATTCGTGTCAGATCTCAGAGCATCAAGTCAGCTTCTTATAATACAGGGTGAAAAGGGCAAGAGTAAGGTACTCACTTCAAATGACAATAATAAAGAGTTTGCAATCCACAAAGCCGAGGAGGCAGCCAGAAAGGCTGAAGAGGCAAGAATGCAGGCCGAGAATGAGGTAAAGAGACAGATAGAGGAAGCAAAGTATCAGGCGGAAGTTGCCAGACAGGCAGAGGAGACCCGTATGAAGGCCGAGGCGGCAAGGGTCGAAGCCGAGATATGGAGACAGAAGGTCACTGCTGAGGCAAAGGATTATGAGCAGACAGCGGTACTCACAGCTCAGGATATGTACTCATATCAGGGCAATTCCGATGACAGTGAGAGGCTTAAGGCTGAAGAAATGTTCAGGAATGCCGAGGAGGAGCGAATCAGGGCAGAGAAGGTTTCATCGCAGTATGCAGATGAGATAAGACGTGCCAGAGAGCAGGAGATGCATGCTGAGGAGGCTAGAATGCAGGCAGAATTTGCAGCCCGCAAGAATGCTGAGGAGGCTAAGAGACAGGCAGACCTTGCAAAGCTCAAGGCGGAGGAAGCCAAGAGACTCAGCGAGCAGCCGGATGAGGAGCCACCTACAACACTGTTCAGCAACAGAACACTTGTCACAGGCAGCAAGCCGACCCTCACCAGAAAGACTACGGGTGAGAGCGTTCAGATTAATAAACAGGTATTCTGTATTGGCAAGGCTGATCAGGGTGTTGACTATAAGGTAACAGGAAACAAGTCTATAAGTAGAAGACATGCCTATATCACCAGTATCAATGGAACACATTATCTGAGAGATAACAACTCAACAAACCATACATTCCTGAACGGAACTCAGGTGTACAGCAATGTTGATGTGGCTATCCCTGATAACAGTGTGATAAGGCTTTCAAATGAGGAGTTCATATTCAGGATAAATTCTTAAATATGAAGTTCGATAAATGTAATAAATCAGGTTGATCCGTAAGGGATGTGTCAAGTTTTCTATGAAAACTTGACATGTAGCTCCAGCCATTTGCCGAAGGCAAATTTTGCATGGCTGGAGTTCAAGATGGAGGAAGAGATATGTATTGTGATAATTGTGGTTGTGAATTGGGGGAGAACGTAAGAAAGTGTCCTGTCTGTGGAAAAGAATTTCCTTTGATAGAGCCGGAAGTTGACGACAGCACAACTGTGCTTACAAGTGAGCCGGACGTCGATGAGGACGATGACAGCACAACTGTCCTGACAGGCGGAACACAGGGCATGCCTCAGATGATGCAGCAGCCACAGGGTAATCCTGTGCCACCGCAGCAGCCTCAGATGGGAATGCCACAACCTCAGATAATGCCACAGGAAGGCGCCGATATAATGATAAAGAAAAAGGGCGAGAAGAAGGGTATGAGCAAGGGTGCAAAGGCCGCACTCATAGCTATACCAGTGGCTATCGTCATCGCTATAGGCGTCTTTGCATTTATATTTGTTCCAAAGTTTAGAAAGTATAACGAGGCCAACGACCTCATGGACCAGGGAAAGGTTGAAGAGGCCGTGACACTGTATAAGGATCTTGGAAAATTCAAGGATTCCTATACAAAGGCAAACGGAGACGCTTATTATGAGTATGCCGAGGGTCTTGAAAAAGAAGGCAAGAACCTTGAGGCGGCTGAATATTATAAGAAGTCAGGCAACAGCAGAAAGGCTGCAGAGAACTACAGCAAGTCATCTGACGGTGACGAGGAGAGTTTCAGCAGCGATGACGCATTTGATAAGGCTTATCAGTGTTATTACAATGCGGGAATGGATCAGATGAATGCGGCATCCTACGATGCAGCCATAGATGCATTCAACAATGCAGGCTCATACAAGGATGCATCGGACAAGGTTATCGAGTGTACATATAAGAAAGCGGAGGCACTTATAACAGCCAAGAAGTACGATGACGCCATCAGTATTCTGTCAACCATAGAGGAGTACAGCGATTCCCAGACTCTTCTTGCAAAGTGCTATTACAACAAGGCATCAGAGCTGCTCGACAGCGGCAAATATGACGATGCGTATGATATGTACATGAAGTCAGAATTTGATGACTACAAGAACAAGGCCAGTGAGTGTACATACAAGAAGGCAGAGCAGTATTACAAGAACAAGGATTACGAGAATGCCATCAAGAGCTATGATAAGGTTGACAAGGATTACAAGGACTGTGTAGCTGAGAAAGACAAGTGTTATCAGGCACTTGGAGCCCAGGCATACAAGGACAAGGAATACAAGAAGTCAGTTGATTACTATGAGAAGGTAGTCAAGACTGATGTGTCCAAGAAGATAGCAAATGGAAAGCTTGCATTTGCAAATGCAAATAAGAACGCAGCCAATGAGACTACAATGACGTATCTCGGAGAACTCAGATACGACGGCAACGAGAAGGCTCAGAAGCTGTATTCAGAGCTTGTGAAGTGGAATATAGAATCATTTGTAAACAGCAGTGAAAAAGATCTTGATAAGGGATCTAACAGCATCAAGACAAAGGATGGATCAGATATATATATTCATACGTCATTTGGATTTGACGGTGATGACTCTATGAAGATATCGGGATACGTTGTGTATGCGGATGGAAACAAGTCTGACGTCATAACATTCTCAGATCCTGTGGTTGACGGCTGGTCAACATGGGTCAAGATATCAGGTGACAGCGCACCTAAGGGTGTAACATATCTGTATCTTCAGAACGAGACGACCAAGAAGATCATAGAGGTATATCCGTTCACAATAAAGTAAAGAGACAGGGTGATATATGTGATAAACAGACCTGAATTGCTGGCTCTGGAATTCTACAAGTTGCGGCCTTTTAAGGGCAGTGACAAGGGTATCCGTTACATGATACAGAAGGATGTTGTGGAGATTGAGCCGGAGGGTGAAAAAGATCAGACAGAGGAAGATGCACCGAAGGAGACAAAGACTGTACTCACGGCATTTATATGGCCGGAGCCATTCTGTTTTGAGGTCACACCGGATGAACAGAAGGGATCGAAGCAGTTTGATTTTTCCGAGGAAGGATTGTGTGAGGCCATAGCCTGGTTGAATGAAAATCATGATGCATATGCACAAAAAAAACAATAATAAACTACTTAAAAGAATAATTGGAATAACAGCGACTGTCATCATTCTGGTGGCAGCAGTTGTTGCAATTATTTTTTTTCATCTTATGAGAAAATCTCAGATAAAGCTTGTGGAGGCCATGGTAAATACCATCAATTCTTCCAGAGAGTCGGAGATGAATCAGCAGTATGGCACATTTGACATGGGTATGAACATGATAAATGGCAGTCAGAGCTTTTCATTTGAGGATAATTCTGATCACAGCGTTGACATATCGCTGAAGAGAAGTGCTTCGGATCACAATTTTCTTGCGGAGGCAGGAGTTGATGACAAGACATTCAAACTCTATGCAAATAAGAGGACTTCTCTCATATATATAGATGATATGGCAATCAGAATACAGTACGCTGACAATCTCATCACGAACATGAGCAATTCTCAGGTGGTATCACTGCTTGGGATAGACAGCGACACAGTATACTCATTTGGCACTGCCTATGAGAACTGTATGAGGATGGCTGCAAATAATTATACGGACATCAACGGTGACGATATCCAGACAGATATTATCCAGAAGACACTTAAGTATTTCTTCAATATGGAGGGTACGAGTGAGGGAAAACAGACTGTGGTTACTGGGGATAGTACACAGGACTGCAAGGTGTACTCGGTCATCTTCAATGTGGATGATTTCTATAGTTATCTGGATGACTGTTTTGGCACACATGATATAGATCTTCAGGAAGTGTATGACATGCTTGACAAATACATACCGGAGATAGATACCATTGACAATACGGCAGAATTGGTACATGATATAAAGCAATTTGTGGATGAAATGTTAGACGGCAGGGATATCACGCTCTATTTTGCTGTGAACAGTAATGATGAGCTGGTCAAGCTGTATGCGGATCATGTGTCCGACAGGGATATGAGCATGTCGCTGACATTTTCTGGAGACAAATATACAGCACAGTCATATGAGTTCACTGTTACTGACAATTCTGACAACCATCTTGTGATAAAAAAGAGGGATGTGAGCAGTGACGGAGAGACAGGAGTGGTGTTTGATGTGGATATATCGGCAGTCGATCTCATGGATTCCGTGAAGCCTGTCAGCATAAGTGCATCGGTGGAGCTTAGATTGTCTGGAAGTGATGCAATTCTTGGTATACAGGTTGGAGATGCCGTGTTCAGAAAAAATGCGGAGATCACCGGATATGATAAGGGTAACAGCATTGATCTTGCGTGGAGCGGGGACAGTGATGGAAGCATGCATATCGGCTGTGATTCAGGAGCGATAGAGAAACCGGAATACAGGGACAGCCTGGATATATTTGACACAGATGTGATAAGTGCGTATAAATTTATAAAAGAGATAATGAACAGATAGATGGAGATTTGTATATGAGTGATACATCAGTTGTGGATAACTCCACGGGCAAAGAAAAAAGCAGATATACATCGGGAACCATATATAAGATGATAATTGCTATAACGTTCCTTCTGGCATTTGGACTGATAATGATATTCAGCGCATCCAGTTACGGTACGGCTGCCAGCAATTTCAGAAGCCAGTTGGTGTTTATCGTTTTCGGAGCATTGGCAATATGGGGATTGGCGTTTTTCCCATACGGTCTGTATAAGAAGCTTACATGGCCTGCATATTTTCTGTCATTGATACTGACATTTTTGCTTCTCACGCCATTTGGAGTAAATGTAAATGGTGCGACGAGATGGATCCAGATCCCTCACATACCATTCAGAATCCAGATCGCTGATATAGTGAAGACTCTCATGATCATATTCATAGCTTCATTTATAAGCAGCAAATGGAGAGAGATGCACAAGTGGCAGACTGTCATAATACTGTGGGTGCTTGTGGGACTCCAGGCGGGACTTTTGCTCGTCATATCCACAAACCTGAGTTCGTGTCTGGTCGTTCTTGGAATATGTTACTGTTCAACATTTATAGCCAGCAAGAACTGGAAACTGCATTTGGGAATATTGCTGATAGCTGTGGTGGTGGCGGTGGTCTATGTGAAGGTAGCCACGAGCTACCTGCCTACGGAGGAAGAACTTCTGTCAAATGACAACTTCCGTGCAAAGCGAATCCTGGGATGGCTGTACACAGAAAAATATGAGAAGAGTGCAGGATATCAGGTCATACAGTCGTTGTATGCCATAGGAAGCGGATCTTTCTTCGGCAAGGGACTTGGAAATGGAACACAGAAGCTTTCGGCTATACCGGAGGCCCAGAATGATATGATCTTCGCGATAATCTGCGAGGAGCTTGGTGTGGCAGGAGCAATCATGTTATTTCTTCTGTATGGCTATCTGTTATACCAGATGTATGTTATAGTTAAAGAGTCATCGAACGTATTTGGAAGCATGATGGTCATAGGTGTAATGGTACATCTTGTATGCCAGATAGTGATCAACGTAAGCGTTGCGACAAATGTAATTCCGAATACAGGTGTTACTCTTCCTTTCATAAGCTCGGGAGGTTCCGCACTTCTCATGACCATGGTCGAGTGTGGTATGTGTATAGGAATCAGAAGGCAGCAGACGAGAAGAGTGTATCAGAAGCATTTGAATGAATAAAATCCATGTGAGGAATAAGAGAGGTAGTATATGGTAAAGTTTAGAAAAATTGCGTTTTTGACAATGGCAGCAGTATTGTTGTCAACTTGTGCGACAGGAATCTCAAATCTGTCAGAAAGCAGGGTCGGCGGACAGTACACGGTGTACGCTGCGGAGACTCAGGCTAATGCCGGAGAGAGTGTTGCGACATTGACGGATGCAACTGCCACTGTGAAGAATAAGAAGGGCTGGTATACCAAGAACGGTAAGACATATTATTACGATGAGAACGGCAAGGCGTTAAAGAGCAAGTTCCTTACATACAAGGGCGACAAATATTATTTTAACAGATATGGCCGCATGGTGAGAGGACTTAACAAGATCCAGAATAATTACTATTACTTCAGAACAAATGGCAAGGCACTGGTGAATACCTGGAAGAAAATAAAGGGTAAGAAGTATTACTTTGGTTCTGATGGAAAAGCCTATAAGGGTGCACATAAGGTAAAGAATAGCAAGTATTACTATAATTTCTCAAGTAATGGTTATCTTGCGGAGGGTGTCAGAAAGATAAATGGCGTGATATACAGATTTGGTTCCAATGGAAAGCCATATACAGGATGGTATACTACAAAGCTTGGAAACAGACAGTATTACAGCGCTTCAGGTGTTGCATACAAAGGACCTAAGAAGGTAAATGGCAAGTTGTATCTGTTCGACAAGAATGGTGCACTGGTGAAGGGCAGAGGCTGGAAATATTACAACGGCAAGCGTTACTTCGTAAGCGTCAAGGGAACATTACTCACCGGATACAGATATGTGGATGGAGCATACTATTACTTCAGTAAGAGCGGTGCCATGTACAGAAGCAAGTGGGCATATGCGAATGGATATAAGTTCTATTTCAACAGAGGTGGCAAGAGACTCACAGATGTTGATAAGATCCTCGGAAAACAGGATTCCTATGAGATAAAGGTCAACAAGACCACAAATGTTGTGACTGTATATGCAAAGGATGGCAACAAGGGATATATCATTCCGGTAAAGGCATTTGTATGTTCAGGCGGTGACACAACACCTCTTGGAACATTCTATACACCTGCAAAGGGAAGATGGTGGACACTGATGGGACCATGTTATGGACAGTGGGATACACTTATAACAGGTGATATACTGTTCCACTCTGTGTATTACGGAGAGGAGGATCCTACCACATTATCAGTCAGCGCTTATAACATGCTCGGAACGACATGCTCACACGGATGTATAAGACTTAAGGCAGGAGATGCAAAGTGGATATATGACAACTGCGATCTTGGAACAAAGGTAACTATATTCGAGAGCAATAAGAGCGGCCCGTTCCCTAAGCCTACATCAGTTCAGCTTGATTACAGCCATACATGGGATCCTACAGATCCAACCATGGCATACAAGTGTAGAGAGAACGGATGTCATAAGGGAATAGCGTGGTAATATCGTGTTCAATGTGGAGAGAATAGATATATGAAAAAAGCGTCGTGGATGGACATGGGCAGAAAATATATATTATTTATGATTGCGGTCATCTGTTTTGCAGGTATCTGCATGGGATGCGGGAAGGTGGATGACGGTCAGGAGGAGAGTACCGGTATCCAGATAAAGAGCGGTGATGTTGAATCCGCGGAGAATATGACTCAGATAGGAGTGTATCTCGATGTGGATAAGAACAGTTCCGAGATAACGGATGTGAAGTACAAGATATCCGGTGACATAGGTATCGTGAGTTTCAGGTACAGCGGAGTGAAGGTTGAACTCAGAGGCTCCTGCAAATACGAGATGTACGATCTGGCGGGCGTTGAGAACACCAGCAATGGTGACATGATAACCGGCAACATCCAGGGATACAGTGCTACTTATTACACTCTGACTCCCGGACGTATAGCTTTCTGGAGCGATGGAACAATTAACTATTCGCTATATATATACGTCACAGCCAGTGATGAGGTACTCAATGAAGTGCTGTCACATATAGTATTTGAGAACAGATATACGGACAGGGCTGATGTCCAGCAGCAGATAGAGACGGACAGCAGAGCATTTGCTGAGAAGATCGTGAAGGTGTTCAATGATGAAGATCTTGAGACCATTAAGGATATGGTTTTATATCCTCAGGAGACAAGTGGTGGACAGTCCATAGCAAATGAAAATGAGCTGTTGAATGTTGATAAGAAGGCGCTGTTCACTGACATTCTTATGAAGGCTCTGAACGATGAGAATGCACTGGATAATCTGAGAAAAACTAACGACGGCTCCGAATATGTAATTGGAACAAACTATAAAAATGTACATTTCAGACTGAACGACGATGGACAGTTTGTCATCACAAAAATAAATAACTGATATTTATCCCCTGCACATAAGGGCAAACTGATATGTGCAGGGGATTTTTCTGTTTAAAAATACTGAAAAAGTTCTATTTGTCACGAATAAGTTCAGAATGTGATAAGTATGGGAGTATAGTGGGAAAATTTAGAGGACGATTCGCGTTGAGACTGTGTATTAAAGTCCTTAGAATTGTATCAGGACAGGAAATAACTTAAGACAGGACCTGATCTGAGACAAGGAGGAGATATACACGATGACAGAGAGAGTTTACAGTATAAGTGAGGCAGCAGCCAAGGTTGAGGTTGAGTCACATGTGCTTAGGTATTGGGAGGAAGAGCTTGAGATCGATATCAAGAGAAATGACATGGGTCACAGGTGCTACAGTGAGAAGGATGTAAAGATACTTCAGAGGGTTAAGACTTTGAAGGATAAGGGGATACAGCTCAAGGCGATAAAGGATATGGTTCACAGAATGTATGAACTTCTTGACGAGGGAGAGAGCACAGAGGAAAAAAATGCGGATGATGCGGTGACGGAGCTTATCGCAGAGAGTGAAAATACAGAGAAGAAGACCATAGAAACCATAAGGGTGAGCAGCGATGTGGGGGATGATTCAAGAATAGTTGATTTCAAGATGGCACAATTCCAGAATATCATGGACAAGATAATCAGCAACTCCATAAAGGACAACCTTAAGGTGATAACACAGTCAGTGTCCGCTGCGGTGTCCGATGACGTGGTAAAACAGATGGATGTGCTGATGAAGGAGAAGGAGGATCAGGAGGAAGCGAGATACAGAAAGCTTGACGCCACCATAAGAGAACTTCAGCAGACCAGACAGGAGGTTGCGGCAACGGAGATAAAGAGGAAGAAAAAGGGCATTTTCAGAAGAAAACAGAGAGAGAGTTTATAAAAACTTCACACACTAACAATAGGGATTAATGCTATAATTAGCGCTAGTAAGATGGGAGTTAACACGAATGAAGATTACTAAGAAAGTTAAGATAGCGATAATTTTTATATGGATAGCAGCGATATTGTCCATGGTTATAGGTACGGCTATCATAGGGCGATATTTTATCACTGGAACTTATGGCCGAAATCACTCACTGCAGCTTTTATATTCGGAGGACGATCCGGTCAATGATGTGTACAAATCTCTGTCCACATTGCGTGAGGAAGTTATAAGCAAGGTGAAGAAGAATCCTTCATACTATACAACCCAGGATAATGCAGATGCACTGGATGAAAAGAGCTCGGTATTAAATACTCATATAGCAGTGAAGAAGGATGGAGAGTACATATATAGTTCCGTTGATCCTTTTTCTGAGAGCCTGAAGGAGCAGTTAAAGAGAAATGATAACAGTTCGAATATCAATGCGATAGATGGTGATTCGATTGATACCGGAAATAACAGTGATATAAAGGTTCAGGAATATCTCATAACCCAGCCGTCATTCTATCTGTGCAACCAGGTATCATATGTGCTGGATGGAAGTCAGGTAGATATTTACATGCTCACATACTATGGTAATTATATGGCGAAGTTCAGGGGAACCATCATGGGTTATTCCATACTGATGGTTCTAATGATGATGCTCCTGAGCGGTGTCGTGGCATTCCTTGTATACCAGCAGTTTGTGAATCCTCTTGTCAAGCTCAAGGAGGCAGCAGAGCGTATGGGCTCAGGCAACCTTGACGAGAAGATAGACTTTGGCGATAACAGAGTCGATGAGGTTGGTGAGCTCTGTGAGTCATTTGAGGATATGAGACAGAAACTGTCAGACTTTACCAAGGCGAAGATGAGATATGAGGAAGAGAACAGGCAGCTCATAAGCAATATATCACACGATCTCCGTACTCCTATCACGACCATCAAGGGTTATGTGGAGGGAATCATGGATGGAGTTGCAGATACCCCTGAGAAGCAGGAGAGATATCTGAAGATGATATACAGCAAGGCAAATGAGATGGACAGCCTCATCAATGAGCTTTCACTGTATACGAATATCAACAACAACGCCATACCATATGAGTTCCACAGGGTATCGGTGAAGGATTATTTTGATGACTGTATGGAGGAGGTATATACGACGCTCCTTTCCAAGAACATGACGCTCACATACAAGAACTATTGTGATGACGATGTGAAGGTCATAGTTGATCCTGACCAGCTCAAGAGGGTCATCAACAACATAATTACAAATGCTATCAAGTATACCGATAAGGAATATGGACAGATAGATATCAACATATATGACAATGACGCGGAGGTTAAGGTATCCATAAGCGACAATGGCCGTGGAATAGATTCAGAGAGTCTGCCTCATATATTTGACAGAATGTACAGAGCTGACAGCGCAAGACAGTCAAGAGGCGGAAGTGGTCTTGGACTTGCTATATGCAAGAAGATCGTTGAGGAGCACGGCGGCAACATATATGCCACAAGCCAGCTTGGTGTCGGAACAACGATAGTATTTACCCTGAAGAAGTATATTCCAAAGGTTGAGGAGATCGAGGGTGATACTTCTGACGCCGGCGGTGAACAGCAGGCAAATGTAAAAAAGGATACACAGAAAAAAGATGATCAGAGAAAAGACAATCAGAAAAAGGATGGTCAGAGAAAAGGATCATTGCAGATCATAAATTCACTAAAGAAAAGGAGAGATACAGATGAGTAAGATATTGATCATAGAAGATGAGCTTAGTATTGCAGAGCTTGAGAGAGATTATCTGGAGCTCAATGATTTCGAGGTAGAGATAGAGACAAATGGACTTAAGGGTCTTGAGAAGGCATTGGATGAGGAATACAGTCTTATCCTTCTGGATCTCATGCTCCCTGAGGTGGATGGATTTGAGATATGCCGACAGATAAGGGAGAAGAAGGATATTCCGATCATCATGGTAACAGCCAAGAAGAATGATATAGACAAGATCAGAGGTCTTGGTCTGGGAGTTGACGACTATGTCACAAAGCCATTCAGTCCAAGTGAGCTGGTGGCAAGAGTCAAGGCGCACATATCCAGATACGAGAGACTTGTTGGTTCAACGGCACTCAAGAATGACGTCATCGAGATCAGAGGTCTTAAGATAGACAAGACGGACAGAAGAGTGTATGTTGATAACGAGGAGAAGGTATTTACGAATAAGGAGTTTGATATATTGTGCTTCCTTGCCAGCAACCCAAACAAGGTATTTTCCAAGGATGAGCTGTTCAGCAAGATATGGAATATGGACAGCATAGGAGATATAGCCACGGTTACTGTTCATATCAAGAAGATCAGAGAGAAGATTGAATTTGACACATCGAATCCACAGTACATAGAGACTGTGTGGGGCGTGGGCTATAGGTTTAGGATGTGATAAGAAAGCCCCAGACGGCGAACATGCAGCGTTCATGCTTGCATGAAACGCTGCATGTTCATCGGATGGGCAGATATTCATGAGCATGTATGCCGATAGGCAGGAATGCGAATGAATGTGCGATTACGAGAGCCACGAAGTGGCGAAGTAATCGTAAGGCTTTCTTATCACAATTATAATAAGCCCCAGATGGCGAATGAGGAGAAAACAAATGAAATTAAACATTTTACATGAGGATAATGATATAATCGTGGCTGTAAAGCCATGTGGTGTGCCAACTCAGCCAGACAAGACCAATTCAGAGAGCATGGTGAGTATGCTCAAGCTCAGGATATACGAGAAGGAGAACAGAAAAGAGGAGCCATATCTTGTGCCTATACACAGACTGGACAGGCCTGTAGGCGGAGTTATGGTATTTGCCAAGACTCCTGAGGCGGCTGCAAATCTCTCAAAGCAGGGCGAGGATGGTTCTATGATGAAGTATTATCAGGCGATCCTCACTGGTGAGCTTCCAAATGACCAGGGAGTTTTGAAGGATTATCTTCTTCACGATACTAAGGACAATGTGACAAAGGTCGTGGACAAGGACACACCTGGAGCAAAGTATTCCGAGCTGGAATATGAGGTGCTGGATGTCATGGATACGGACGAGGGAGTTCTGTCATATATACTTGTTGAACTCATAACTGGAAGACATCATCAGATCAGGGCTCAGTTTGCGAAGAGAAAGTGCGGAATATGGGGTGACACGAAGTACAACCCTAAGTTCCAAAAGACGAAGAAGAAATATAAAGAGATAGGACTTCACGCGTCCAGATTGGAATTTGACCATCCGACAACAGGGGAACACATGGTGTTCAAGCATGAGCCGGAGGGCGGAGCATTTGCGATATTGGATCTGGATGAGTTCTAAGAAAAAGGTGTTCACAGGGCGGATGTTGGCATGTTACGTGTTGACATCCGCCTTGAAATTTTGTAGATTAAAGAGTGTATGCATTAGGTAGTTCAGCTATGCAGCAGATATAGAATGTTTTAGAATTAAGGAGATAAATAAGATGGCAAACGATAAGAAGATGGTTGAAGCTATTACTTCCATGGATGAAGATTTTGCACAGTGGTATACTGACGTTGTCCTCAAGGCAGGACTTATCGCATATACCAACGTGAAGGGATGTATGGCTATCAAGCCCGCAGGATATGCAATCTGGGAGCTTATACAGAAGCAGCTTGATGAGAGATTCAAGGCTACAGGTGTGGAGAATGTGTACATGCCTATGCTTATTCCAGAGAGCCTTCTTGAGAAGGAGAAGGATCACGTTGAGGGATTTGCACCTGAGGTAGCATGGGTTACTTATGGCGGACTCAATCCACTCACAGAGCGTATGTGTGTAAGACCTACATCAGAGACTCTGTTCTGTGATTTCTACAAGAATGATATCCAGTCATATCGTGATCTGCCAAGGGTATATAATCAGTGGTGTTCAGTTATGCGTTGGGAGAAGGAGACAAGACCATTCCTTCGTTCAAGAGAGTTCCTGTGGCAGGAGGGACACACTGCACACGCTACAGCCGAGGAGGCTGAGGCAAGAACAATACAGATGCTGAATCTGTATGCGGACTTCTGCGAGGACGTACTGGCTATGCCTGTTGTCCGCGGACAGAAGACAGAGAAGGAGAAGTTTGCAGGAGCAGAGGCAACATACACAATAGAGGCTCTTATGCATGATGGCAAGGCACTTCAGTCAGGTACAAGCCATAACTTTGGAGACGGATTTGCCAAGGCATTTGGAATACAGTTTACAGACAAGGACAACAAGCTCAAGTATGTTCACCAGACATCATGGGGTATGACGACAAGACTTATCGGAGCCATCATCATGGTTCACGGAGACAATTCAGGTCTTGTACTTCCTCCAAAGGTTGCTCCAACACAGGTTATGATCATTCCTATCATGCAGAAGAAGGAAGGAGTGCTTGAGAAGGCAGCAGAGCTCCGTGAGAAGCTTGGAGCATTCAGAGTAAAGGTCGATGACAGCGACAAGAGCCCAGGCTGGAAGTTCTCAGAGCAGGAGATGAGAGGTATTCCTATCAGAGTTGAGATCGGACCAAAGGATATCGAGGCCAATCAGGCAGTTCTGGTACGCCGTGACACAAGAGAGAAGATCACAGTATCACTTGATGAGATAGATACAAAGGTTGGAGAGCTTCTTGAGACTATCCAGAAGGATATGTTCGAGAGAGCAAAGGCTCACAGAGATTCACATACACATGCAGCTCTTAACTGGGATGAGTTCAAGAATATCATCGACAACGAGCAGGGCTTTGTAAAGGCTATGTGGTGCGGCGAGACAGCTTGTGAGGAGGCTATCAAGGATGAGACAGGAGCATCCACAAGATGTATGCCATTTGCACAGGAGCATCTTTCAGATGTATGTGTACACTGCGGCAAGCCGGCCAAGAAGATGGTATACTTCGGACGTGCATACTAGAATATAGATAATAATCATGTATAATAACTTCTTCAGTATTTTGCTGGAGAAGTTATTATTTTACAGATATAAAGATGCGGAGAGAAAATATATGAGAATAGACATTCCAGAGGGAGCAAATAAAGTTATAGAGGGTCTTGAGGCAGCAGGCTATGAGGCCTATATAGTCGGCGGCTGCGTGAGAGACAGCATACTCGGAAGAGAGCCGGGGGACTGGGATATCACCACATCTGCCAGACCTGAGCAGGTCAAGGAGATATTCAGGCGAACCGTAGATACAGGAATAGAGCATGGAACCGTAACAGTCATGATGGGCAAGGAAGGCTATGAGGTCACGACGTACAGGATAGATGGAGAGTACAGTGATCACAGGAGACCGGATCAGGTGGAGTTCACAGCCAGCCTTGAGGAGGATCTGAAGAGAAGAGACTTCACCATAAATGCCATGGCGTACAGCCACAGCAAGGGCATAATAGATATGTTTGGCGGTGTGCAGGATCTGAATGACAAGGTTATAAGAGCTGTCGGTGTGGCAAGGGACAGATTCGATGAGGATGCACTTAGGATACTCAGAGCCATAAGATTTGCGGGACAGCTTGGATTTGACATAGAGAGGGATACCCGAAAGGCCATGATCATCCAGGCACAGTACCTCAAGGATATAAGTGCGGAGAGGATCAGGGTGGAGCTCACAAAGCTCCTTGTATCAGATCACCCGGACAAGCTGCTCGAGGCCTATGTTACAGGGATCACTGCATATATCCTTCCTGAATTTGACAAGATGATGGAGCAGCCACAGAACAACCAGTATCACAGATACAATGTGGGTGTACACTCCATTGAGGCGGTTAAGAATATAAGAGCTGATGTAACCATGAGATGGGCGGCACTTCTCCACGATATAGGCAAGCCATCAACACACACTGTGGACGAGAATGGAACAGATCACTTTTACGACCACCAGATCGCGGGAGTTCCACTGGCGGAGGCGGTTCTCAGAAGACTGAAGTTTGACAACAATACCATCAAGGACGTGTGCAAGCTGGTGAGATGGCATGACTTTGGCATGGGCTGCGTTCCGAAGAAGAATACCATCAGGAAGCTTCTCGGAGAGGTTGGAAAGGATTTCTTCCCATATATAATCGAGATCAAGAAAGCCGATATGGCTGCCCAGAGCGATTACAAGCTGGAGGAGAGACAGAGCCAGCTTGCGGAGCTTGAGAAGAAATATGAAGAGATCGTGGCAGATGCTGACTGCGTCAGGATCAAGGACCTCAAGGTAAATGGCGGAGACCTCATAAAGATGGGAATAAAGCCGGGACCTCAGATGGGCGAGATACTTCAGAAACTGCTGGATATGGTTATAGAAGACCCGGAGAAGAACGACAGGGAATATCTTATTGAACAGGTCAAAATTATGTAAGGAGTATGTATTTCCCATATCATATAAAAAAGAATTATTGGATGATGCGATAACAGTCGTAAAAAAATCCGGTAAAATATAATAACTTAAGAATGAATCTTAACAGCCCCTCATACAATAATTTAGCAGGTTATTATTGCTATAAAGTGAGCGACAGTTGTAGGAGGGGGTTTTTATTTGACTGAAAAAATGGGTGAAGTGTATGAAGCATACGATATGGAAGTACAGGGAACGGGCAGAGGCAGAGGTGCTGTGATCCTGATGACGGACAAGGGGGTCAGACAGGTGTCATCCCTGAATGGAACTGACGAGAGGCTTCAGCAGGAGAAGGAATTCAAGGATAAGATATATGAAAAGGGATTCTGTAATATAGACCGGGTCGTGGCCAACAGCGAAGACGAGCTGGTGACCTGCGACAGGTATGGAAATCCATTTGTGTGCAGGGAATATTTCCAAGGGCGGGAGTGTAATGCATCAAGCATAAGGGATCTTGAGAAAGCAGTTATAAATCTGGCGTGGTTTCACAGAGCCGGAAGGGAACTGTACATGGAGGAGAATACGTCATACACAAAAAAAACTCCGGGAAATCTGGATAGAAAGGTAAATGAGCTTCGCAGGATAAGAAATTTTGTCAGCAGGAGAACCCTGAAGAATGACTTTGAGATGATGTACATAAAGACATTTGATTATTTTTACAGCCAGGCAGAGAAGTGCCTGTCGCTGTTTCAGGATAATTTCACATACAACGACAAATGGCTTGGCTATTGTCACGGCTCGTATAATTATCACAGCGTGATGTTCTGTGATGGATACATAGCAACCATAAATTTTGACCGGTTCCATGTGGGATACCAGCTCATGGATCTGTACCAGTTTCTCCGCAAAGCCATGGAGAAGAACAGGTATGATATCACCATGGCGAAGGACATTCTGAGTGCGTACAGTCAGATCAATTATCTTGAACATGAGGATTATGAATTCATATATCTTATGTACAGTTTCCCGGAGAAGTTCTGGAAGATAAGTAACCGGTATATGAACACCAGAAAGAGCTACATATCCCCGGTTTTGATGGAAAAACTCCAAAAAGTTATCGAAGATGACCAAGAAAAGCTCAAAATTTTGAGTGAAATTAACGATACCTATGGACTTCACAAGCTGACAAATTAAGAGTATAATGTTGGGGCGTGGATAATAATTGAGTTAGACACGTGATACTGAATTGTGATGTATTTTACAGATGGTTTTTTCGTGTGTGTGTTTTCCATTTGTAGGATGCTCTATGGGTAACATAAAGCAATAGATTTCACAGGAGGCAAAATGATGAGCGATTATAATTACAAGGACGTGTATGAGCAGTGGGTGAACAATCCTTTGTTTGGTCAGGAAACCAAGGATGAGCTCTTAGCGATCAAGGACGACGAGAAAGAGATAGAAGAAAGATTCTATTGTGATCTTGTATTTGGAACAGCCGGACTTCGAGGCATCATCGGAGCTGGTACTAACAGAATGAACATATATGTAGTGCGCAAGGCTACACAGGGACTTGCAAACTACATCATCAAGGCGGGCAAGCAGGACAAAGGTGTGGCAATAGCTTATGATTCAAGAAGAATGTCACCCGAGTTCTCTATGGAGGCAGCTCTCTGCCTGGCAGCAAATGGCATAAAGGCTTACAGATTCGAGTCACTTAGACCGACACCTGAGCTCTCATTTGCAGTGAGATATCTGGACTGTGTAGCTGGTATCAATGTAACAGCATCACACAACCCACCAGAGTACAATGGATATAAGGTATACTGGGAGGATGGCGCACAGATCACACCACCTCATGACCAGGGAATCATGGCCGAGGTAAAGGCCATCACAGATTTCGCAGATACAAAGACCATGGACATGGTAGAGGCAAAGAAGAAGGGGCTTCTTGTAACTATCGGTTCAGAGGTTGATGACGCATACATGGGCGAGCTCAAGAAGCTCATCCTCAATCAGGATGCAATTGACAAGTATGGCAAGGATATCAAGATCGTGTACACACCACTTCACGGAACAGGCAACATCCCTGTAAGAAGGATTCTCAAGGAGATCGGATTTGAGAATGTGTACGTGGTTCCTGAGCAGGAGCTTCCGGATGGAGATTTCCCAACAGTTGAGTATCCAAACCCAGAGGCAAAGGAAGCATTTGCACTGGCACTCAAGCTGGCAAAGGAGGTCGATGCAGATCTCGTTCTGGCAACAGACCCTGATGCCGACAGACTCGGATGCTACGCCAAGGATTCCAAGACAGGTGAGTACAAGGTATTCACAGGTAACATGTCAGGAAGCTTACTCTGCGAGTATGAGGTGAGCCAGATGAAGGAGAAGAATGGCAGCCTTCCAGCAGACGGAGCAATCATCAAGACTATCGTTACTACCAACATGGTAGATGCTATAGCAAAGTATTATGGAACAGATCTCATCGAGTGTTTCACAGGTTTCAAGAACATTGGCCGTGAGATCCTCAGATTTGAGCAGACAGGCAAGGGAACATACCTCTTCGGATTCGAGGAGAGCTACGGATGCCTGATCGGAACCCACGCAAGAGACAAGGATGCCGTTGTTGCAACTATGGCTCTCTGCGAGGCAGCAGCTTACTACAAGGGTCAGGGCAAGACTCTTTGGGATGCAATGATGGATATGTACGAGAAGTACGGATATTATGTAGATGACATCAAGACCGTAACACTCAAGGGTGTTGAGGGATCTAAGAAGATCGGACACATCATGAATATCCTCCGTGCAAATGTACCTGAGGATGTTGCAGGCTACAAGACAAAGGTAGTTCGTGACTACCGTCTTGAGTATATAAGAAACATTGAGACAGGCGAGGTTAAGCCTACCGGTTTCCCTAATGCAAATGTACTCTACTATGAGCTTGAGAACGATGCATGGCTTGCAGTAAGACCTTCAGGAACTGAGCCAAAGATCAAGTTCTACTACGGAGTAAAGGGTTCATCATACGATGAGGCACAGAAGGAGTCAGCAGCATTTGGTGACAAGGTCATGGATCTTATCTACGATATACTTGAAAAGTAATAAAGAAAAATAATCATAAACAAACGGATTGTTACAGTGACGTATAATATACGGTCACAATGTAGCAGTCCGTTTTTTATTTTAAAATAAATTAAGTATACAAAGGAGGTAAACTGCTCTTATTATATGGGCAAAGACAGGGAGAGAATAGATTATGACAGAGAGTGTAAAGAAAAATAAAGAAATCAGGACAAATCGGTATTTCTGGATCGCATGCATAGTGCTGGTGTTACTGCAGTATGGACTGTGCATCCACTACGGGCTTAAGAGACAGTATCTGTTTTGTGATGAGGTGTACAGCTATGGCCTTGCAAACTCCACGGACAAGACTTTTCTCCATCCGGGAGAGGACAACACGCCACTTGATGAGTGGGTGACGGGGTCATATTTTGAAAACTATATGAATTATAACGATGATTCATTCAACTACAGTGCGGCATACAGAAATCAGGAAAATGATGTCCACCCGCCGGTATATTATATGCTGCTGCATACGGTGTGCTACTTTTTCAAAGGAGCGGGATACAGTGCAGTTCCGGGAATAGTGCTCAACCTCATACTCCTGATATTTGTGGATATTCTTCTGTTGTATGTGGCGGCATATCTGCTTGGAAACAGATGGTATGGACTGATGGCGGCAGCCTTGTGGGGCGTATCATCGGTGGGCATAAGCAACTGTATGCTCATACGGATGTATCTTCTTCAGACCTTGAATGTATTGCTGCTGACGGCGGTTCATGTATATATACTGAGACATAAAAAGAAGATGACCATGCCGTATTTTATATTGCTGGCACTGGCGGTCATGTTCGGCGGACTCACACACTATTATTTCTACTTCTATGTTGCCGGACTTGGATTGTGTGTATGTATATACCTGCTGTATATGCGAAAGGTAAAGCAGATGTTTGCGTATGGCTTTAGTCTTGTTGCTGGACTTGGTGCGGCAATAGCGGTATTTCCCGCAACGATAAAGCACATATTTGGTTACAGGGGAAGCTATGCTACCGATAATCTGATAGGACTTTCCGGTCACAAATTCTTATATTATATCAGTTATATAAACAGGTCGTATTTTGCAGGACTGCTTCCGCTGATCGTGCTTGTGGCACTGGTGCTCATCGTGGCAAGGATAGTGCTTTCATTTGTGGATATAAAGATATCCTTGGTCAGGGGAAATGATGGATTATCCTACAGAGTATGTATACACAGGAGAGATATAGATGCAGACAGAACAGGAAGGATAGAGTCACGCTCACTGTTATTGGCGGGAGTTATCGTGGCTGACGCCGTTCTTGCATTTGTGGGAATACAGGGGTCCGAGCTTGTAAATGCAAGATATATCTACTCGGCACTTCCTATAGTGGCTGTGTTTATGATATGGTGTATGATGAAGCTGGTTCCAGTAATAACCAGGAAGAGATGTGCAGTTGTAACCGCTGTCATATGCCTGGCATTATGTGCAGGCAGTATAGCTGTAAAGGGTGTAGACTGGCAGTACAGGGGCTACAGCGACTGGAGCACAGCCTTGGAGGAGATGAAGGGACAGGACTGTATCATACTGTGTCACGGAGATGGCAAATGGAACAACGTGTATGCGGGTATGAATGTATTTTCCAGTATGGGAAGATGCAGGTATGTGTATGAGGATGATATAGACAGCATCGCAGACCTGGTGGAGGACTGTGGCGATGAGATATATGTGGCGGTCATCAATGATCCAAAATTTGAAGAGAAAAAGATACACAAGATGACTGAGAAAATAGCAGAGATAACAAAGTATACAAAGAAATCTATAGAATACAGATTTTCAGGAATACGAATTTATAAATTTAAAGCAGGTGATACAAAATGAAAAAAGTCAGCTTGATAATTCCTTGCTATAATGAAGAGCAGGCTCTTCCGATATTTGCAGGGGAGTTGGATAAGGTGAGACAGGGGCTCAGACAGTATGATTTTGAGGTTCTTATGGTAAATGACGGTTCGTCAGACAAGACTCTTGAGACCATGAAAAAGATCTCAGAGGAATACGATTATTTCAAGTATTTGTCATTTTCCAGAAACTTTGGTAAGGAGGCTGCAATGTATGCGGGCTTCTGCAATGCAGATGGGGATTACGTGGCGGTGATGGATGCCGACATGCAGGATCCGCCGAGTCTGCTCCCGGAGATGCTCGGTATACTTGAGCAGGGAGAATATGACAGTGTGGCGACCAGAAGAGTCACCAGAAAGGGCGAGCCGCCGATAAGATCATGGTTTGCGCGGATGTTCTACAAGATCATCAACAAGATATCCGACGCCGATGTCGTGGATGGCGCCAGGGATTTCAGGCTTATGAAGGCAGAGATGAAGGATGCCATCGTGTCGATGTGCGAGTACAACAGATTCTCCAAGGGAATATTTGGCTGGATCGGGTTCAGGACAAAATGGCTGGAATACGAGAATGTGGAGAGAGTTGCGGGCGAGACGAAGTGGAACTTCTGGAAGCTTTTCAAATACGCACTGGACGGAATAATCAACTTCTCCGAGGCGCCGATGAGTATAGCTTCAGGATTTGGAATATTTTGTACATTTGTCGCATTTGTCATGATGCTGTTCTTCTTCATAAGAAAGCTGGTGTGGGGAGACCCTGTTGCGGGATGGCCGTCACTTGTGTGCATCATACTGTTTATATCAGGACTCCAGTTCCTGTGCATAGGAATAATGGGTAAATATATCGCCAAGACATATATGGAGACCAAGAGCAGACCACATTATATAATTTCCGACACCAATAAAGACGACGTGAATAAGATAAATTGATAACATTATGAAGCTGTATTGTGATGGAATGGTTATGATACAGCTTTATTTGGATGATAAGACGTTTTATGTAATATTTACATCCGTTACAGGTACATATAGTTGTAATTTGACTACTTGATAGCTTATAATTTAGATGATACTGTTTTAGTCAAATGGGGCTTATGTTTGGTATACATGGGGGTAACATGCAATGAATCTTACAGTAAAATGTCCATCCTGCGGCGGTGTTGTGGTACTGAATCCTAAGACGAGGCAGCTGCAGTGTACGCAGTGTGATTCGGTGATCAGCAGAGGCATAGGAGAAGAAAACTCTGCCATGACCAGGAATGAGGATGGAGAGCTTGTAGATAAGAGAAGCTATAAGGCAATTCAGAAGATTGCCAGAATAAAAAGATACATAACTGATGCCACGGATACGATATACACATTGGATGAGATCAATATTGGAAAGGATGATGAATCACCAAGGTATATGGATATGAATCTATATGAATGTACCTCGTGTGGTGCGAGACTCATGGTGAAATCTACAGAGACATCAAGCTTCTGTGCGTATTGTGGGCAGCCGATGATATTGGTTGACAGAGTTAAGGATGAACTGGAGCCGGACCTTATTATTCCATTTGGGATTTCTCAGAAGAGAGCAGAACAGCTTATACGTGACAGGTTCTGTAAGGGGTGGTTTGTTCCGGATGAGATAAAGAAATTTGAGATTGATAAGATACGAGGAATATATATACCATATTGGCTGGCATCTTATCATGTTAGAAAAAAGCTCAAGTATGTATTTCAGGAGAATGAAAAAGGCGAGCGCGTTAGTAATTATGAAAAATGCTTTGGTTCTATAGCAGCAGTTGCACAGAAAACTGCAGACAAAACAGTCACACACAATTGTATGAGAGATTGTGAGTGTACAGTTCCAAGGGTACCTGGTGATGCAACAAGAAGATTGAATGATCACATTTCGGCAAGACTGGAGCCTTATGATTTAGAGAAGGCTTTGACGTTTTCTCCAGAATATCTGTCCGGATTTTACACGGACAGGTACGATGTACCAGCTGCCGAGATCGCAGCCGTTGCAAAGAGAAAGAGCAATGATGCGGTGAAGGAAGAGATGATGAGCGATGTTCCGAAAAACGCCCGGATTACTGAGGAAAAAACGGATATAAAGATGACAGATATCGAGTATGCATTGCTGCCAGCGTGGTTCATGACTTTTCGTTATCAGGGAATACTCTATACCGTGGCGGTGAATGGGCAGACCGGCAAGGTCGTGGGAAATGCCCCATCCAACAGATTTAAGGTTGGGGCATCCATAGCGATACTTATGACAGTGATGGTTGTGCTTTGTACATATGTATCTGTATTTGTTGGGGGACTTATGACGGATCTGTATAGGATAAGTGCAGGTGTGGGTGATTCAGGTGGAGCTTTTATGGTATTTTCCGCGTATGTGGCCGGAGTTATATATAGTTTGGTGAGTTTCTGGCGTGCGATCAACAAGCTTCACAGATCTAGAATAGATATTCACAGATTCAGAAGCTATGGCACTATAGAATACGTTAAGGAAAGGCAGGATAAGACATGGGTTCGATAGTATTTTTGTATGTTGCAATAGGTATCGTGTGCGGGATATGCTTAACGGTATCCATAGTGATTTCTGCTCTTGTAAGATCCAACAATATTGGACAGAATGAGGAGAAGAAAGCGGAATACGTTGATTATACTACATTTGTGTATCATGCAAAGTATGACAGCCACAGCCCGATTAACTATTTCGATGGATATTATAAGGATTGAGTCAGATCCTTCGATATCGCACAGAAGTTTATAGAGCAATGATATGATGACAAAACCAGGGGGATTTGGTATCATATTTTTGATATATTTTCACATAGGGAAAGGAATTGGAGGTAACAGGAATGAACGAGAATCAGGATCAGCAGTTTGGTCAGCCACAGGGAGAACAGCAGGTGGCAGATCAGGCACAGACAAATCAGCAGGCGGCGGAGAACAGCCAGCCACAGGCAGATCAGCAGGCAGCGGCTTACAGCCAGCCGCAGATGAGTCAGCAGGGAGTGTACAATCAGCAAGGCTATGGCCAGCAGATGAACCAGCAGGGTGCATACAATCAACAGGGTTACGGCCAGCAGATGAACCAGCAGGGTGCATACAACCAGCAGGGCTACGGTCAGCAGATGAACCAGCAGATGTATAATCAGCAGGGTTATGGCCAGCAGATGAACCAGGGAGCATACAGTCAGCAGGGCTACGGTCAGCAGATGAACCAGCAGATGTATGGTCAGCAGGGCTACGGCCAGCCACAGATGAACCAGCAGATGTACGGCCAGCAGGGCTATGCACAGCCACAGCCGAAGAAGCCATCAGCAGCGGGCAATATGATAAATGATCTTCTCAAGAATGTGATAGGTCTTTTCAAGAGCCCTGCAGATACAGCGGGTGAGATGGTTCAGAGTGACAACATGGTTCCTGGCGGAATACTTGCAGGAGTAAATGCCATCCTCTCACTTATATTTGTAACTGTCGGATTCCTCATAATGGGATTTGACTTTGGCGATTCAATAGCAAAGGGCTTCTACATGTTCTTCTTCACTATAATCGCAGCAGTCATCATGACAGCAGCGGTATTTATCGCCGGAGGAATTATATTCAAGGGTGGAATCACATTTGGAAAAGCACTTAACGCCGTTGGTGTATTTGCACTTTATGAGGCAATAGCAATGGTTGCAGGAATCATATTTGAGATCATCTCAGCACTCTTCCACAAGGTTGATTTCCTCAGCGGAATCATCGGAGGCTTTGGATACATACTCTTCCTCGGAATAAGCCTTTGCGGAATCGTGATCGCAGCTCATGCGTTATTCGATAACCTTGAGACAAATGACAACTCAAAGATATTTGCAGTTATCGCTGCTATAGTTATCTCAGTATTCCTCATCACTGTTATAGATAACATCGCAGAAAAGATATTCAGTGACAGCGCAACATGTGCAGAGCAGGTACTCAGCTACTTCAAGAACGCTGCAACAGTATTTGGTTACCGTCACTGGTAAGACATAATTTATAGATATTTTACAGGAAGCAGACAGATCTGAAAATTGACAGGTTTGTCTGCTTTTGTTAAAATATAAAGGTGTTTTGGTGTTAACTTATATAAAAGGGTGGCAAAGATATAGTAAAGGAAAGGACGGGTTATGGTAAGAAAGGTTGGTTTAACTGACAGTGTTGGTTTTGCTTGTCTGGAAGATCTACAGTTGTCGAACTCCTATATGTGGGGTACCGCAATCAGTCTGGACTATTGTGGCAGAGAGGATTGTATAAAAGGCTGGAAGTTTGGTCCATACGTCAGAGAATCATATGTTATCCATATGGTAAAGAAGGGCAAGGGTACATTTACAATTGCGGGGAAGACTTATGAACTAGGACCTGGACAGGCGTTTATCATCAGACCTGGTGAGGAAACTACTTACAGGGCTGACGATGATGATCCATGGAGCTACATGTGGGTTGGATTTCATGGCTACAGAGCTGAAGATTTTATTGAGGCGATGGGGTATGTAAAGGGCTCACCTATCATCAAGATAGAGCAGATGGATATGTGTGCAGAATGTATCAACAAGATGCTCGAATATTCCCAGATCACACGTATAAACGAGGTGAAGAGAATGAGTGCACTGATGCTTCTCTTCGCAACCATTATGGAGGATAATGCCTCCGATGCGCAGGAATCTGATAACATTGAGTATCCAAGTAAGATATATGTAAAGGCTGCTGTCGACTTCATAACAGAGAAGTACATGAACAAGATCAAGATCGATGACATTGCGGATTTCATAGGAATCAGCAGAAGTCATCTGACAGGAAGCTTCAAGAAGGAGATGGGTGTATCTCCTCAGGAGTATCTTATCAACTTCAGATTGGAGAAAGCTGCAAGTCTTCTCCGGTCATCAAAGGAACAGATCAATATAATCGCATATCAGTGTGGTTATGAGGATTCTCTTTCTTTCTCCAAAGCATTCAAGCAGAAGTTTGGAATGAGTCCTAAGTCATTCAGGAATCTTGAGGTTGAGCTTGAGACGAATGATGCTAAGTTTGGACATGAGGCTTCGAAGCTGTAAGATATAATTGAATCAAGAAATTTGAATTAAGCAAAAGGCGGGTGTGCGATTTGTCGCACATCCGCCTTTGCTGTATTTACGATATACGGTAAAAACTACTGTCTGCCATGATATGAATTGTCAACGATAAGCTTCTTGGTCACCTTTGTAGATTCAGGATTATCCTCATCTGATTCAGATGTCTGGTCATCGCTGTGCATCCATGAAGCAGGATCGTCGTCCGTGTACTTCTTTGTGACCTCATCCAGATATGGGGTGAATGCCTTCAAAAACATGAATGATGATACATATGCTATAAGGCCAAAGCCACATACTATGAACACGAATATACCTACCATGAATACCTGAGTGCTGGATAGCAGAACATATGCAGGCAGAGTGTAGAGAACCATGATCACTATTGTAAATATGAAGTTCTTGGCTGCCAGGTAAATGGACTGCAAGAGAAGGTTCTTCAATGTGTTCTTAAAGGCACTTATGACAGGGAACAGGTAAATTGCGATGAAGCATGTCAATATCATAAGCACGACACTGGTGTAGTACATGAGCTTGTTCTCCTGTGGACCACCCTTGCCAAAAAGGTTGAAATCCAGAGTGAATATAAATGATATAAGAAGGAATAGCAGCCATGAAATCGTTGACTGTTTGAAATTATCCTTGAAGCCTTTGAAGAATAATTTCACTACACCTCCATTTTCGCCTGTCCTCTGCTTCTTTAACAGAGTGAAATACATTGCGCTCATGGAAGCTCCCATGGTGACTATGGGAATACTACACAATATAAATAGAATGTTCACTATTATAATATCGCCGAGCGTTCCAAAAAATCTGGAAAACCAGCCGTCACTGCTGAAAATGTTCATAAAATTCCTCCTGATGTAAAAAGTGATAATATCGTTTGTTTAACTATAGCACAAAAAGGTATGCCAATATATAGCGAATTTTACAATTTACCATATGTATTCTACAATTTACCATAAAATAGCACAAAAACAGCGAACTTAACTACTTAAAAATATACATTTATGACAAAAACCCATGATATTTTGACATTTTTCCATGTGAAAATGTTCACCAAAATTTTATAATTCAATCATAGAAAGCACACAGAACGCCGTAAGGCGAACCGGCAGAACAGGACGCAGAATTCAGGGTATGAAAGAGAATGTGGGTGTCGTAAATCCTGCCGGTGATGTAAAAAGGAGGAAGGTTTTATGAGAAGAACAATGAAGAAAGCAGTAGCAGTAGGGCTTGCAGCGGCAACAGCATTTTCACTGTGCGCATGTGGCGGCGGTGATGGAAGCAAGGGTAGCAGCAAGGATGCACTTGAGGTGGTTATCTGGGATAACAATCAGCAGAAGGGTCTGCAGCAGATATGTGATCTCTTCACAGAAGAGACAGGAATCAAGGTTGATGTACAGGTTAAGGAGTGGGATTCATACTGGACACTTCTTGAGGCTGGAGCATCAGGTGGAGATATGCCGGATGTATTCTGGATGCACTCCAACAACTCACAGATGTACATGAAGAACAACAAGCTCTTAAAGCTCGATGACTACATTGAGAAGAGCGATAAGGTTGATATGAGCAACTACATGTCAGAGATCACAGAGCTCTACACATATGATGGCTCATATTACGCAGTACCAAAGGATTACGATACAATCGCTCTCTGGTACAACAAGAAGATGTTTGATGATGCAGGACTTTCTTATCCAGATGAGACATGGACATGGGATGACCTCTATGATGCAGCTAAGAAGCTTACTAATGGCGATCAGTACGGTTTCTGTATGAACACATCAAACGATCAGGATACTTATTACAACATGGTTTACTCAATGGGCGGTTACATCGTAAATGACGATCACACAAAGTCAGGATATGACGATGCCAACACTATCAAGGCTATGGATTATGTAGGAAAGCTCATCAAGGATTGCTGTCCACCGGCAACAACAATGTCAGAGACAGGTACAGACGTTATGTTCCAGTCAGGCACAGTAGCAATGATCACACAGGGGTCATGGATGACAGCAGGATTCCTTGACAACGAGTATCTAGTTGAGAACTGTGATGTAGCGATTCTTCCATATGACAAGACAACGGGCATGAGAACATCTATCTGTAACGGACTTGGATGGGCTGCATCAGCAGATACAAAGAGACCGGATGACTGCTGGAAGCTTATCGAGTGGCTCGGTTCAAAGGAGATGCAGGAGAAGCAGGCAGAGCTCGGCGTGACAATGTCAGCTTACAACAATACATCAGACAAGTGGGTAAAATGCACAGACAAGTTCAACCTCAACGCTTACCTTGATATTACAAAGGAGTCAACAGTTCCAGGTGTAACAAATGAGCTTATACTCAGACCTTACACATACAATTCAACAGTTTGGTCACAGGCTGCACAGACATTCTTCGCAGATGCATGGGCAGATACATCAAAGATGGAGCAGTCATGTAAGGACTTCGCAGTTCAGATGAACCAGTACATCGATGAGGAAGACAAGTAATCCTACAGAGCATTTATAAGATAACATAACAGTGGGTAGGATGAAGGTCCTGCCCATTGCTTACCAGAAACAATGGGGTGTTAATTACAGTATAAATGATAAGAGGAGGGATTTTATGTCAGATAACAACAAGAAAGTTGAAGAAAAAGCGGCTGAGATAATTCAGGCTACAGAGACACAGACAGTTAAGCCGGCAGCAGCAGAAGATAAAGAATTCAAGAAAAAGAAGTCAACAACATGGGAAAGAAACCAGCGCAAATGGGGCTGGGCATTCATCCTCCCAACAATGATAGGAATCATAGTACTTAACTTATGGCCTATAGTACAGACAATATATCAGTCATTCTGCAAGGTCGGTTCATTTGGAACATCAACATTTGCAGGATTTGACAACTACAAGAAGATGTTCGCCGACCCGGAGGTATGGCAGTCACTTCTCAATACATTCAAGTATGCGATCATTGAGGTTCCATTTTCAATCGCCATCGCACTTATACTTGCGGTATTCCTGAATCGCAAGATGCACGGAAGAACAATATACAGAGCAATATTCTTCCTGCCAATGGTAGTTGCACCTGCAGCTGTAGCCATGGTATGGAGATGGTTATACAATTCACAGTTCGGTCTGTTAAACCACATCCTCGGTACAAAGATCGAGTGGATATCCAATCCAAAGATCGCATGGATCTCAGTTGCGATCATCGGTGTATGGTCAATCATAGGTTACAACATGGTTCTGTTCCTTGCAGGACTTCAGGAGATACCTAAGGATTACTATGAGGCAGCAGATATTGACGGAGCATCAGGAGTAAGAGCTTTCTTCAAGATCACTCTTCCACTTCTCTCCCCTACAGTATTCTTCGTACTCGTAACAAGAGTAATCGGAGCACTTCAGGTATTCGACCTTGTATACATGGTAATGGATATTTCTAATCCGGCCCTCAAGAAGACAGAGTCAATCGTGTATCTGTTCTACCAGTACTCATTCCAGAATGGTAACAAGGGTTATGGATCAGCAATAGTAGTTCTTCTTCTCGCAGTCATCATGGTACTTACGGTATTCCAGATGATAGGTCAGAAGAAGTGGGTTCACTATAACTAGGAAGGGGGAATCGATATGACAAGAGGCGTACAGTTTAAGAGAAGAATGCAGAAATTATTGATTCACCTCATTCTGATCATATTCTCAATTATTATGATAGTGCCATTTGTATGGATGACACTCACAGCATTTAAGACAGTAACAGAGGCAACTTCGGTAAGTCCATTCGTAATATTCCCATCACAGTGGCGTACAGACGCGTTCACAACTGTTTGGAATAACATGAACTTCCTTGTCCTTTACAAGAACACATTACTGCTCATATTCTTCAGAGTTGTATGTGCATGTCTCACAGCAACACTTGCAGGATATGCATTTGCAAGACTTAAGTTCAAGGGCAGAGATTTTATGTTCTCTCTGATACTTTTCCAGATGATGATTCCTTCACAGATATTCATCATCCCACAGTTCCTGATGATCAGTAAGATGGGCATGACAAATACAATGTTTGCTCTGGTATTCCCGGGAATTGTAACAGCGTTCGGTACTTTCCTGCTCAAGCAGGCTTACATGGGACTTCCTGGAGATCTCGAGGAGGCAGCGAGACTTGACGGATGTAACATTCCAAAGACATTCGTGTTCGTTATGGCTCCGCTTGCAAGATCATCGATGGTTGCTCTCGGTATATTTACAGCAGTGTTCGCATTCAAGGATCTGATGTGGCCACTGGTTGTAAACAGCAGTGCAAACAAGATGCCGCTCTCAGCAGCTCTTGCAACAATGCAGGGACAGTATCAGTCCAACTATCCACAGCTGATGGCCGCATCTCTTATATCATGTATACCAATGATCGTTATATACCTGATATTCCAGAAGCAGTTCGTAGAAGGTATCGCAACATCAGGTGGAAAGCTCTAAAGAAAGTTAAAGAAGATATTATATATGCTCACAGGGTGACGTCACTTAATGACGCCACCCTTGTGAAATATATCGTAAATACGAAGTATTTACGATGCTGCAGACGCCGCGCGAAGCGCCTCCCATGCGTCTGTTCCAAAATATATCGTAAATACGAAGTATTTACGATGCCGTGGACGCCGCGCGGAGCGCCTCTCATGCGTCCACTCCAAAATATATCGTAAGTGCGAAACAAAAGGAGGACGTCTATGAAAAAGCCGATAATCACGGAAGAAGAAAAACAGAAGATCAAAGAGATGGACTCCACACGCAAAAAAATAGGATATATCTGGGATTATTACAAGCTTTGGATAATCGGTGCTGTCGTTCTCGTGGGACTTGTAGTGTATTTTGCTGTTGTGTTTGCAACGAGGGAGGACAAGCCGATACTGGATGTCGTCCTTGTGAACAACTACGATGATGTTTCAGGGGACAGCAAGCTAACACAGGGGTTTGTGTCGTATGTAGGGGAAGAAAATCTCCCGGGAAGGGTTACATTTGATAACAATGCATTTTTTAATCTGGCAAATAACTCAGATTATAAGAACAGTTACTATATGAAGGTGCTGGCATACCTTGAGGCGGACACTGCTCAGGCAGTCTTGTGCCAGTATGACAATCTCATAGGTCTGGCGAAGAGCGGCAGACTTGCAGACCTGTCGGATGATAAAGTCGGCGATATATATGATAAGTATAAGGATAGGATAATTTATTATGAGGATGAAGAGGGGAAGAAGATACCTGTCGGAATAGATGTATCTGAAGGATACAAGGCGGCAGGACTTACTGAGTACACAGATGGCAAGGCATATATTGGATTGTCAGCATATGCGGCGGATTATGGATATGTGGAGAAATTTGTGGACTACATGGTGGAACTTGGAATACAATCCGGCGGAGCCGGTTGTAGATAAATTATGAGGAAAGACCAGTCAAATGAAATTTGGCTGTAGAGAAACTGGAGATCACGAAAAGGAGGACTTGGGCATGGCAATATTGATAAATGAAGAGAAAAAGCTTTTCACATTGAACACCAAAAATACTACATATCAGATGAAGGTGATTGACTATGGGTATCTGGCTCATCTGTATTATGGCAAGAAAATGGACGGGGATATGTCATATGTCATAACTCATTACGATAGAGGATTCTCAGGCAATCCTTATGAAGCACAGGAGCACAGAGAATTCTCTCTGGACAACATTCCACTGGAATATAGCTGCTACGGCAACGGAGATTTCAGGACTCCGGCATTCAACATAAAGGACATAGAGGGAATACATGGATGTGATCTCAGATATGTTTCATATGAGGTGATGGACAGTAAGTATAGTCTCAAGGGACTTCCTGCTGCTTACACAAATGACGGCGAGAAGGGTGAGACCCTTAAGATCGTTCTTCAGGATCCTCAGGTGGGAGTGGAGGTTGATCTTCTGTATGGAATTATAGAGGATAAGGATCTGATCACAAGATCAGCTATAGTCAGAAATATAAGCGATGCTGATATATTTGTGGCAAAGGCATCAAGTGTGAGCCTGGATTTTGTGACAGGTGATTATGATCTCATCCACTTCCACGGAAGACATGCTATGGAACGCATGTATGAGAGAGAAGCTATAAATCATGGTGTGAAGAAGATCGGAAGCACAAGGGGTACATCAAGCCATCAGCACAGCCCATTTGTGGTTATAGCAGGCAAGGATGCAAATGAAGATGCGGGCGACTGCTACGGAATCTCACTTCTCTATAGTGGAAGCTTCAACTGTGAGGTTGAGAAGGATCAGACAGATCAGGTGAGACTCAACATGGGCGTTCAGGATGATATGTTCGAGTATGTACTCTATCCAGAGAGTGAATTTGTGGCACCTGAGGTTGTCATGGTGTATTCTCCTGATGGATTTGCCGACATGTCACACAAGATGCATGATGTTGTGAGATACAATATCTGCCGCGGCGAGTACAAGACAAAGAGAAGACCTATTCTCATCAACAGTTGGGAGGCAGTATACTTCGACTTCAACGGTGATGATATAGTTAATATAGCAAAGCAGGCTTCAGAGCTCGGCGTTGAGATGCTGGTTCTGGATGACGGCTGGTTCGGTGTGAGAAATGATGACAAGTCAGGTCTCGGCGACTGGTTTGTAAATGAGGATAAGATGGGCGGCCCTATGGCTGATGTTGTCAAGAGGGTTAAGGATCTCGGCATGAAGTTCGGTATCTGGATCGAGCCTGAGATGGTATCCGAGAAGAGTAACCTGTTCAAGGAGCATCCGGATTATGCATTTGTGATCCCTGGAAGAAAGCCTGTCATGGGAAGAAGCCAGCTCAATCTGGACTTCTCAAGAAAAGAGGTTGTAAACTGCATATTTGATCAGATGACTGCGGTGCTGGACAAGATTGATGTTGATTATATAAAGATGGATATGAACAGAAGTATCCTCAATGTATACTCCATGACAGAGGGAATCCAGAACAATGGAACTATCCTCTACAAGTATGTTCTCGGTGTATATGACTTCATGGAGAGACTTCAGGCAAGATATCCAAAGATGTTCATCGAGGGTTGCAGCGGCGGCGGCGGAAGATTTGATGCCGGAATGATGTATTACACACCACAGATCTGGTGCAGTGATGATACGGATGCCATCTGCAGACTTGACATACAGTATGGAACTTCATTTGGATATCCTATATCGGTGGTCGGCTCACATGTATCAGCGGTTCCAAATCACCAGACAGGAAGAACAACTCCTTTCAACACCAGAGCGGTCGTTGCCATGGCAGGAAGCTTTGGCTACGAGCTTGATTTGAACAAGGTCAGCGATGAGGAGAAGGAAGAGGTAAAGGCTCAGGTAGAAAACTACAAGAAGTACTGGGATCTTCTTCATAATGGACTTTACTACAGACTGACGGATGCGGATAAGAGCAAAGGTGTAGCTGCATGGTCATTTGTGGCAAGGGATAAGTCAGAGACCCTTGTCAATATCGTGACGGTGGAGAGCTTCTGCAATGCCCCTGTACCTTTTGTCAGAGTAAAGGGACTTGATGTGGATGCCACATATGTTGACGAGGAGACCGGCGCAGAGTACAGCGGACAGGGACTTGAACAGATAGGACTTCCTGTACCACTCAAGTTCGGCGAGTACAATGCTTACCAGATCCATCTGGTTAGAAAGTAAAATTGCATAAGTGATATTGTGTTATTTATACATAAATATTAATTATATTGTATTAAATTACAGCTTCATGATAATATGAGGCTGTAATTTTTTGTGCTTATATATTCGGCATAAATGTGCTGAATATGTATGGGAGAAAAAGGGAGGTTACATATGAAATTGAAGGGGATAATGGCTGCGGCTGTAACTGTAGCCATGGTGTCGTCGTGCATTCATATACCGATGACGACTGCACAGGCACAGACTTTACTGTCAAATATGACAGCGTATGCCGTACAGATGAATGAAGCTGAGATATCAGCAGCTACAGAGGATATTTCAGAGCTTGAGGGTGACTATGGGGTTGTGAACATAGTTAATGGCAAGGAGAGTAAAATATCATTTGTCACGGATGAGACAGGATATTATGAGATAATATTGCAGGGAAGCCAGTCACGGCTGATGCTTCAGGAGACCTTGTATAACAGTAAGAGTAAGCGCCTTGCTACAGGTAAAAAGGATGGCAGTGGATGCTGCAGGCTGGTATACAAGTGCACTGCGGGGGAGAAATACATTCTTGGGTCTAAGTATGCCCGTTCTTATACAGTTTCCGAAAGTGCAAATATAAGCGTGAGAAAGCTTCCGGATGTGGCGGCAATAAAAATGGTGCCGGATAATACAACGATACTGGAGGGAACACCAGACTCCATAACATCGGCGTACGCAACGGTAACCTATTCCGGTGGAAAGGTGCGCAGTTCAGGTATCAGCGGCTCAGACTGTAAGATAGATGGAGTTACATACAGTCTGTGGGTGAAGGATTCCAAGGGAAATTATTATTATGAGGGCGATGAAGGGGATATGGTATCGTATGCGGATGCGGAAAAACTTCCGGCCGGTACGTATACTGTTCAGCTTACAGATAAAATGGATAGTGAGCCGAATCAGTCGACCAAGATATACGATTCGTACACTGCAAAGGTGCAGACTCCTGCTGAATATTTTGTAGGAAAAAGGAATATCAGTGAGACGGATACCTACGCATATGATACCAGGGTGGACGGTTACGAGTATTACAGATTTATACCATCTGCAACTGCTGACTTTGTGTTTGAGGTAGATAAATCATCAACTGCATTTATAGATGTATATGATTCGGACATGGCGGTGGTTGAGACCGATAATGACAGGTATTCATTTGTCAAGGGAAAGACCTATTATGTCAGACTTTCAGGAACAACGGATGATGACAATGAAACATTGAATGAGGTCAGGCTCAAGGCGAAGAAGTATGTGGCACCTTCAGGGGTGACATTGAAGCTGGCAAAGAGCGAATGGGCAGCCGGAACGCCGATAAGCTTCATGAATGGTGCGAGCAGTACAATAAAGTATAATGATAAGTCCACGGAAAGCATAGATCTGACCGGTGGAAGTGGATACAGTAATGGAAACAGATATACAGTATATTATTCGTCATCTGATGATAACTGGAAAGAGTACGAATATGAAAAAGGTGTAACTCTTTCAGAGGGCGAGTACAAAGTAGCTGTGGGATATGATGCGGCTGAGGAAGATCAGGAGCTGCTCGGCACGGCAGTGCTTAAGGTAGTGTCCATAGACAAGCTGAGCGCAGGACAGCTCTCCGAAGGTGACAACAATGTGAGTGTCGGAACGGATGAGTATGACAAGGCCTATTACAGTTTTGTCATGCCATTTGACGGAAGTGTGGTAATAGAAAGCGACAGTCTTTATTGTGTATATGAGTCCGGTGATGAGGGCCCGGTAGAGGTTACAGGAAAACTTACCGGAGGCAGCACTTATTACGTAGGCCTGTATAATGAGTTATCTACTTCCAAGACAAATGTGAGACTCAGTTTTATTCCAAAAGTGACAGACATGATTGCTGTTCCCGAGAACACAGATTTTATCAGAATGGGCAGCTATGATAAGGATATCAGCAGTTATGTAGATGGAACCAGAGTAAAGATCTCGTATGCTGACGGAAAAACAGAAGATCTGGTATTTGACGATTCGGACAGTGTGAAAACCTCCAGAGGAGACGAGGTATTTGCAGAGATAGTCACAGATACGGAAAATGAGCGCCCTGTCGGAGAGGCACAGATTAGGATATACACACTGTATAGTGAGGACTCTTATGCATATGACATAGAGATAAAGGATATAGAGGATGTTGCTGCCGGAAGTCTTGCGGAGGGATCTAATCAGGTAAGTCTGTCGGAGAATGGCAGTGCATATTATACGTTTAAGCCTTCGGCATCCGCCAGGTATACATTTGCCCCAGTGGGCGGTATGGAGATCTACAGCAAGATCGACGCTAACGATGAGACAATGTATGATCTGAAGAAACTTAGTGTATCGGATGGCGAGGCTGCACTTGAGAGCGGCAATACATACTATATCTGTCTCGATGGCGGAGTAGAGGACAAGTGGGGAGATACGCAGACCAGTTGGAGCATGAATGTGACAAGGGGAGAAACTTTGTCAAATTCAAAGATCAGTTCATGGAAGCTGAGAGATAACAGAACCTATGAATTCCTTCCAGATATGAAATTATCAGGTATCAAAAACCTTCTGGATAGAGAGACTCTCCAGTTTGTATATGATGATGGCAGTGTAAAAGAGGCCAGTGTCGGTGACAGCGAGGATAATGAGCTGATCACGAGTACATGGTACAGATATAACGAGAAAACTGGAAAGTATGTCGAGATCGCAGGCTTTGGCAGCAGGGTTGATACTGGCAGATACATGGTTGAACTTGCAATCGCTGGTGCGGATGGCATGGATACGGTTGATATACCATTTGCAGTGAAGACTGCACAGAGCATGAGCCTTGGAACATGGGACGGCTCAAAGACGCTTGATATTTCAGGCGACAGATATGTGTATGTATATAAGGTAAGTGCCCAGGCGGGTTCGTATGTGGTATCCGCTGATGAGAAGATCGATGGCATCAGGATTTTAGATGCAAATGGAACAGAGATAACGACTAACAACGTGGCTTATTCATCTGATGGATTTGGCAGTGCGGGATTTGACACAGCAGGCGGGGATCTGTATGTATGTGTGTATCCGGGAAAAAATGTAAATAAATGCGGCGTGACAATGAAGGAGATCGTCAAGGCTGTAAGTGTAAGCACAACCGTTTCTAAGACTGAATATCTGAGGAAATTTGATGAGATCAAGGGCAGCATAAAAACCGTTGTCACATATTCTGATGGAAGTACCAGAACATTTGGCGCGGATGACGATGATATAAGCTTTACGATCAAGAAAAACGGCAGGGTGAGCAGCTATTTAAGCATCGACACGATAACAGAACAGACCGGATTATATGAGATAATACCTTCCATATGGGGAATGGCTGACGATTGTGAAGTTCAGGGAGCATCATTTGACGTCGTAGATCTGAATGTGGATGAGCTGGAGTACCTGATATCAGATGAGCCTGTGGTGCTTTCAGGTGTTGAGAACACTGGGGATGTAAAGCTGTACAGATTTGATATTGCGTCAGATGGAGTGGTATCCCTTCAGAGACAGGGCTTTGAGCTTAAGGGTATATATACCATTGAGGATGATGGCAGCTTTTCAGATACATATAGCAGTGGAGATGCTTTCTCTCTGAAAAAGGGAAGCTATATTATAGCACTCTATGCGAGAGAGAAAGATGATCAGATAACATTTACATATCACGATTCGTATGTGACAGGTAATGGAAAAATAACACCGGGTCAGAAGACAACAGCGGATATAAGCTATGACGGAGAGGGCATCGAGTATGAATTTATCCCAACGGAGACCGGAGAGTACAGATTTACGGTGGACTGCGGAGATAATACAGTATACACCAGAATCTATGCTGATGGAGTTCTGGAAAAGACATACTCACGGAACGGCGGACAACTCATTATAGATAGGACATTTGAGGCGAACCGCAGTTATGCATTCAGGATCAGCCTTGCGTCGCAGCAGACAGGAAGCGTGACGATCACTCCTGAGAAGGTGGAGGCAGAGGTAGAGAACGAGTACGATATCTCCGCTGTGAGCATATCAGGATGCAAGGTGAAGAAGACGGAGGACGGATACAGTGTAACCGGAGATATAGAGATAACATATGCAAATAATGAGAGTCAGAAGACACCATTTGTCAGCGGAAGATGGACAGATGCATATGGAAATACCATTCAGGGAATCATGTCTGTTGTGGAAAATGACACATACACAGATGTGACCCTGGATCTCAGATATAAGAATACGGGTTCATCAGAGTGGATATATGCTGAGTCAAAGACCCAGAAGTTTGGGGCTGGAGATGACGAGGGATGGATCATAACCAAGACTCCGACATGTACTGAGAACGGAGAGAAGACAAGGTACATTGAGGATGAGGATATATATGAGACCGAGGTGATCCCTGCTACAGGACACAGCTTCACAAAGTATGAGTCAGATGGAAATGCCACATGTTCGCAGAAGGGAACCAAGACGGCAAAATGTGACAATAACTGCGGAGAAAAGGATACTATCATAGACGATGAGACCACAGTTCCTCACGATTATCAGACGGAGTGGACGGTTAAGAAAAAGGCATCACAGACCAGTGACGGATATAAGGTGCATGTGTGCAAAAACTGCAAGTCAGCAAGCAAGGGAACTCAGAGTATATACAGGATAAAGAGTATCAGGCTTGCATACAGCGCTGTTGAGTATGATGGTACAGCTAAGAAGCCTGCGGTAGAGGTCAAAGACTCAAAGGGCAGAAAGATTGCCGCAGGAAATTACAGCGTTTCATATTCAAATAACAAGAATATCAGCAAGGCCAAAGTTGTCATCAAATTCAAGGGTGACTATGAAGGGGAGAAGACACTCACATTTGACATCAAGATGGGTGTGAGAAAAGTTGAGTCCATTGACAACACAGCAAATGGAATAAAGTTGAGCTGGAAGAAGTATAAAGCGGCATCGGGATATGTTGTTTACAGAGGAGTAAATGGAAAAGCATATACGATAGCAGGTGTTGTTCAGAATCCGGGGACAACATCGTTCGTGGACGTCACAGCTAAAAATGTGGGTGTAAAGTATACATATAAGATAAGAACTTATAAGACATTTGGCGATGTTACATACAATTCGGCATTTGGCGGCGAGAAGACAGGAAGTTATGTACCTGCCGTGAAGCTGAAGAAATTCACAAGTGCATCTGCCGGAACAGCCAAGGTTACATATAATAAGGCAGCCAAGGCCACCGGATATCAGATACAGTATGCAGACAATGCATCGTTTAAATCTGCAAAGACGGCCAATGTAAACGGAGGTTCAGTTACAAGTAAGACCATCAAACGACTTACTAAGGGCAAGAGATATTATGTCAGAGTACGAAGCTTTAAGAAGATTGATGGTAAGGTTTACTATTCCGCATGGAGTGGAAAGAAATCGGTTGTAATAAAGAAGAGATAATATCAAAAGAAATAGAAGAATCCGTCATGGATACAATCTGTATCCGTGGCGGATTGTTTTTTTATTCTGTGTGTTCATCATCATAACGCCTTTTATTACATAATAGCGAAAGAAAACAGGTAATAAAGTGTAAAATTTGAGATAATGTGATGTTTTTGGTTGGACATGGCAGATATAAAATGCTACCATGATTCTATGGGAACATTATTGTTCCAGAGCAGCAAAAGGGATGAGCAGAATAAGGAGAGAAAGATGGACGAGAATAACGTAAATGGATTTAATGATATGGACGACGATGAGGACGAGGGAACTACTGTCCTCACGACTCCGGGAGTGAGCGCATTTTTTCCGGTGCAGAACAGTGCACAAGGGCAGCCGAACCCGGGTCAGCCACAGCAGAATCAGCAGCCGGGTGGATTTGGACAGCCGATGGGCGGACAGTATGGAGGATTTGGACAGCCACAGTATGGACAGCCGCAGTACGGTCAGGGTCAGCAGTTTGGTGGAAATGTCCAGTCGACAGGTGGACAGTATGGAGGATTTGGACAGCCACAGTATGGACAGCCGCAGTACGGTCAGGGTCAGCAGTTTGGTGGAAATGTCCAGTCGACAGGTGGACAGTATGGAGGATTTGGACAGCCACAGTATGGACAGCCGCAGTACGGTCAGGGTCAGCAGTTTGGTGGAAATGTCCAGTCGACAGGTGGACAGTATGGCGGATTTGGGCAGCCACAGTATGGACAGCCACAGTACAGCCAGCAGCCGGGCATGACTCCGGGTGTTATGGAGCCGGGTAAAAAGGTGAACAAGAAGCTTATAGCAATAATAGGCGGAATCGCAGCGGCAGTCCTGATCGCGATAATAGTCGTTGTTCTGATCCTGGCGGGTGGTTCCGGTGAGAGAAGTGCCAAGAAGGTCGGAGACAAGCTGGTGACAGCCTATGAAAAAGGCGATGCCGATGCCATGGTTGATCTGATGGACAAGGAATATTACAAGCTGTATAACAGGATAAGAAGCTATACAGGCAGTGATGACTATGTCAAGGATACATTCAACGAGCAGGTCAGCGACATGGTAGATGAGATAGGCAAGGTCAAGAGTATCAAGGTCGAGGACCGATCAGAGAAGGAATATGACGAGGATAAGCTTAAGGATGTAAATGATACATTTGACATGCTGGATGTCGACATGACGGTTGACAAGTGCTACGAGGTGGATCTTGATGTCAAGATAAAAGGATCTACTGACGAATCAGATGGCGAGATCATATACACAGTTATAAAGACTGGCGGTAAGTGGTATCTTGTAGACTATGATCTCTACGTATATTAGAAAATAAATCTCATGGATTGAGGATTGATTTCTCAGTCCATGAGATTTTTGTATATATTAGATAAATGCGAACGTGTTTTGTAGCAAATATGCATAAAAAACAAATTGTATTTGTATATGCATGGTGATAATATAAAAAACGTAAGAAATTTTTATATGTATCTTAATAATGGAGCTGGTGGATATATCGTATACAGAAAGTCCGGCAGAGTGACATACTATTCGGCATGGAGCACAACAAAGAATGTGGTTATAAAGAAGTAGAATAGTAAATTATTTGCGCATATTGCGATTGACAAACCACAAATACTTGCTATACTAATGAATGGATAGGTTCAGAAATGGCTTATACAGGCGGTTTTCTGGATCATATAAGTTAAAAACGATGACAGAGACAGTACGGAGTCTGCGAGATCAGCAGCGAGCCGGGGGCGGTGCGAGCCCGGTGACAGTAGAGACTTTCGGAATATCACTCTGGAGTTGCAGACCAAAAGAGAATTACTCAAGTAGGCTCTGACGTATTTCCTGCGTTAAGGGGAGCGCATATGTTAGTATGTAAGTAATAGGTGGTATAACGAACTCAAAGCCCTTCGTCCTGATTACGACGAAGGGCTTTTTTATATTTATCACAGAAAGGAAAGACGACATGTACGACAAGGTTTCGACTAAACTGGAATTCGTGAACAGAGAGCAGAAGGTATTGGACTTCTGGAAAGAAAATCAGGTATTTGAGAAGAGTGTTGAAGAGACAAAGGATCTGCCAACATACACATTCTATGATGGCCCTCCAACAGCAAATGGTAAGCCACATATCGGACACGTTCTCACACGTGTAATCAAGGATATGATCCCTAGATATCAGACAATGAAGGGACATAACGTAGTCAGAAAGGCCGGATGGGATACACACGGTCTGCCTGTTGAGCTCGAGGTTGAGAAGCTCTTGGGAATCGACGGCAAGGAGCAGATAGAGGAGTACGGACTGGAGCCATTTATCCAGAAATGTAAGGAGTCCGTATGGAAATATAAAGGCATGTGGGAAGAGTTCTCAGGCAAGGTAGGTTTCTGGGCAGATATGGACAACCCATATGTAACATACCATGATGACTTCATCGAGTCAGAGTGGTGGGCGCTGAAGAAGATCTGGGATCAGGGACTTCTGTACAAGGGCTTCAAGATCGTGCCTTACTGCCCAAGATGTGGTACACCTCTTTCAAGCCATGAGGTTGCACAGGGATATAAGACAGTCAAGGAGCGTTCAGCAGTAGTAAGATTCAAGGTTATCGGAGAGGATGCATATTTCCTCGCATGGACAACAACACCTTGGACACTTCCTTCAAACGTAGCACTCTGTGTAAATCCAGATGAGACATACGTGAAGGTTAAAGCAGCAGACGGCTACACATATTATCTTGCACAGGCGCTTGCAGACAAGGTTCTCGGCGGTCTTGCAAAGGAAGCAGCAGACGATCAGGCAGCAGTTCCTGCATACGAGGTTCTTGAGACATATGTCGGTAAGGATCTTGAGTACAAGGAGTATGAGCCACTCTATGAGTGCGTAAAGCCTGTATGTGAGAAGCAGCACAAGAAGGGCCACTTCATCACATGTGACACTTATGTAACTATGACAGATGGTACCGGTATCGTTCATATCGCACCTGCATTTGGTGAGGACGATGCAAATGTCGGAAGAAACTACGATCTTCCATTTGTACAGTTTGTAGATGGCAAGGGTGACCTCACTGAGGAGACTCCATTTGCCGGAATGTTCGTAAAGGATGCAGACCCTGAGGTACTGAAGGATCTGGACGCAAGAGGACTTCTCTTCGATGCGCCTAAGTTCGAGCATGAGTATCCACACTGCTGGAGATGTGACACACCACTTATCTACTACGCAAGAGATACATGGTTCATCAAGATGACAGCAGTCAGAGACAAGCTGGTTAAGAATAATGACACTGTAAACTGGATCCCGGAGAGCATCGGTAAGGGCCGTTTCGGCGACTGGCTGAAGAATGTTCAGGACTGGGGACTTTCAAGAAACCGTTACTGGGGTACTCCTCTGAACATCTGGGAGTGTGAGTGCGGCTGCAGACATGCCATCGGATCAAAGGAAGAGCTCCGCTCAATGAGCGACAACTGCCCTGAGAACATCGAACTTCACCGTCCGTTCATCGACGCTGTAACCATCAAGTGTCCTGAGTGTGGCAAGCAGATGCACAGAGTTACAGAGGTTATCGACTGCTGGTTCGATTCAGGATCAATGCCATTTGCACAGTGGCACTATCCGTTTGAGAATCAGGATATATTTGAGAAGCACTTCCCTGCTGATTTCATCAGTGAGGCTGTTGACCAGACAAGAGGATGGTTCTACTCACTTATGGCGATCTCAACACTGCTGTTCGACAAGGCTCCGTTTAAGAACGTAATCGTTCTCGGACATGTCCAGGATAAGGACGGACAGAAGATGAGTAAGTCCAAGGGAAATGCGGTAGATCCTATGGATGCTCTGAACAAATATGGTGCAGATGCCATCAGATGGTACTTCTACAGCAATTCAGCACCATGGCTTCCTAACAGATTCCATGAGGATGCGGTTGTTGAGTGTCAGAGAAAGTTCATGGGTACACTGTGGAACACATATGCGTTCTATGTACTCTATGCAAATATAGACAACTTCAATCCACTTGAGCATGAGTTAGAGTACGACAAGCTGTCACTTATGGACAAGTGGCTCCTGTCCAAGCTGAACTCAACAGTCAAGGCGGTTGACGCAAACCTTGGCGCATACAAGATCCCTGAGACAACAAGAGTTCTCGAGGAGTTCGTGGATGACATGAGTAACTGGTATGTCCGTCGTGGACGTGAGAGATACTGGGCAAAGGGCATGGAGCAGGACAAGGTAAATGCTTACATGACACTTTACACAGCGCTCGTTACGATCGCACAGACAGTAGCTCCTATGCTCCCATTCATGGCAGAGGATATTTACCAGAATCTGGTTAGAAATATAGACAAGGATGCACCTCTCTCAGTTCATCTGTGCTCATTCCCTGAGGTGGATGAGAAGATGATCGATCCAGAGCTCGAGGTAGCTATGGACGAGATCCTGAAGATCGTAGTTCTGGGACGTGCAGCAAGAAATACAGCAAATATCAAGAACAGACAGCCAATCGGCAAGATGTATGTCAAGGCTGACAAGAAGCTTTTCGGCGAGGAGAAGGCTATCATTGAGGATGAGCTGAACGTGAAGAATGTTGAGTTCGATGATGATGTAAGCGCTTACACAACATACAGCTTCAAGCCACAGCTTCGTACAGTCGGACCTAAGTACGGCAAGCACCTTGGCAAGATCAAGGAGCATCTGTCAGCACTGGATGGCAACGCAGCCATGGCAGAACTCAAGGCAGAGGGCGCTCTGAAGTTTGAGGCAGACGGAGAAGAGATCGTACTCACTGAGGCTGATCTTCTGATCGACATGGCTCAGATGGACGGTTTCGTATCCGAGGCAGACGGCGGTGTGACAGTAGTTATCGACACCAATCTGTCAGAGGAGCTTCTTGAGGAAGGATTTGTCCGTGAGATAGTATCCAAGGTTCAGACTATGAGAAAAGAGGCTGGATTCGAGGTTATGGACAAGATCACTGTATACGCAGACGGAAGCCAGAAGGCAAATGACATCATTGCAGCAAATGCGGATGCCATCATCGGCGACGTTATGGCAACAGAGATAATAACCGGCTCGGTTGACGGATACACCAAAGAGTGGAACATCAACGGCGAGAAGGTAACTCTCGGAGTGAAGAAGAACGACTAAGGGATATAATATTAGGGTTTAAAACAGGCATTTTGGAAAAAATTATCCCTGATCAAGAGAATACGGCCCGAAAGGTACAAATCTTAAAGATTTTGTATCTTTCGGGCTATTTTTTTGTGATTTAGGATAATTTTGTACTTTCTTTAAATATATTTGGATATTAGGGGATGACGGTGGAATTACGATTTATTAAGTTTGTGTATGTGTGGTGTTGGGAGTATATTATTGTATGAATAAATCGTACAAAGGACAGCCGTCAATATGTATATTGGCCAGTCAGAAAAACAAAGGAGAAAAAAGATGATTGCAATTTTTATCGCGCCATTTTACATAGCGTTAAATATATATTTGTTCTGGAGAATAAAGGGCTGGGTACAGGCATATTTTCCAAAACTCAAAGGCAAGAAGGGCTGGATAGTCCCGATAGTGCTATACGTATTTCTGGCATCGGCACTGGTGATCGCATTCTTCCTGCCACAGGGAAGGTTCAGACGTGGCATGAAGCTGGTGGGCAATTACTGGCTGGGCGTTCTGCTGTATATGATATTTTTCATAGTGATAGCTGAGCTTGGAAGATTCCTTCTGCTTCATGTATTCAGAGTGAGCAAAGATAAGATATGCGTGCCGAGGGTACGCAGGATAGTGGGCTGTGCGTGCGCAACACTCATTATATGCATATCCATCTGGGGAGTTGTAAATGCGAGACTTGTGCGGGTGACACCTTATGACGTGACTATCAACAAGGAAGTCCAGGACGAGAATGGTCAGAAGATGGATTCCATGAAGATAGTGCTGGTTGCAGATCTTCATCTTGGATACAACATTGGCACAAGACAGGTTCAGAGAATAGTAAATTCCATAAATAAGCAGGATGCAGATCTTGTGTTGATAGCTGGCGATATATTTGATAATGAGTGGGAAGCAGTTGACCAGCCGGAGAAACTTGAGGAAATACTTCGGGGAATCAAGTCGAAGTATGGAGTGTACGCATGTTATGGCAACCACGATATACAGGAGCAGGTACTTGCCGGATTTACATTTGGCGGACAGAAGGAGAAGACCAGCAGCCCGGAGATGGACGAGTTTATGGAGAAGGCGGGAATCACACTTCTTCGCGACGAGGGAGTGCTGATAAACGATTCCATATACATCTATGGCCGCCGCGATGCCCACAGACCGGGAAATGGAGTTACAGACAGAGCATCCGCGGACGAGATCACGGAAAATATGGACAAATCAAAACCTATCATAGTCCTTGATCATGAGCCAAAGGAGCTGGAGGAGCTGTCGTCGGCGGGTGTGGATATGGATCTGTGTGGACACACCCATGATGGACAAATGTTCCCAGGCAACATACTTGTGGCGATGATGTGGGAAAATTCCTGCGGTTACCTGAATGTTGACGGCATGCACAACATAGTGACATCAGGAGTCGGCGTGTTTGGCCCAGATATGCGGGTTGGAACCAAGGCGGAGATATGCCCGATAACGGTGCATTTTCAAGAGTGACTTTTTCCACTCGCATCCTTGTATGCCTTGCCTGTATTTGCATCTACTGCTACTGACATAAGTGTGTACTTGGTTGATGCTTTCAGATTGGTTGCCTTGATGCTATCCTTGAATGAGGAATTCTTGCCTGTAACGGACATCTTTGTATTTGTGTCTGTTGAAATGGCACTTGAAGTCATCTTTACTTTAACTTTGTCCTTAAACATGATTTACCTTCCTTAAAACTTTTCCTTGTAGTTACTTTCTTGTTGCTCCTTTCTGCAACATTCATTCTTCTTCCTGCTCCTTTCCTCGTTATTTTCTTGTTTTCAGCTCGACGTTGTGTTTGAAAAGACATTGCCTTCAAACGCAAAAATAGGAGCCTCAACTAAGAGACTCCTACCTGTCTTGTTTTAAGGGAAACCCAGAAATACTGGGTGAAAAGAGGTAATCCCAATTAAAGGACTACCTCCTGTTAATTAACTCTATACTTACCAAATAATAATCTACTAATATCTTCCATACTCCAAAACTTATTTGGAAATATAGTAAAATCTTCCTTATGTTTTCTAACAATTCTATAAAGATTTTCAGTGTTATCATAAATATGCAGAATATCGCAAAGCTTTAATAATTCTGGTATATTAGAAATAGCGCCATAATACCGAGAAACTATTTTCTCTGCATCCACATCATGTCCACCGTCTAGAACTCTTTGTTGTACTCGTTGAATATTTATCTTCGGATCAGATGTTAATACAAATACACACTTGATAAAATAGCCTGCATCTTTTGCAGCTCTTAACAGATTCATTTTGTATTCAGATGACAAAACTGTTTCAAAACTGAAATCTTTGCGCTGTGCTATGGCACTGTATCTTCTATCATCAACTTCACGGGCTGCTTCCAAATTGGTCATTCCTGTGGCACTTACTACATCATCAGCATTAGTGTACTCACCTACAATACTGAAAAAAGATTTAGAAGTACTTTTACCAGATCCATTAGGGCCCGCAAACACTAATACCATTGGTTTTCTATTCTGCATACTCTCTCCTACCATCTGGATGTATCAAAACAACCTTTTTCTTTTCTGGGTCGTATGAAGCTATTGTGTGACCAAGAAATCTATGACGCTCCTTTGCCATATCAGAAGCTTTTCGCATTCGACGATCCATCTCTTTTTCCTCTGGAGTTAATTCATCGTGAACTAATCTAAGACCATAAGTCTCATACATTTCCTTAGCAAGAGCCTGCTCCTCTTCCTGCTGGGATAAATCTATTTTGCCCATAACAACACCTCCGAAATCATCGTAATATTATTTACATAATTATAACATTGCCCAAACGCAACAGCAATAGTACTTTAAATCAGTTCACAATTGAGTTTCGCCAAATTCACACATTCTTTCTACGACACTTCCTAGCGTATCTAAACCTTAGTCATCACTATCATAGTATAACTCAAGTGCCTCTTCTAAATTAGGGAGAGCCTGCTATTAACCCGTTATTTATGTGGATAAATATGCATAATTCACAAATTAATAAAAAACGGTTTTTAAATGCAAGGGAAAACGTAAAAAAACATATTGAAAACCTGCAAAATAATATGAAAATATAATTTTCCTCAAAATATATCCACACCGCATAATATTTCGCCAACCGCTCGCATAACTTAATTAATAAAGGAAAATAACCATAACACCACAATACTCTGGACTTTGTGGCAAAAATACAGTAAATTTACGGGTATATAAACTGATTCGGGATAAAAATGAGGGGAGTGCCGGGTCGGATGATATGGATAACCTGGAAAGAGGAGGCGGTTGTATGGAAAAGTTAAATGAGATCGTGTCGGCGGTGGATGGATTTGTCTGGGGACCGGTCATGCTGGTGCTTCTGGTTGGAACGGGAATATTTCTGACGATCAGAACAGGATTTCTTCCTTGGAGGAACCTCGGCTATGCGCTGAAGAGTACACTTAGCAAGGAGGCAAGGACAAAGAGCAGAGGAACCGGAGACGTGTCACCATTTTCGGCACTGACCACCGCGCTTGCTGCAACCATAGGAACGGGAAATATCGTTGGTGTTGCAACGGCCATGGTATCGGGAGGTCCGGGAGCACTGGTGTGGATGTGGATATCCGCAGCATTTGGTCTGACATCCAAGTTCTCAGAGTGTATGCTTGCTATCAAGTATCGTGAGGTGAATGCCAAGGGCGAGATGAGCGGCGGTCCTATGTACACTATGAAGAAGGCATTCAAGCATAAGAAGTTCGGCGCAGTGCTGGGCTGGCTGTTTGCACTCTTTGCAGTCATCGCCTCATTTGGAATAGGAAATATGACACAGGCCAATTCCATATCTGAATCTCTTAGCAGCACATTCAGCGTGCCTACATATGTGACAGGAATCATACTTACGGTTTTTGCCCTTCTTATAATAGTTGGAGGAATCAAGACTATATCTAAGGTGTCATCAGTTGTTGTTCCTTTGATGGCGATATTCTATGTTGTAGCCGGACTTATTGTAATAATCGTCAATATCCAGAATCTTCCGGCAGGAGTTGCCATGATATTCAAGATGGCATTCTCAGTCAAGGCAGTCGGTGGCGGTCTGTGTGGTACGATCACAGCAGCTATGATGAATGCCATGAGATTCGGTGTTGCCAGAGGAGTATTCTCAAATGAAGCTGGAATGGGCTCTGCGGCCATCACGGCGGCGGCTGCCACAACAGACAATCCTGTCCGTCAGGGTTACATCAATATGACAGGTACATTCTGGGATACCATAGTAGTATGTACCATCACAGGTCTCTGTATTGCATCGTCGGGTGTGCTTGGAATTACGGAGAACAGTACAAAGGGCAGCTATCAGGTGAGCGGAACGGAGGTTACTGTGGAGGCTGTTGATTCCGACAACAAGACTACCACAACGGATTATACATATGAATTCACAGATGACCAGCTCATTTTGACAGATACATCCAATTCGACAAATACCCTGACGCTTTCGGTTCTTTCATCCGATGAACTCAACAAGGATGAGAATACAAAGCTTGCAAGTGAGCTTGTGGTGGAGGAGAGTCAGGCGGCCATAGGAAGTCTTACCGGTACATGGACTGATGCAGCCGGAAACCATTATACATTTGCTGAGGATGGAACATTTGCCTGCTCAACTGTTATAAAAGGTGCAGCTCTCACGATACTGTCATTTGGCTCTGCACTTGGCAAGGTGGGAGGCTGGCTCGTAACTATAGGAATTGTGCTCTTCGCATTCTCCACGATCCTTGGATGGGAGTATCACGGAGAGAAGGCATTTGAGTATCTGTTCAAGTCACACAAGTACAATATGATATACAGGATAGTGTTCTCGCTCGTTGTATACGTAGGCGCGACGATATCACTGGATCTTGTATGGAACTTCTCAGATATAGCGAATGCGCTCATGGCGATTCCGAACCTTATCTGTCTGCTGGCACTTAGCGGAGAGATCGCAAAGGATATGAAGGAATTCCAGGCGGTTATCAAGGCAGAGAAAGCATCAAAGTAGAATATTAAGTCCGGGGACGGAGGGGTCAGGTACCTCCGTCCCCTTTTTTTATACTCTCTTAACCGAACTTTATACTTACTTTATTTTTTGTCCAAATTATGTTCATAAGTGATGGTTATTATATACAATATATGGGGACGGAGGTGCCTGACCCCTCCGTCCCCATGAGTAGATTAGAATACCATTACAGAGAGGTTGACATATATGAGCAGAGTAGTAGGAATAGACCTGGGAACAACAAACAGCTGTGTGGCAGTGCTTGAGGGCGATCAGCCAACTGTCATACCGAATTCGGAGGGTGGCAGGACCACACCTTCCATAGTAGCCATCACAAAGAATGGAGAGAGACTGGTGGGTGAGGCTGCCAGGAGACAGATGACTGTGAATGTGGACAGAACTATCACATCCATCAAGAGAGCGATGGGAACAACATACAGAAAGAGGATAGACGGCAAGGACTATTCGCCGCAGGAGATATCCGCCATCATACTTGCAAAGCTGAAGAGCGATGCTGAGAGTTATCTGGGCGGACCGGTATCTGATGCAGTCATAACAGTTCCGGCTTACTTTGACGACAGCCAGAGACAGGCCACAAAGGACGCCGGAAGAATAGCGGGACTGAATGTGCTTCGAATCATAAATGAGCCTACATCGGCGGCTCTCGCCTATGGTCTTGACAATGGACAGGCGCAGAAGATACTTGTATACGATCTGGGCGGAGGAACATTTGACGTGTCTGTTATAGAGATAGGGGACAGCGTCATAGAGGTTCTTGCCACCGCGGGAGACAATCATCTGGGCGGAGATGATTTTGATGAGAGATTGCTGGATTACGTCATCAAGACCTTTAAAAAGGAGACAAAGGTCAATCTGGCGAAGGATATCACGGCATCCCAGAGAGTGAGGGAAGCCTGTGAGAATGCCAAGAAGGAGCTCTCATTTGCACAGACTGCACACATCAATCTGCCATTTATATCGACAGTGAAGAATCAGCCGGTGCATCTGGATATGACGATAACAAGGGAACAGTTCAACGAGCTGACCTATGATCTGGTGGAGAGAACGGCGGGACCTGTAAACCAGGCATTATCCGATGCGGGCATAACGAGAAATCAGATAGACAAAGTGCTGCTGGTGGGTGGCTCTACCCGTATACCGGCGGTTGTGGATAAGGTTCGTGCCATAACCGGCAGGGAACCATCCAAGAATATGAACCCGGACGAGTGCGTTGCCATGGGTGCGGCGGTCCAGGGAAGCAAGCTCAGCGGCGAGCTCACTGTGTCGAACAAGGTGAATGACATTCTCCTCATGGATGTGACACCTCTTTCGCTGTCCATTGAGACCCTTGGAGGCGTGGCAAATGTCATCATTCCGAGAAATTCTGCCATTCCGACTAGGGCATCAAAGATATTTACCACGGCGGGCAATTTCCAGAGGGATGTCGAGATCAAGGTGTACCAGGGCGAGAGACATTTCACAAGGGACAACAAGCTGCTAGGCAACTTTAGACTCAGCGGTATCAAGAGAGCCATGGCGGGCGTTCCTCAGATCGAGGTCACATTTGACATGGATGCAAATGGTATCCTCAAGGTTTCAGCTAAGGATCTTGGCAGGGGCGTGGAACAGCAGATAGTGATCACATCCAGCACCAACCTCTCGGAGGAGGAGATCCGCAGAGCAAGGGAGGATGCGAAGAAGTACGAGGATGATGTGGCTGGAGCCAGAGAGTTCAAAGACATTATGAACGAGGCCGAGGCGTATGTATATAAGGTAGAGAATCTTCTTGAGACCAAGGGCGCACAGCTCGATAAAAAAGAAATGAAACGGATCAAGAGCGACTGCGAGTATCTGAGAAAGCTTGTGACACGAACAGACATGAATCATGTAGATGACGTGGAGATGGGCAGGATGAAGGAAGCCTACAGACAGCTCCAGGAATCCGCAGAGAAGCTGGAGACAATGTAAGAATTTGCGAGGAGAATGGTGAATTATGAAAGACAAATTTATAAGATTTATGAGATCCAGGTACGGCAACGATCAGTTGTCATCATTCCTTACCTGGGGCGGATTGATATTTATGGTACTGGATGCATTTATCAAGACAGGGATATTTTATTTCCTTGGACTTCTCATGTTCATATATGGATATGTCAGGATCATGTCCAAGAACTATGACAAGCGCGCGGCGCAGAACAGATGGTTCATGGAGCATACCGCGGGCGTGAGGAATATATTCAAGCGCGCGAAGAAACAGAAGGAAGCCGGCAAGGAATACAAGATATTTGTCTGCAGCAAATGCCAGCAGATGATCAGAGTTCCAAGGGGAAAGGGCAAGATAGAGATCAGATGCCCTAAGTGCGGCAACAGATTTGTGAAGAAGTCTTAGTGATGATGCGGACTTTAGATATTTTGAGTTGAAATACAGTGTGGAGATTGAGAGATGTTTGGATATATAGTGGTGAACCAGCCTGAGCTTAAGATGAAAGAATACGATGAATACCGTAGGTATTACTGTGGCCTGTGCAAATCGCTGAAGGACAGATACGGTGCGAGAGGACAGATAAGTCTCAGCTATGATATGACATTTCTGGTCCTTCTTCTGACGGGACTGTACGAACCGGAGAAGCTTTCGGGCCGCAGAAGATGTATCGCACACCCTACATCGAAGCATACTTATGTACAGAACGAGTACACGGACTATGTGGCGGACATGAACGTGATACTTACCTATTACAAATGCATAGACGACTGGGATGATGAGCATATGTTTACCCGGAAGCTGTATGCGGATGTGCTGCTCGCCGGGAAAAATGGCAGGAGGCTCAAGGAAGATTATCCACAGAAGATCCAGGTTATAGCGGAGAACCTCAAGGCGATAAGCGAGCTGGAGGAGGTGGGATCCGATGATATGGACGCATTGTCGGGGCATTTTGGCAATATAATGGCAGAGATATGTGCCCCGAAACATGATGAGTGGGAAACATATCTCCGCACCATAGGCTATTATCTGGGCAAATTTGTCTACATAATGGACGCGTATGACGATATAGAGAAGGATATAGGTGCTGGAAATTACAATCCATTCGTGTGCAGGCTTGCGCATGAGCTGGGTGTTGAGGTACAATCAGTGGGTGCGGATAAAACCATAGAACAGGACAAATGGCAGGAGCTTGCAGAGTGGACGAAGGATGTTCTGATGATGATGGTGGCACCACTTGCAAAAGAGTATGAGATGCTTCCTATTATTGAAAATGTAGGTATACTCAGGAACATAATATACTCAGGAATATGGGAAGCATATTATTCGACTACAAATAGAAGATGCGGCGATGAGGAATAAATTATGAAAGATCCTTACGAGGTGCTGGGACTCAAAAGAGGTGCCAGCGAAGAAGAAGTAAAAAAAGCATATAGAAGGCTGAGCCGGAAGTATCATCCGGATGCGAACATCAACAATCCTCACAAGGATGAGGCTGAGGAAAAGTTCAAGGAGATACAGCAGGCGTACAAGTCCATAGTGAGCGGCGAGGCTGACCGTGCAAGTTACGGTGGTGCTGGTGGGTATGGAACTGGAAGCTCGCAGGGCTACGGCGGCGGTTATGGATCTGGCGGTTCATATGGTCCGTATGGTGGAAGTTCTTACGGCGGTTCGTCAGGAGGCTACGGACAGTATGATGATCCATTTGGCGGTTTCGGAGGATTTGGCCCATTTGGTTTCGGTGGCTATCAGAGACAGAATGACTACGATCCGAATGATAAAGATTCCAGATATTTTCAGGCCGCGAAGAACTATATGAACAGCGGAAGCTATGAGGAGGCGAAGAACGTCCTCAATCAGATAGAGAATCACGATGCCAAGTGGCACTATTACAGTGGCGTGTGCAACGCCGGACTTGGCAATCAGATAAGAGCCATGGAGATGCTGAAGCGTGCAATGGAGCTTGAGCCGGGCAATCAGGAATACCGCCAGGCGTATGAGTCCATCAAGAGCGGCCGTCAGTGGTACATGGACAGAGGTGCCGGGTATGGAATGGATATGCCGACCGGCGGAAAGTTTTGCAACAACCTTTGTACCATATGTGCTCTCATGTCGTGCTGCATGGGCGGTATGCCTTGCGTGTGCTGCATGCCGAGTGGATACGGACGAAGTTAGATATAAAACCCCTGGGAGTTGCCTCTCCCAGGGGTTTTATATCGTATACGTGGTGCATTTACAATATTCTGGTAATCATTGAAAACGCAAGAACCCCCAATTAATCTCGATATTATCAGACATTTATCGCCTTTTATGTAAAAAAACTGCAAATTCTATTTGACTATAGTCTAATTTTATAGTGTTATTTAACAAATTTTTTCTCATGTATTGTTAAAAAAAAAGGTTGATGATAGAATGAAACAGTGAAAATGGAAAAAATTATATCTATTTATCCAAGGAGGGAATGAATCAGATGAAGATGTTAGCAGATTTCGATAAGGAAGGCTTCAAGAAGGAAGTCATTACTAACGTAAAGACCCTTTTCCGCAAGCCTATCGAGGAGGCTACTCCACAGCAGGTATTCCAGGCAGTCAGCTACGCAGTAAAGGACGACATCATTGACAGATGGATTGCTACACACAAGGAGTATGAGAAGAAGAACGTCAAGACAGTTTATTATCTGTCTATGGAGTTCCTTATGGGTAGAGCACTCGGTAACAATCTTATCAACTTGACTTACTACGATGCAGTTAAGGAAGCACTTGACGAGTTAGGATTTGACCTGAACTTTATAGAGGATCAGGAGCCTGATGCCGCTCTGGGTAATGGCGGTCTCGGACGTCTTGCAGCTTGTTTCCTTGATTCATTGGCAACACTTGGTTATCCTGCATACGGTTGTGGTATCAGATACAAGTATGGTATGTTCAAGCAGGGTATCAAGGATGGATATCAGGTTGAGATGCCGGATGACTGGCTCAAGGATGGCAACCCATTCGAGGTTAAGCGTTCAGAGTACGCTGTTGAAGTTAAGTTCGGTGGATATGTCAGAGTTGAGAACAAGAATGGCAGAAACTACTTTATACAGGATGGATATCAGTCAGTTCGTGCCGTACCTTATGACCTTCCAGTCATCGGTTATGGCAACAACGTTGTAAATACACTTAGAATCTGGGATGCCGAGGCAATCCAGGAGTTCTGCCTTGACTCATTTGACAAGGGTGAGTATGAGAAGGCAGTAGAGCAGCAGAACCTTGCAAAGACTATCGTTGAGGTTCTCTATCCAAATGACAATCACTACGCAGGTAAGGAGCTCAGACTGAGACAGCAGTATTTCTTCATCTCAGCTTCAGTTCAGAGAGCAATCCTCAAGTTCAAGGAGCTCAACAAGGATATCCACAAGCTGCCAGAGAAGGTGACATTCCAGATGAATGATACACACCCAACAGTAGCAGTTGCCGAGCTCATGAGAATCCTCATGGATGAGGAAGGCCTTGAGTGGGATGACGCATGGGATATTACAACAAGAACATGTGCATACACCAACCATACGATCATGGCAGAGGCACTTGAGAAGTGGCCTATCGAGCTGTTCTCAAGACTGCTTCCACGTATCTACCAGATCGTTGAGGAGATCAACAGAAGATTCGTTCTCAAGATCCAGGAGATGTATCCGGGCAACCAGGATAAGGTTAAGAATATGGCAGTTCTGTACGATGGCCAGGTTAAGATGGCTCATCTTGCAATTGCAGGTTCTTACTCAGTAAACGGTGTTGCAGCTCTTCATACCAAGATCCTTGAGGAGAGAGAGCTTAAGGACTTCTATGAGATGAGACCAGAGCAGTTCAACAACAAGACAAATGGTATCACTCAGAGACGTTTCCTGCTTCATGCTAACCCACTTCTTGCAAACTGGATCACAGACAAGATCGGTGACGAGTGGATAACCAATCTTTCACACCTTAAGAAGCTTAAGGTATATGTGAACGATGAGAAGTGCCAGCATGAGTTTATGAACATCAAGTACCAGAACAAGATCCGTCTTGCAAAGTACATCAAGGAGCACAACAATGTGGATGTAGATCCTCGTTCAATCTTCGATGTACAGGTTAAGAGGCTTCATGAGTACAAGAGACAGCTTCTGAACATCCTTCATGTTATGCATCTGTATAACAGACTGAAGACAGAGCCAGAATTCGATATGTACCCAAGAACATTCATCTTTGGAGCAAAGGCATCAGCAGGATATAAGAGAGCTAAGCTTATCATCAAGCTCATCAACTCAGTTGCAGATGTTGTCAACAACGATGCTTCAATCGAAGGCAAGATCAAGGTTGTATTTATAGAGAACTACAGAGTATCCAATGCCGAGATCATCTTCGCAGCAGCAGATGTATCAGAGCAGATCTCAACAGCTTCAAGAGAGGCTTCAGGTACAGGTAATATGAAGTTCATGCTGAACGGTGCACCTACACTTGGAACTATGGACGGAGCAAACGTAGAGATCGTTGAGGAAGTTGGCATAGAGAACGCATTTATCTTCGGACTTTCAGCAGAAGAGGTTATGAAGTATGAGCGCGAGGGCGGCTACAACCCAATGGATATCTACAATAACAACCAGGCTGTAAGAAGAGTTCTCACACAGCTTATCGATGGCACTTATGCAAAGGATGATCCGGACAGATTCAGAGATCTCTATGATTCTCTCACAAAGGAAGATGTATACTTCATCCTCAAGGACTTCGATTCATATGCAGAGGCTCAGCAGAAGGTTGACAAGGCATACCAGGATGAGAAGGGCTGGGCAAAGATGGCTATGCTCAACACAGCATGCGCTGGAAAGTTCTCATCAGACAGAACTATCGAGGAGTATGCAAAGGAGATCTGGAAGCTTAAGAAGGTTAAGGTTTCCCTTGATAAGTAATTATCAGATAGAATGAAATAATAAATAACAAACGGGCATCATATGGTAATGATCGTATGGTGTCCGTTTTTATTTTGCATCTGTTAATACATCCGCGCCTATGTTATGATAGATATATATGTTACGTTGTGATGAAAAGGGGGCTATAAACATATGAAAGGTAGAAAATTGAGACACAGACTCACGGCTCTGCTGCTCGCATTTGCAATGATATTTACAGCGGTTGCCGTACAGCCGAACTGTGATGCATTTGCAGCTACGAAGGTAAAGACGCCGGTGGCGACACATGGGAGACTGTCTGTGAAGGGGGCAGATCTGGTGGATGCCAAGGGCAAGAAATTCCAGCTCAGGGGAATCAGCACACACGGTATCAACTGGGATGTGGGATATCCTTATGTGAACAAGGCGGCGTTCAAGACTCTGAGAGACGACTGGGGAGTTAATGCGGTAAGACTTGCCATGTATACATCTGAATACAACGGCTATTGCGCGGGCGGCAGCAAAGCGGCACTTCGAAATCAGATATACAAGGGCGTGAAATATGCGACCGACCTCGGCATGTATGTGATCATCGACTGGCACATACTCAACGACGGGAATCCTATGACACAGGTTGCAGAGGCAAGAAGATTCTTTGCAACTATGGCGAAGAAGTATAAGAAACAGAAAAATATCATTTATGAGATATGCAATGAGCCAAATGGCTGCGACTGGAAGACCGTCAAGCGATATGCGTCCCAGGTCATAAAGGTCATAAGAAAGTATGACAAGAAGGCGATCGTCGTAGTGGGAACGCCGACATGGTCCCAGCTCGGTTCGGATGGCACACACAATGAGGTTGCGGATAACCCTATCAAGGGCTACAAGAATATAATGTACTCACTCCATTTCTATGCTAATGAGTGGAGCCACAACCGGTATCTTCCTGCGAAGCTTGCATACGCAAGGAAGAAGGGGATAGCGGTCATAGTCACAGAGTTCGGAATGTCCGCGGCAAGCGGCGATGGAGGCATAAGCAAAGCCTACACCGGCAAATGGCTGACCAGACTCAACAAGGCGAATGTCAGCTATTTCTGCTGGAGTCTCAGCAATAAGAATGAATCGGCATCCCTCCTGGCGTCGTGGACGAGCAAGACGAGCCGGTGGAAGACGAGTGAACTGTCTGAGGCAGGCCGTTATATCAGAGCGAAATACAGAGCCCGCAAGAAGGCTCTCGGAAGCAGGGCGTAACGGGAAGCCGTGAGGAAACCGTGATATTAACAAGCAATAAAAAACAGGCGCTATATAGATCAAAGATCTGTATAGCGCCTGTTCTTGTGTTAATGGTTATATGTGAATTAAGCTACAACTGTTACGTTAGTTGCTCTCTCCTTAGAAGCGTCCTTAGGATCAGCCTCTACGTCAAATGTAACCTTCTGTCCCTCGTTAAGAGTCTTATATCCATCAGAGTTGATTGCTGAAAAATGAACAAATACGTCCTTTCCTGTCTCATCATCTGAGATGAATCCATAACCCTTTTCTCCGTTGAACCACTTAACTGTACCGTTCTTCATCACGAGTACCTCCTAAAAATGAAAATTTGTACTCAATGAAAACACTACAATATACCTTATAGAGAATACTCCAAAGAAAAGCTTACCTTATATAGCAATCGAACCGTTAATCTTGAATACGCTATTATCATATTATGTCATGTTGCATTTGTCAATAAACGATACGACTAAAATTTGCGTTAAGATTTCTCAGTAAAAAGGGTATATGAGCAGTGTAAAAACGATATATATATAAGAGGTATAAAAATGCGGGAGGGTGAAATGAGGAATGCAAAGACGATCATTATAGGGATTGCGTGTGCTATGGCACTTGCTTACATAATATCAGGAATATACGACAAGGCGGTTGGGGGAGATGACACTGACGGATCGGTAAAAAGCGGACGCAATGTGTGTATTTATGATAATGGGGAGTATTCCCTCGTGGATGTGGAAGAGTATACAGCATCGACGCTGGCGGGAATGATGAGTGACAAATGGAGCGATGAAATGCTCAAGGCGGTCGCAGTTGTGGTTAGGACCGGAATCTATTACCAGATGGATGAAAATGACAGGAATTCCGCCACACAGGGGCAGACAAAGAATCTTATAAATGAGTCCCAGCTCCGGGAGATAAGATATACGGAATCGCAGCTCAAGAAGAAATGGGGAGGCGAGTGCTCCGGGATAATGAGAAGGGCGGAGAAGGCGGTGTATGCGACCGGTGGACAGGTTATGAAATACGGTGGAGAGGTAATACTTCCGGCGTATCATATGATAAGTACAGGGCATACTGTGAGTGCACAGGAAATATATGGGCATGACATACCGTATCTCAGGCAGGTGGCAAGTGATGTGGATCAGATGGCGGAGGACTTTTCGACCACTGAGATATACAGCGGGGACAGGCTTCAGAAGATATTCAGAAAATGGATAGACGCTGACAATATGACGGATGAGGTCAAGGTTATGACAGCCACAGAATCTGGATTTGCACAGACCATAAATGTATTTGGGAGCGAGCTGGAGGCTGATGTTTTCAAAGAACAACTGGGACTTGCCTCGACGAATATACACATAGATAAGGTTAAGGATGGATACAGGATCATAACGGTGGGCGTTGGAGATTCTCTGGGAATGTCACTGTATGGGGCGTCTGTATTGGCGGAAAATGGAGAGAAGTATGATCAGATCCTCAGGTATTATTATACTGGAATAGAGATTGCAAAATAAAGGTTGATAAAAAACATTTACACATTCAAATCATCTGTATATAAGTGCCAATAAGTGGACATGATACAGATGAGGTGATGAATATGAAGAAATTTTTGGGCGGCATAAAGAAGAATATATTTTATATCTCGCTCATCACAGGCATGGCAGTGCTTGTGACAGTGCTCGGACTTTATAACGCACAGACCAATTCAAAGGAGAAGACCATAACAATAGGACAGAATACGCCGAATGACAGTACGACGGAAGCCGATGCGAAGGAAGCTTTGAACGATAAGAAAAATGATAAGAACAGCGGAGTGTCGGATGAAGGTACATCAGAGCAGAAAGATATTGAGACGGATAATACCATAGAGAATTCCGCTGCATCCACAGCGGAGAGTGAGAGTGCTGAGACTGGAGCTTCAGGAGTTTCAAATGACAGCCTGCATTACGATCCAAAGGATAGCATATCATGGCCTATAAATGGCAATGTGATAATTCCTTACAGCATGGATATGACAGTGTATTTTGAGACACTCAAGGAATACAAGTGCAGCCCTGCAATGGTAATTGAGGCGCAGACGGGCGATGAGGTCAAGGCTGTATATGAGAGCAAGGTAGCGGAGGTCTCAAGCAACCCAGAGCTGGGCAATTACGTCAAGCTTGAGCTTGGAGACGGCTACACCGTGACACTTGGACAGCTTCAGGATGTGAAGGTTGCACTTGGCGAGCATCTGGACGCCGGCCAGGTAGTGGGAACCGTTGGCGAGCCAAGCAGATTCTACAGCGAGGAAGGAAGCAATCTCTATTTTGCAGTCGAGAAGGACGGCAATCCTGTGGATCCAATGCTGCTTATACAGTAGAGGGAGGGTTGGACAGGTTGCTAAGTTGTATCTTTTGTGATGATAACATAGCGTTTTGCAATAATCCCGTGGCGGGATGAAGAAGATAGGCCATATAAACAAAAGAGCCCCACAATATCTAAAATAGATATTGTGGGGCTTTTGCACTATATACTTACGTATATTTTCTTAAATGTGCTTTATAATCCACGGTCTATATTAGCCCATTACAACCTCTACTGAGTGAGTCTTGCCATCGCCAAATGCTGGGATAACGTTGCTCTCGATAGCGTTGCCATCAACGAGTACGCTCTTAACGCCCTTGTTGATGTGATCTGGGTTAGAAACCTTGATGTCGTATGTAGCACCACGGAACTGACGTGTAGCTGTCATTCCATCCCATGCAGCAGGAATTGATGGATCGATCTTCAGACCATCGAAGTCTGCTGAGATACCAAGGATGTACTGTGATATAGCTACCATGTTCCAAGCAGCAGTACCAGTCAGCCATGAGTTCTTACCCTGACCGAAGTGGTTGCCCGGCTTGCCAATATCAGATCCGGCATCCTTACCACCGATCATCTGGCCGTATACATATGGCTCAGTCTTGTGTATATCTGATGTCTCCTCAGTGAAAGCTGGAGCTATCTCTGAGTAGTACTTAAATGCCTGATCACCGGCACCTGCGTAAGCAGCAGCACAGATGATCCATGCATTGTTATGTGTGAAGATTCCGGCATTCTCCTTGTATCCACCTGGGTATGTAGAAATCTCACCATACTGGATGTAATACTTTGTAAATGCTGGGTTGTTGAGTACAAGTCCGTGCTGTGTATTAAGTCTCTCATCGATTGCAGCAAGAGTCTTCTTGTCGCAGCCCTGATCCTTACCGATGTCTGACATGATAGCGAATCCCTGTGGCTCGATGAAGATCTGACCTTCCTCGCACTCCTTGGATCCCATCTTCTCACCGTTTGCATCGTAAGCTCTGAGGAACCAGTCGCCGTCCCATGCTGACTCCATGATGTTGGCCTTCATCTTGTCGATCTCAGCCTGAGCAGCATCAGCCTCAGCGTCCATTCCAAGGTGCTTAAGGATAGCAACGTAGTTAGGACCTGCATATGTGAAGAGTGTAGCAACCATAACTGACTCAGCAACCTTTGAGTATCCACCCTCAGCAGCGAACTTAGGGTTGGTGTATGTCTGGAAGCTCTCACCTGGTGTATCTGAGAAGCATGAAAGGTTGATACAATCGTTCCAGTCAGCTCTCATTGCAAGTGGAAGTCCGTGTGGTCCAAGGTTGTTTACGATCTTGTAGAATGAAACCTTGAGGTGGTCAAGCATAGGTTTTGCAATTGACATATCGTTGTCATATGGAACCATCTCGTCAAGGATGCCCCAGTCACCAGTTTCCTTGATATAAGCTGAAACTGAAAGGATCAGCCATAATGGATCATCTGAGAAGTCTCCACCGATATCTGCGTTACCCTTCTTGGTAAGTGGCTGGTACTGATGGTAGCATCCACCGTCTGGGAACTGTGTTGAAGCTATATCGATGATTCTCTCTCTTGCACGATCAGGGATCTGATGAACGAATCCAAGCACATCCTGGTTGGAATCACGGAATCCCATACCACGGCCGATACCTGACTCGAAGTATGAAGCTGAACGTGAAAGGTTGAATGTAACCATACACTGATACTGATTCCAGATGTTGACCATACGGTTAACCTTGTCATCAGGTGTGTTAACGTTGAGAATGCTCAACAGTCTGTTCCAGTGCTCCTTGAGCTCCTCAAGACCTGCAGCAACCTTCTCAGGAGTGTTGTACTTCTCGATCATCTCGAGAGCCTTTACCTTATTGATAGTCTTGCCGTCTGCCTCGAACTTCTGGTCAACAGGCATCTCAACATATCCAAGTATAAATACAAGAGTCTTTGTCTCGCCTGGAGCAAGAGTGATCTTCTTGTAGTGTGAAGCGATAGGCGACCATCCATCAGCAAATGAATCATTTGACTTGCCAGCCTCAACAGCCTGTGGGTTGTGGAAGCCGTTGTACAGTCCGATGAATGAATCTCTGTCTGTATCGTAACCATCGATCTCGTCATTTACTGTGTAGAATGCGAAGTGGTCACGTCTGTCTCTGTACTCTGTCTTGTGGTAGATAGTTGATCCGACAACCTCTACACGACCTGTACTGAAGTTTCTCTGGAAGTTGGTGCAGTCATCCTGTGCATCCCAGAGACACCACTCCTCAAATGAGAAGAATGAGAATGTCTTCTCCTCTGAGCCTTCATTTGTAAGAACGACCTGCTGAACCTCTCCAGCGTAGTTCTGAGGAACAAAGAAAGTAACCTCAGCCTTAAGGTCATTCTTCTTACCTGTGATGATTGTATATCCCATACCATGACGGCACTGATACTCGTCAAGCTCTGTCTTTACCGGTGACCATCCCGGATTCCATATTGTACCATTGTCGTTGATATAGAAATAACGTCCGCCCATATCTATAGGCACGTTGTTATAACGATATCTTGTGATTCTACGAAGACGAGCATCCTTGTAGAAGCTGTAACCTCCTGCAGTGTTGGAGATCAGTGAAAAGAAATCTTGTGTTCCAAGGTAGTTGATCCAAGGATAAGGAGTTCTAGGAGATGTGATGACATACTCCTTGTTGGCATCATCAAAATAACCAAATTTCATGTAGCATATACCTTCCTTCCAATGTTTTGTGAAGGCTTCCAGATGGCTATGCCAGCCCCCCTGAAGCCGCTTTTGTATCGACTTGTGCTAAATTCTCCCTTAAAGTCAGCCATACACTCTGATTATATAATAAAAGACTTTAAAACACAACAAAGTTATAGTGAAAATTGCACAATTACTAAATGTATTAATTCCTGTATTTGAGTAATTAATTGATGCTTATGCTGTGTTATACTGTGTAATATCAAAACAGTATAGGAGTTATTTGCTATGGGAAAAAATGAAACTAAGAATTATGTAGGCGGAAGCGGAATGGATGATATGGAGCTGGACGAGCGTGATATACAGCTTATGGAGGAGAGCAGAAAAGAAGGCAAAAAGAAGCTGTTTATAGCGCTTGGTGCGATCGTGTTAGCAGTGATAGTAGTGGTGATATACATAGTTGTCAAAAAAAATATGACCGGAAAATCAGAGAGCGAGGAACTGATAAAGACCTACATGGAGGGTCTTGAGGAGGCGGATCTTGACAAGGTGGAGAGTGTTATGGATCCTGATACCATAGACAGCGATTCGTCAAAGGATCTGGTCACTGTGTTCCAGACTTATAAGGAAAATAATATAGAATATACAGTCAGCTATACCATGGGTGATGGGCATGTGGCAGAGTCCGGCGATCTGGCGGCAGTCAGCAGCACTGTATATGGAAAGACCCAGAAGGAAGCAGGTATATCAAAGGGTTATGTCATTTCGGTTACCGGAACGATAATGATGACATTCCAGGGTCAGACTTCACCGTATGATCTGGACATGGATATCATTTGTTATGAGAAGGATGGAGAGTGGTATCTCGGCGGAACAGTTATGACTACGGGAGATACGACTACAGATGATACGACAGAGTAGTCACGAGAAGGACAACTGCTGGATACAGATATTGAATACAGAAACTGAATATATGGACATGGATACATGAACAGACGACAAATGGTGCGGATATTAAATGTAATATTCGCACCATTTGCTGTCTTCTGCCAGTGTGCAGCTATCTCTCTTGATGAGCTTGCACTGGAACTCAATTCTTGCGACTCCCTTGTGACCGCCCTTGAGGCTGTCCATTAGAAGCTGCAGGGCGAAATGCCCCATGTCCGTCTTGGATATCTCCACGGTGGTCAGCATCGGAGTTGTGTACTGGGCTTCCTCGCACATCATGCGGATTACAGAATCCACGTTCTCATACCTGCATCTCCTGTCGTCGGAGAAGATGGACCGATACCATACCTTGGACAGGATGCATCCGTTCTTGTGGATCTCACTCTCTATGACATGCAGCAGTTCTGTAAAGAATGGGTCCGACGCTCTGGGCGATGTCTTTTATGGATGCCACGGTCGTTTCTTATGTTCATGCTGTTACCTACCTTCAGTCTATGCCGCTGACTATTCTGACGTGCTGCCTTATTGAACTTTTCGGTATTATTTCTTCTTCATACCTGAAATTATGATTATCACAAACGAGATTAGAATGGTCGCAAGCACTGTTATAAGGATTATGAGCTGAAGGTTATGTACCTTACTCTTACTCTTATCAGTGGAGGAGTAGCTGCCCACGGTGAGTGTGCTCTTTTCTGTTGTGACCTCAGTGGTCGTCTCGGTTGTGGTACGCTCTATCGTGGATATCTCAGTTGTGGTCGCCTCGGTCGTCACAGGGGTAAATGTATTTCTATACTCTGTGGTGACCTCGGTCGTACTTGCCGTTGTCGCCTCGGTTGTGGCTCTGGTAGTTGTCTGTGTGGTTGTGGAAGTCTTCTTCTTGGACACTGTAAATGTTGTCACAGCATCTCCGGTCTTGGATCTGATGGTTATGGTGTGGCTTCCGACCGAGAGGGATTCAAGATAGCTCGTCTTGAGCTCGATTATGATGCTTCCCTCTTTCTTGTTGTAATATGAAGGGTCAAGTTCCTTGTCATCTATGAGGACACAGACAAAGTCAGCGTACTCAGCGTTCGATCTGAACTTGATAGTGTTCTTGCTGGCCTTGCTCCATTTGCTTCCCTTGCCGCCGATGATCTCGGGTGCTGCCTTGTCGATGACTGTGTCAGCCTTGCTTATCTCCTTTGTACAGCCCTTGTTGCTGAAATATTTCTTGCAGGCTGAGCAATACCAGTATTCTATATTGCCCTTGCTGGAGGTGGTTGCTGCTACATAATCAGTTTTCTTAAGGTCTGTGTGGTTCGTTGTGCTGAGTTTGCCGTAGCTCTTGCCGCACACAGAGCACACTGCCTTCTTCTGGCAGGTTGCGGTTCCACCGGAGCAGTCCTGGATGACCTTATATCCACAGCCCTTGTTCTTGCACTTGCGGGAGTGGGTTTTGCCGTTGCCATCACTTGTCCAGTTGCCGAGGTCGTGGCTGCTCTTGCCCTCCACGACGATCTCACCGCAGTAGCGGCATTTCTGAGGTGTCGTGCAGTCACCGTCGTCGGTTTCTGCGGTGTGTTTCTTGTTTACTGTTACAGTCAATTTGGTTTCATTTCCCGCCTTGTCGGATACGATGATGGTCTGCTCACCATCTGTGGCTTCCAGAGCAAGTGAGTGATCGTCGTCAAGGGGTTTCTCCTCGCCGTTCACTGTGACCTTTGCCAGATGGGATTCCTTCACGGTCATCACGGCTGACAGGCAGTAAGTCTCTCCGTCGGCGATTCCTGTGACCTTTGGCGCGTGTGTGTCGATGATGAAACCATCTGTGGATAAGTATGTTGTTTTGCCGTCCTCTGATGAAAGCTTTGCGTATACAACATATTTGCCCTCGTCCTTTATGGAAAATGATTTCTTATACTCGGTAAATGTTGCTGCACCCAGATCGTCCGATGACAGAGCTGAGTCGCTTATCAGGTAGCCGACTGTGATGGAAGGGTCGGAGTTGTTGTCACAGGTGATGGTAACCTTCTGGGCCTTGTTGTAATACTGCTCAAATGATGATACATCTTGGAGACCGTTCCAGCTCTTATCGCCCATGCTGATGGTGCCTGTAGGAGCAGAGTCTGATTTCCACATCGCATAAAATACCAGGTTTCTTTTAGCCGATGAGTCATCAGTATCGGAATACTCATATCCGTTATCTGCCGCCTTCTCAAAGGAAGAGGTGTATATGATGTTCACGGTCTTGCCTGATCCGTCGGACTTCGTGTTCCAGCCCTTGAACTCATAGCCCTCACGGGTCGGTGGGTAGTCGTTCAGTGCCACGCCATATCCTGATCCTGCTACATCAAAGTCATATGTTCCGCTGTCCGCATCTCCGAGCTTGCCTCCATTTGCATTCAGTGTGAAGGTGAGCCCTGAACCGGAGAAGCTGTCCTTGGTGTACATCGCTGTCAGCTTTATACGGTTTGTAGACTGGAAGTATGATGTGTCAATGCTGGTGACCTTTGTCTTGTCGTTGTACCATCCTGTGAATGTAAAGCCGTCTTTCTCCGGCTTGTACTTTGACAGGTCAACAGTCGTAAATTCTGCTGATGGGCTGCTTATCACAGTGGAAGTCTCCCCCGATAACTGTCCTCCTGCTGCATCAAACTCCAGATAGTATGTGTCTGGATCGTCGGTATCTTCTGCAAATGCTGTGAAGCATGTCATACAGAACATTGCCGCGAAAACTAGTAAAAATCTAAGTATCTTTTTCATAGAATCCCTCCTTGCATATGGTATTATAATAATTTTATTATACCGGGGGGAGAAAAACAACGAGACAGGGGAAAAATTAATAATATGAAAGAACGGCCTCCGACGGGAGACCGTTCCATAGAAAATGTCATGTTTTATGCCATTGTGAATATTCTTTCTTTTACTGTCTTGGACTCGCCTGGAGCAAGCTCTGTGTAGCCTGTGATCTCCGGTGCTCCTGAGAGATTTGGAGCGTCAATATTCCAGCTCATTGGCTCAGGACAGAAGTAACCCTTGTCGCCGTGATCGTTCCACATGATCCAGAACTTCATTGTGTCGTCAACCTCATAGCAGACCTTCTTGCCTGTGGCAACATCAGTTGCGTATACTCCGTAGAAAGGCTTGCCGTCTAGCTCGTTCATCTCCGCTGTGTAGAGATCGTTGTCGATGTCCTTCAGAACAGGTACCATGGTTCCGTTCTTGTACTGGAGATCGTAATCTGTTATAGGAAGGTTCTTCTCTGTAGGGATAGCGTGCTCATCAAGCTCCCATTTGTCTCCAACAGGTACACAGAGACGTACATCCTCGCCCTTTCCTGTGCTTGTGAAAGGCCCCTTGAATGCAACGTGGTTACATACGCCGTATGGCATCTGCTTGTCGGAGAGGTTGGTGAGTGTGAACTCGTAGTGCATACCGTCCGGAGCAAGAGTGAATGTGAAGTCTGCTCTGAAGCTCACAGGGTATGTAGCGAAAAACTCATCCTTCTCATCATATACATATGAAGTCTTGCCGATGGCCTTGTCTCCATCCACTGACACGCTCTCTATGCTGTGGTTTCTGAGATGAAGGAAACCGTGGAGATGGTTGCCGAGAGGATCATTGCATGGGAAATGATACATGGCATCGGAGGTTCTTAAGTTGCCGTGTGACAGTCTGTTAGGGAGATACAGGGTAGGCATTCCGTAGATCTCTGCTGCTGCTTTGAGCTGTGCAGGAGTCAAGGAAGGATCGTTCCTGAATATATCAATATCCAGAGCGGTGTTCTCCATCTTCATAATGTTGCTTCCGTTAAATGGTGCGATCAGTGCACGGTAATCGCCTGATATAAGTTCAATACAAGTCTCGCCCTTGTAGTCTATTGTACGTGCTGTAGTGTTCATCGTGTTCTCCTCTTCTATAAATATGTTGTGTTTAAGTTGTATGCTGAAATCCACAAAAACAGTGAACTTTCCTATGTAAAATAGTAACACGGAAAAAATTGTATGGCAACAATGAGGTTCACAAAACGCGGCGTTCTTGATTATTTTATCATTAATTGCTATACTATCATAGGATATTTTGCGAAAGACATGAAAGTTAGTTAATTCGGAGGTCGAAGGTGACTAAGAATAATAACACTGATTATAGAAAAAAGATATACAGACAGCGGCATCACCGCAGAATGAAACTCGTCGAGAGCGGAATAGGAGTGATCGTCGCAGTCATAATGATATTTGCGCTTGGACAGGGCAACCTGAAAAAGAATGTGAACGGTCAGGAGGAGTTCCAGCCTGAGAGCGGAACATCGGCAGATATAAGTGAGAGCAGCAGTCAGGATATGTCATACAGTGACACGGAGGAGGCTGCACAGCAGTATCTGGCAACTGCGGAGGATGCGGCCATTCCGGATCAGAGAAATGGTCAGTATGTACAATTTGTCAATTACACCAACCCTGATGTGAGCGGCAAGGGAGCGGACAAATATGACAGCAATATATACATGCCGGCGAATGCTACGGATGACCAGTATTTCTCGACATCTCTGCTCATAGGTGATTCCAGAGCCGAGGCGCTGGGACTGTACAGCGGTGTAGATAACTGGGATATGTGTGTGGCGAAGAATCTGGACATAGAGAAGGTCGCTAATACCAAGATGTTCACCTGCGATTCAGGAGAACAGTGTACGGTTGTCGAGATGCTTGGCATGAAGAGCTATGAGAATATATACATTTCATTTGGGCTTGAGGAGCTTTCGTGGTATAACAAGCGGTACATGTCGGCCTACAAGACTTTACTGGATCAGATCTCCCAGTTACAGCCTGCGGCAAATGTATATGTGATGTCAGTACTTCCTGTATCGGCGGAGCTTTCATCAAAAGACCAGGTGTATAACAACCCGGGTGTGGACAAGCTCAATTCTCTCATGCAGGAGATGTGTGGCAGCTACGATCAGGTGATCTATCTCGATGTGGCTCACAGCGTGTCTGTGGATGGTGTTCTGCCGGAGGATGCGGGAATAGATGGAAAACATTGTAATAAGAAATATTGTCTCAAGATGATGGACTACATCAGAAAGAACGTGTATGTCAGAAGATAGTGGAGACGGAGGCATATGATAAAAAAAATAATATATTTGTTTGCATGCTGTCTGATGATCTGTTCGCTTGCGGGATGCGCAGGAAATGGAGACGACGAGGCAGATACGCCGGATGTGCACTCTCTGGCTGATATGCTCATGCAGAACGTGAAGTTTGAGGATTCCGTGGAGGAGGTCTCCTCTGAGACGGCGCTCAGATATTATGGTATAGACAGCGCTCAGGTGCAGGACAGTGCAGTGTACATGTCAACGGGAGCCACCGCCGAGGAGCTCGCAGTATTTCAGGCGTCGTCAACGGTCGATGCCCAGGGCATACTGGCGGACATGAAGAAAAGACGCGACTCACAGTTGCAGATGTACCTTGATTACAAATCGTCGGAGACCGCCAGACTTGATGATGCGGTTCTGTATGTGCATGATACATTTGTGGTATACATGGTGTCCGATGACAGCGAAACGGCACAGGGAATAATAAGTGATTATCTGGAATGATCTTCCGGGTGATCATTTTTTTTGTCTGCATTTCCTTGTGTAACACCGGGACAGATCATTCATATTATAGTAATAAATCCGCTGTCAATAAAATAAGATAAATAAAGAGCGCTGTATGCGGTTGTAATTTTATGCACTGGCATGTATTATTATGTATAATGTATACAATATACAAAATACGAACAATTGACAGCTTGAGATATCAGCACTGTGGTGCGTTGCGCCACAGTGACTGAAAGTGGCTGAAAATGAGTTGAAGGTCAATAGAGAAAGAGGTATAGACATGGCAAAACAGAATTGGAAACCAGGAAATATGTTGTATCCGGTTCCGGCAGTTATGGTGAGCTGCCAGAGACCGGGAGAGAAGCCAAACATAGTGACGATAGCGTGGGCCGGTACCATATGCAGCGATCCTGCAATGGTGTCCATATCGGTGCGTCCGGAGAGATATTCCTACGACATAATCAAGGAGACAGGAGAGTTTACCATAAATCTCGTCACTGAGAAACTGGCATTTGCAACTGATTATTGTGGTGTGAAGTCAGGAAGAGACGTGGATAAATTCAAGGAGATGAACCTCCATGCATGTGACGGCGTGAATGTGTCATGCCCGGCTATAGAGGAGAGTCCGGTGAACATAGAGTGCAAGGTAAAGCAGGTAGTTGAGCTTGGATCCCACCACATGTTTATCGCTGAGGTGGTCGGAGTCCAGATAAGTGATGAATACATGGATAAGACCGGCAAATTCAACCTCAACAGCACGGGACTTGTCGCATATTCACATGGAGAGTATTTTGCACTTGGCGACAAACTCGGCAAATTTGGATATTCTGTTAGAAAAAAGTGATTGCAGGCTGAAAAGCTGCAGGGGAAATGTCACGGACAGGAGAGAAAATGGAAATATCATTAAAGGCATATGGAAAGATAAACCTCGGTCTCGACGTGGTCAGGAGACGCGAGGATGGATATCATGAGGTGAAAATGATCATGCAGACGGTCGATCTGTGGGATGAACTGACATTTTGCGATGTCACCACAGACGAGATCGTTATAACATCGGATTCGTCGGAGCTGCCGGATGTGAAGGATAACATCATATACAAGGCGTGCCGGATGATGAAGGATATATATGGAATAGACAAAGGCGTTCATGTGGCTGTGGATAAGCACATACCGGTTGCAGCCGGAATGGCAGGGGGAAGCGCTGATGCAGCGGCAGCCCTCAAGGCGATGAATATGCTGTTTGGACTGAACCTTTCCGATGAACAGCTCATGGAACATGGAGTGAAGCTCGGCGCAGATGTGCCTTACTGTATCATGCAGGGTACGGCACTCTCGGAGGGAATAGGAGAGATCCTTACACCACTTCCACCTATGCCGGACTGCCTGATCGTCATAGCGAAGCCGGCGATCGGAGTGTCCACAAAATGGGTATACCAGAACCTGAAGGTGGATCTGCTGGAGGAGCATCCAGATATCGATGGCATGGCGGATGCACTCAAGACCGGAGATCTGAAGGGAATAACAGACAGAATGGCAAATGTGCTCGAGACGGTTACGATACCTGCAAATCCTGTGATAGATTCAGTCAAGAAGCTCATAGCGGAGAACGATTCCATGGGAGTGCTCATGAGTGGCAGTGGGCCGACAGTGTTCGGAATATATGACAACAGGGATAAAGAACTGGCACAAAGGGTAGTAGATATGCTGCGTGAAAAGGACGAGATACAGGCTGCGTATGCCGTCAGCCCGTATAACATAAGAAGAGGTATGTGATGGATCTTAGATTGAATATGGATGAGTACCTGCCTCTTCGAGAGGTAGTGTTTAAGACTTTGAGGAATGCTATAGTTCACGGTGAGTTTGAGCCGGGGGAGAGACTTATGGAGGTCACTCTTGCGAAGAGGCTTGGCGTAAGCCGTACCCCTGTCAGGGAGGCCATGAGAATGCTTGAGCTTGAAGGGCTTGTGGTCATGATCCCGAGAAGGGGAGCAGAGGTTGCCAGGATAACGGCAAAGGATCTGAGCGATGCGCTTGAGATCAGGATGGCGCTTGAGGATCTTGCGGCAGGGCTTGCCTGCAAGAGGATAGACGACGAGGGAAAAGAGCGGTTGAAGCAGTCCTATGCCGACTTCAAGAAAGCGGTAAGCTCCAAGATAATCCCGGAGATAGTAGATGCGGATGTTGCATTTCACAATACTATAATGGACATGACGAACAATCCGAGACTGATCAGCATGTCCCAGAGTCTTCGTGAGCAGGTGTACAGATACCGCGTGGAGTATGTAAAGGATTTCAGCTATCACGACAAGCTTATAGCGGAGCATGAGGCTCTCATGAATGCGATAATAGCCAGGGATGAAGAGAAAGCCAAGGAGATAACCCGTATACATATATACGATCAGGAACAGATCGTGATCGCAAATGTTGTCATAGCACAGAAATAACAATATGCATAATAATAAATACCTGTATAAGAGGCGGAATGCGTGAAAACGTGTTCCGCCTTTTTATGTGTATGTCTGAATAAAAACACATCCGTTGGACAAGATAGATTACAGGAGATAAACGGTATGTTGGAGGTGTTTACGGCGGACGATGGCTTCAATCAGTAAAAAAATAGACGAAAACATCACGCAAATTGAGACAATGTTCGGTAACTGGAGCGATATCGTGGAGCGAAGGTTTGATCTGGACCGCTGTGCCTGGGGAGATGATCCGGCAATATACGTGGTGTATATAGATGGACTGTGCGATCATGAGTTGATTGAGAACACATTAATAAAACCAATAACCTGGGAATGGCGGAATAAAGACACGGCAGATCTGTGGGAGCATATAATCTCCTGCGAGGGTCAGACGGCGGATTATACCCAGGAAAGTGACATGGACAACGTTGTCAGGGCGGTTCTCAGGGGGGATACGGCCATATTTGTATCCGGGAGCGATCAGGCAATAGTAGTGTCATCGAAACATTTCCCTGTGAGAGGTATAGAGGAAAGCTCCACCGAGGGAGGAATGAGAGGGCCGAGGGACAGCTTCAATGAGAACTTTAGGACATCCACAGCTCTGATAAGGAGAAGGATCAAGGACGTACATCTGAAGCTGGAACAGGGGACAATGGGCGTCAGATCCAGAACAGAGTACGGGATATTCTATATGGAAGATATAGCGGAGCCTGAGCTGGTACAGCAGATAAGGGACACCATCGATAAGTATGAGATAGATGCGGTGTTTGACAGCGGTATGGCTGAACATCTGATGGAGAAGAAATGGCAGGAGATATTTCCGATATACCAGGCGACCACAAGACCTGACAAGGCGGCCGCGGCTCTGGTGGAGGGCAGGGTTGTCGTTGTGTTTGACAATTCCCCTGAGGTCATAATTGCTCCAGCCACCATCAACACTCTGTTTCAGACGGCGGACGATTATTATAACAGATGGCCGGTGGCGACATTTGCCAGAATGATAAGGTATGTGGCAGCGTTCATTGCGGTGGGACTACCGGGACTTTATATTGCGATCACCTGTTATCACAGGGAGCTGATACCCGACAAGCTTCTGTATGCGATAGCCGATGCGAGAAGCCAGCTATCGTTCCCCGTTGTAGTTGAAGTGCTGATAATGGAGCTTTTGTTTGAATTGCTCCGGGAGGCCGGGATACGACTGCCGAGCCAGCTTGGAAATACGATAGGAGTGGTTGGCGGTCTGATAGTTGGTCAGTCAGCCGTGGAGGCGGGGATAGTCAGCACCATGGTTGTGATAGTTGTGGCACTCACGGCTATAGCTTCATTTGCCATTCCGAATGAGGCGTTTGCGTCTGTTTTCAGATTGCTTAAGTTCGTAATTATAATCACCAGCGCACTTTATGGAATACTTGGATTTATCCTTGCGATGCTGGTTCTCGTGTTTCATCTTGCATCCATGGACAGCTTTGGCGTGCCGTATATGTCCCCTGTCGTGACCTGTGGATACACTGGCGAGGGATATAAGGACTTTGTTGTCCGCGCGCCTATAAAGAAAATGATCAACAGACCTAAATGGAGCAATCCTGACGAGCGGCGCAGGTTGGTCAGAAAGAGAAAATAGATATGAATGATAAATATAATGTGACGTTTTCTGCCTTTTTTAAGATGGCTTTGCTCGTTTTGCCGGGGATGATAACTTTTGTGGCTACATTAATACCCTCATATTTTGGAAGAAATTGCCTGATTTTGTCACTTTTTTTGATGCTATGCATGGCTTTTGCTTACGTGATAGCACTATATATTGTATACATGAAGATTGATGAGAGAGGGAACAGCGAAAGCGGTAAAGTCAAAAATAGGACTATTGCATTGATTTATGGGGCAAGAACTGCCGTTAGGATGGGCTTGCTGCTGTTTGTCCTTGCCGAGTGTTCCAGGCAGTTGATGTTGAAAAGATACACGGTAATTGCTATCTCAATCCCCTTGTTGCTTGCATGTCTGTATATGGGTAGCCGTGGCACAAGGGGGATGGTCAGGTTTGCGGAGTCCGTGTTCTGGTTCGCTGTCGCGGCGGGGGCTGTGGTCATTCTGTCTTCTGTGAGTAACCTTGATCTGTCAGTGCTTAAGACTGTGACTGAGATAGGAGACGAGGGCGGGGCGAATCTCACCATAAGCCGTGTCATGGCTAGGGGAGGACTGCTTTTTCTTGGATTCTCGGCTATGGAGACGGTGGTGCTGGTGTATATACACGTCATTCGGAGGCGAAGAGGAATGTTGTGTGCAGCCGTAGGCACAAGTACCATAATAGGCATTATCTGTTCGATAATTGTGATATGTACACTGGGCACGGGTGCGCTCATGACTAAGGAGAAAAATATACTATATATAGTTGGAGCCATGGAACTGCCTGGCGGAGTGAAGCTCAGGCCGCTCATGCTGGTGTGTTACCTTGTCATCGTGTTCGGTGTGATGGCACTGGTTCCAAACGTCATAGGTGGATGGGGCGCTGTGGACAGACTGGGTGTTCGGCACAGATGGCCGTGGAAGACATTGTGGGCAGTCCTTGCATTTGCCGTATGCCTGTGGGCCGGGATGCTGCCCGGACAGCAGGACCGTATAAAGATCATCTCCGGATATCTTATTCTGGTGGATGTACCCCTGTCGATAATATTGCCGGCGGCATCACTTGCCGGGAAATGGCCTGTAAAAAAATCTGCCGGACTGGCGGCGGTGTTATTGCCGGCGTGTATATTGAGTGGGTGTGAATACAAGCCGGTGGAGGATGTGGACTATGTGAATGCGGTCATCATAGAGCGCAGCACGGAGGAGCCTGCCGGCGGCGGGCTGAGATACAGTCTGGTCATAACAGGACTGGACGACGATGAGGATTCCCTGACCGAGGAGGGGGTGTACCAGGTGGACGCCGGCTCATTTGCCGACGCTTGCAGAAGTTATAATGAGAGTCATGCGAAGTCCCTCGATACGAGTCATGTGGAGTATATAGTAGCGGAGAATACCCAGGTAATGAACGAGGCTGCAGCCGAACTTGAGAAGGAATTTGCTACAAGCTATGTGACTGTGGTGATAGAACAGAATATACTGGAGAAATCCGGGGATAACAATACAAATGAATATCTTAAGACACACTATGAAGGCCAGTGTCTGGCGACATACGCGAGAGATGGGATAGGTGAATAGAGACTTAGATGATCAGGAGGTATTGTTTATGTGGAGAATGTTCAGGGCGGCCATACTGGGTGTCCTCATAGGAATTGTCGGCGGTGTGATATTTGGACAGGTTTCTTATGTGAAGAAATATAAGGATAAGGTGTCGAGGGAGATAATGGCGGATGCGGTCATGTACAACAATTCACTGGATGACAGTGGAAGGGTCATAAGGCTTAAGGTCGATTATGATGGCGATATGAAGTCTGAGGATGAGAGAGATGAGCTTGAGAGCTATGTGGGCAACACAGTCATGAAGCAGATCGGCATGTGGCTTGGGGACGACTACAATGAGAATCTGAGTTATATACAGATGCGCCACAATCTTGTCATGGCGATGGAGGATATAAATGACATTGCCCAGAGCGCGGCAAATGCGTGGGGCGTGGATGCCGATGCAAACTCCGGATTTTCTTATGAGTATTTTGGCGATTCCGGGGAGGACTGTCCGCCCGGAATGTATGAGACATTATGTATAGATCTGGGGGATAAGTGACGTTGAAAAGTTGATTCCCAGGTGTTATACTTTGACCTGTGGTGTGCCCCGGGTGCACCGCGGATTAAAGTATAAGGAGCACATGTCATGGCTAAGGAAAATTTGGTTGTAATATTTGGAGGAAGATCATCAGAGCATGAGGTTTCATGTATATCGGTACAGACAGTTGCCAAGGGGGTTGATCTTGAAAAGTATAATATGACATTGGTTGGCATTACCAAGGATGGAAGATGGTTAAAGGCAGATAATATAGAGAGTATAGCGGATGGAAGCTGGTATGACAGCAAGGTCACAGCAGTGATCTCACCGGACACCAGAAGAGAGCTTATAGTTTTCTCCGATGCAGGTGTGGAGCGCCAGAAGGTGGACGTCATATTCCCTGTACTTCACGGTATGTATGGCGAGGATGGAACTATACAGGGATTGTTCGAGATGGCAGATATTCCATATGTTGGATGTGGCGTTCTGGCATCGGCAGCATCCATGGATAAATTCTATACGAAGATAATCGTTGATCACATCGGTGTTTCACAGGCGAGATTTGTACCTGTGCTTGCAGAGGATTTCAGCGACATAGACAGTGCTATGGACAGAGTTGAGGCTGAGCTTGATTACCCTGTATTTGTAAAGCCGTCAAAGGCCGGATCATCAAAGGGTGTAAATAAGGCGACTGACAGAGCAAGCCTTCTGTATGCGCTGAATGAGGCCGTAAAGCACGACAACAAGATCCTCGTTGAGGAGACGATAGTTGGACGTGAGCTTGAGTGCGGAGTCCTCGGTTACAAGGACAATACCAAGGCTTCGGGAGTTGGCGAGATACTTGCCGCTGCTGAGTTCTACGATTTCGATGCAAAGTACAACAATGCTGAGTCGAGAACGGTTATCGGCGCCGATATCCCTAAGGAAGCAGAGAATGAGATAAGGGAAGACGCTGTGAAGATATTCAAAGCACTTGACGGCTTCGGACTCTCCAGAGTGGATTTCTTCCTTGAGAATGGAACAAACAGAGTTGTATTCAATGAGATCAACACACTTCCTGGATTTACAGGAATAAGCATGTATCCAATGCTGTGGAATGCTCAGGGATACGATATAAAGACTCTCGTCACAACGCTTATTGAGATGGCAAAAGAGAGATAAATTTATAAAATTACATAGATTGGAAGTTTATATGGTAAAGAATGTTACTGTGACAGTAGTTGGAGAGCAGAGGACGAGCAGGGAAGAGAACAACGCTGAACCCATAGAGCTTGTTACCAGGGGAAGCCTTCATGAGAAGGACGGGGTATTTTACCTGAAATACGATGAGTATTATGAGGATCTTGAGAAACCGGCGAGAAATCTGCTGAAGTTTGACAAATTAGGACTTGACCTGACAAAGAAGGGCGAAGTCAGTGCTGCCATGTCATTCAGACCGGGAGAGACCAGAGAGGCATTTTATTCCACTCCGGTTGGTATGATGAATATAAGCATACTCACTGAAGGCTATCAGCTCGTGGAGACGGAAAAGGGGCTTGGTCTGGTCGTGGTGTATGTGATGGATTATGGCAATGAATGTGTATCGTTTAATGTACTTAGGATAACCGTGGAGTGAGGATAGATATATGGATGACGAGAAGGCGTTTGATGATTTTCTGTCTATAGATACGACGCTGTGTATAGGTGCGGAGCAGCCCACAGAGGAGAATAATATATATCAGGCGACTTACTACAGGGATCTTGTGACCCTGTTCAATGCCGTGTCCATGGAGCCGGAGGATACACTTGTTGACTTTGGCTGCGGACTGGGGCGTGTGTTGTTCTATGGCAACTCAAGACATTACTGCCGCGCCACGGGTATAGAGGCGGATGCTGACATATACGAGAAGCTTCTGGAAAATGCCGCGGGTTATCAGAGCAGATTTTATGATCAGGAAGACAGGATGAACTTCTATAACATTCCGGCGCAGGAGTATGAGGTCGCAGATGAAGATAATTATTTCTATTTCTTCAATCCGTTTTCCCCGGAGGTGTTCAAGAAGGTCATAGACAATATAATAGATTCCGTGCGCAGGACACCGAGAAATATATATCTGATGCTGTACTACCCGACATTTGAATATCAGAGAGTCATGAGGGACAGCAGGTATTTTGTGCTGAAGAATATCATCAAGCTGTCAGGATACGAAGAGGATCCCGATGAGAAAGTGTATGTGTATCACATGTCAAGATACTTTGTGTGATTTGCCACTTCGGCGCAGCAGCAGATATAGGGCGATGAAGCCTGCGGCTGACGAGATACCAGTTGCAAGTATACAGCCTGTATGTGACAGTGCAAATGGCAGCATCCCGGTGAAATAAGAAGATACGTTGATCGTTATGTGAAGAAGGATCGATGGCAGCAGGGAAGACGTCCATGTGGCGAGCAGCGCGAGAAGGATTCCCATGGGAAGGGCGTAGCAGAACTGGACTAAATTGCCGTGATAAAGGGCGAACAGCAGCGTTGATAGCAGGATGGCGATGGCATCTGAATGTCTGCATGTAAATGCACGTCTGGAAGAACTCAGAGAGATTCCTCTGAACACAAGCTCCTCACAGACCGGTGCAAGCAGCATGACTGTTGTAACTCTGAAGATACCATTGTTTAGAGAGAATGATGAACGAACCATGTCTCTGTAACTGCCGAGAAGCTCTGGACGATGGAGTTCAATGGCGTTCAGTATTCCGGTCGAAAAGAACTGCAGGCTGAGGCCTGTTATGACAATAAGTATAAAAACACAAAAACAGAACAGGAATGAGAGTGATCTCGTTCCTGTTCTGTTTTTATTGTTACGGTTATCTCCTGTGGTGAATACCCAAGGATATACATGATGTATATATCCGCAGAAAATAATTATTATAACACATGATACCAGAGATGATGGAATAAGCCCCTGGACAAAAGTTATGCATATCGGTGCGAGTAAAGCTATTCCAAGTTCGCGGAGGTTAATATGACATTTCTTCATAATGGGAACCTCCTTTCAAGCTGTTACATCTTCTGGATCTTTTTAGCTCTCTCTTTTTCCTCCTTGGCCTTAGCCTTGGCTGCGGCCTTCTGCTCCTTGCTGAGCTTTGACTCGGCTACATCCTTGTCGTACATATCCTGATACTTTCTCTGCTTTGCACGAAGCTTCTCACCAAAGGTCTTCTTGCCCTTCTTCTCCTCGATCTTACCACGAACATTCTTGACGCTCATGATATAGATACCGCTGACCATAGCCTTTACCTCTCCGCGGACAGGCATCTGATCATATATACCGTCATCACAGATAAGATTCATGATCTGAGGTCCGATCTTGGCCTTTACTATAGGCATCTTGGCCTTCTGGTAACGCTTTGGTGTCTGTTCCATTACCATCTTAGGCAATCCGGCATCCTTCATAGGGAGCATCTTCTTGTCGATGACAAGCATCGTCACAGGCTGTGCCTGTTCCTTCATCATTTCCTTCTGTGCAGACTGCTTTTTCTGAAGCTTATTGCCCACTATGTATAATGCAATAAGACCTCCGATAAGTATAACTGCAACTATTATCAACCATACCCACCATGCCATGTTTAGTTCCTCCTGATTATATTTAGTTATTGGTGTTTTGTCTTGCCGTGATCAGATTATTATAGTCTGATCACTTTTTTGTTGCAAGGGGAAGATTCTTAACCCTTGCTTCCTGAATGAGTGCCGGAATGGTTTCAAGAACCTCCTTGCGCTCCTTTGGCTTCAAGCCATTTATGTCGATAGGGTCAAGAAATTCGATGACCACCTTGTGACTTCTGATAAAGTTGTGCTTGTTGGCCTCCATGATATTGTCTGTTCCGCATATGGATACAGGTACGATAGGACATCCGGCCTTCTGTGCGATCTTGTATGCTCCGTCCTTGAAAGGAAGAAGTTCTTCGCCGTCATTTCTGTGTCCTTCAGGAAATACCATCATGGAATGTCCGGATTTTACGATATCAGCCGACTGCATGATAGTCTCCAGTCCCTTCTTCAGGTCGGATCTGTCAAGGAATGTACATCCTATGTCCTTCATATACCATGGAAGGATAGGAACCTTCAGGATTCCGTCCTTGGACATAAATCCCAGAGGTCTGTCCAGTGCGTTGTGACAGCACAGTATATCAAAGAAGCTTCTGTGGTTGCCGACAAACAGAATAGGCTGATCCTTCGGTACCCGTTCCAGACCTATGACAGTGCACCTAGCACCGCATATGAACATGACTATTCCAAAGAAGCCTTTGACCAGCTTCTGGGCATGGCGGTACGCCTTTTCCTGATCCTTCTTAGCCAGAAGGTACAGATATAGGTGATACGGAGTACACAGGATGATGCCCAGAAAGGCAAATAAATATGCAAATATTGTTCTCAATATTATAATTCTCCTTATGCTATTTTAAATGTTCCAGCATTGATTTGACTCATCGTATGATTACTTCTCCTCAGAATCCTTCTTCTCCGGTATTGGAGTATATCTTCCATAGAGCTTTGATGTCTCAAGAAGCCTGTCTGACAACTGCTTGCTCAGGTCTGAGGCTTTGAATCTCCATGCCCAGTTGCCCTCTCCAACGCCTGGCGTGTTCATACGTGCCCATGAGTCGAGCTTTAGCACGTCCTGCATAGGAACGATGGCCATGTTGGCAACAGAAGAGAAGCATGCTCTTATCATAACCCAGCAGATATCACTTGCATCAGTGCTGTAGTATCTTCTGAGCTTATCCTTTGAAGCCTCATAAGCCTGCGTATACCATCCAAGGGTGGTGTCGTTGTCGTGTGTTCCTGTATAGCATACACAATTAGGTGTATAGTTATGTGGAAGGAAGTCGTTCTCGTTTGGATTTTCAAATGCAAACTGAAGGATCTTCATTCCAGGAAGTCCGAATTTGTCTCTGAGTTCTATGACTGAATCATCTATCTCGCCGAGATCCTCGGCGATGATAGGAAGATGGTAGCCGAGATTAGCTTCGAGCTGTGTGAAGAAGTTCAGCCCTGGAGCTGGCTTCCACTCGCCGTTGATGGCGGTCTCCTCACCGTAAGGCACTGCCCAGTAACGGTCAAATCCTCTGAAGTGATCTATCCTGAGGAAATCTGTTACTGTGAGCTGATATTTGATTCTCTCTATCCACCATGCATAGCCTGTCTCGGTATGCTTTTTCCAGTTGTACAGAGGGTTGCCCCAGAGCTGGCCGGTAGCTGAGAAGTAATCTGGTGGTACACCTGCAACCTCGATAGGGTATCCCTTTGAATCCAGCAGGAACAGTTCCTGATTGGACCATACGTCTGCGCTGTCCCATGCGAGGAATATAGGTGTGTCACCTACTATACTGATTCCGAAATCATTTGCATATGTCTTGAGGGCCTGCCACTGCTCTGTAAAAAGGAACTGGAGGAAGTTGTAGTAGCCGATGCCGTCTGCAAGCTTCTTCTTCCATGTGGTCTTCTGCCTTGCGGTCGGCTTCTTCAGTGAATCATCCCACATGTACCAAGGCATTCCCTCGTGCGCATCCTTGCCTGCCATGAACAGAGAGTAGTCAGCAAGCCATGATGTATTCTTGACAAATGCATCGAACTTTGCCATGAGATCCTCGTCTCCTGACATATCATCTGCATAGTCAGTGTCGATAAATCTCTCGTACGCTTTCTTCAGAAGGCCAGTCTTGAATTCTATAAGTGTTCCATAGTCGATCTTCTCAGGATCCCAGTCAGGCATAGCTGAGAAGTCCTCGTCCAGAAGTAACTTCTTCTTTCTGAGGTAGTCGATATCGATGATAAGTGGTTGTCCTGCAAATGCTGAAAATGGCTGATAAGGTGAATCACCAAAGCCTGTGTGACCGAGTGGAAGCACCTGCCACAGATTTAATCCTGAAGCTGCAAGAAAGTCGATAAACTGATAAGCGCCCGGACCCAGATCTCCGATTCCATAAGGACTTGGGAATGATGTCGGGTGAGCCAGAATGCCGGCGTACTTCTTAGGCTTTTTTTCGTTGTTCTGCTCTAACATAATCTATCCTCTTTTCATAATATGTAAAACCACAGAGCCATGCCACCTCACAGTCTCTTACGAGCCTGTTCGGCTGGTGTGCCCTGCGGCATTCAGAGCCATGCCACCTCACAGTCTCTTACGAGCCTGTTCGGCTGGTGTGCCCTGCGGCATTCAGAGCCATGCCACCTCACAGTCTCTTACGAGCCTGTTCGGCTGGTGTGCCCTGCGGCATTCAGAGCCATGCCACCTCACAGTCTCTTACGAGCCTGTTCGGCTGGTGTGCCCTGCGGCATTCAGAGCCATGCCACCTCACAGTCTCTTACGAGCCTGTTCGGTGCGGCGTATCCGCCGTATAGCACAATATAAGAAATGCCTTGTTCATGCAAGCATGACAAGCCACTTCTTATATTGTGCTGCATGGCTCTGAACGGTAACATTATACAATACTATGTGTGATAGTTGCAAGGTAATAGTGCTTGACAGCGGGCTGTGTGCTAACTTATTATAAGTGGAAGTATTTTAACTTGCGTATACTTCCGTATTTCCGTGATATATGGCGGTTAAGCCGTATGTGTGGAGCGGATAAAAAGAGAAAGAAGAGTATAAAAATGGAAAGAATAATCACAAGCCTGCTTGAAACGGATATGTACAAGTTTAGTATGGGACAGGCGATTTACCATCAGTTCAGTGACTATAAGACAACATGGTCATTCAAGTGCAGGAATACTGACGTGTTCTTCACAAAGGAGATGGTTGATGAAATCAAAAGACAGATACAGCTCTACTGTGATCTGAGATTTACAGAGGAGGAGCTTGAGTATCTGCACAATATCAAGTGGATAAAGGGTTCTTATGTTGATTTTCTGAGACTCTGGAAGGCAAGATATGAGGACTTTGAGATATCAGATGACGCTGAATGTGGACTGAAGATAGAGGCGAGAGGTACTTGGCTCAATACTTCCATGTATGAGATACCTACTCTGGCTATAGTGAATGAGGTCTACTTCAGAATGAACGATGACTATGATAAGCTGCTTGCATCATTCATGGAGAAGCTTGATGAGAAGGTCCGAAAAGTCGAGACCGGAGAGTATAACCTTGGAGCTTTCAGTGAGTTTGGACTCAGAAGAAGACTTTCGGCTGAAGCTCAGGAGCTTGCAGTCAAGGAACTCAGCAAGCGCAAGTATCCGGGTTCAACATTTGTCGGAACAAGTAATGTATATCTGGCAAGGAAGTATAATCTGGTTCCGGTTGGAACTATGGCGCATGAGTGGATCATGTGTGTTGGACAGGGTAATCATAAGCACAATCCTGCATATTCCAACTGGTATGCATTGGATGCATGGGTTAAGGAGTATGGAGTGCTGAACGGAACAGCTCTCACTGATGCCATCACAACAGATTGCTTCCTGAAGGATTTCCAGCTCACATATGCGACACTTTTCAGTGGGGTGAGACACGACAGTGGCGATCCTTATGAGTGGGGCGACAAGATGGTTCATCATTATGAGAAGCTTGGACTTGATCCAAAGACCAAGACACTTCTGTTCAGCGACAGCCTTGATTTCGAGAAAGCGGACAAACTCAACAGCTATTTCAAGGACAAGATCAAGGTTGCATTTGGAATAGGAACATATATATCCAACGATACGTGCGATGAACCGCTCAACATAGTTATGAAGACTACAGCATGTAACGGCATGGATGTTGCCAAGATATCTGATGATAAGGGCAAGGGTATGTGCAAGAACCCTGATTATGTTCATTATCTCAACAGATGTATCAAGTGGCGTATGGAGAATGATAAGTAAATTTTCATAAGGAGGGACCCACGTAAGTGGGAGGATTCCTTATGAAGCACGCAGACGCCGCGCGCAGCGCATTTTCATGCGTCTGCTCATTAGCAAAAAATGGAGTTTTGTGAATTATGGGAAAAATTATTATAATGACAGATTCTGCCAGTGACATTTCAGAGAATGAGGAGAAGGAGCTCGGCATCAAGATCCTTCCTTTCCCGGTTGTAATAGGGGGCAAGTCTTATCTGAGCAGAGTCGATTTTGACAATGAGGGCTTCTACAAGCTCATGGCAGAGAATGATGATCTTCCAAAGACATCACAGATCACAGCGTACCAGTTCGGCGAGGTGTATAAGGAGCTGGTGGAGCAGGGTTACACGGATATTATATATGTAAGCATCAACAAGGATGGTTCTGCCTCATATGCAAATGCGCAGATGGCCGCAGATCAGTTCGAGGAGGAATATCCTGAGTGCGCCGGAAAGTGCAATATATATGTATTTGACGGAATAGGCTACAGTGGACAGTATGGCTATCCGGTGGTTGTGGCAGCTAGAATGGTTCAGGAGGGCAGGGATGCCAGGGATATAGTGTGGTATCTGAAGGAAGAGCTTCCAAAGAGAAGGATATACTTCGGAATATATGGCCTCAAGTATGCAGCCAAGTCAGGAAGAATCCCAAGTGCGGCAGCTCTGGTTGGTGACGCACTCGGCGTGAAGCCTATCATGAAGATCTGGGCAAATGAGATCGTGACAGCTATCAAGTGCCGCGGCGAGAAGAAGCTCATGGCAAAGATGGTGGATGTCACAGTGGAAGAGATGGAGCCGGGTTCAGAGTACCAGATAGTATATGGAAACGATGAGACCGTAAGAGACGAGCTGACAGCCCGTATGACGGAGAAGGTTGGCTATGGCCCTTCAGATTACTTCCAGATCGGGGCAGCAGTTGCATCAAATGCGGGCCCGAAGGTCGTTGGAACTATCTTCAATGTGAAGAAAGAGCTTATGTAAGGATTCGTGTAGGAATTATTTCTTATGGCACGATGGCGGATAAAAGTCTTTGTGCTGTTTATCGTGGAATTTAATAATATGTGTATAAAATTATCCCTTTTCAAGGAAATTTTGTTGAAAAGATACAAAATCTCAGATTTTGTGCCTTTTTCAAGATATTTTCCTCAAAAAGGGATAATTTAGTGTCGTAAAATAAATATAATTGCCATTTAGAGAAAATATTTCCAAACCATTCAAGAAATCAAATCATCAAGCTCGTGATACACCCTTGCGAGTGGCAGTCCGACAACATTGTTGTAGTCGCCCTCAATTCCCTTGACGAACAGACCGCCCTTGCCCTGAATTCCATAGCTTCCGGCTTTGTCAAACGGCTCATTTGTGGCGAGGTACTGGATTATCTCGTCGTGGGATACAGGATAGAAGGTGACATCCGTCTTCTCATAGAATGAGCTGGATGACTTGGCTCTTCCGTTCACATATATCAGACACACGCCGGTGTACACCTGATGCGTCTGGTCGGACAGACTGTTCAAGGTGTTGTATGCATCGTCGTAGTCGTAAGGCTTACCAAGAATCCTTCCGTTCAGCGATACAACAGTGTCTGCGCCGAGGACAACGAAGCGTTCAGGAAGCTTTTTAACCCGTCTTACAACATCCTGGGCGATGATCCTGTTGCACACTTCATCTGCCTTCTTCTTAGCCAGAAGCATTACATATTCAGATGGAGCCATAGGTTCAAGATCTTCATCAGAAAGACTTGGACACACATCGAAGTCGTATCCCGCCTGGGTCAGAAGTTCCTTTCTTCTAGGCGATCCCGAGGCGAGAATTATCTTTATGTTAGTCATATGCTATATCTCTATACTTTCCTAAAATAATTTTGTACAAACAAGATCTGTTATTGTCGTACACACAGATCATTATTTACACATCTTAATAGCCTTCTCAAACAGTGGCAGAGAGCGCTCAACCATATCTGTTGTAGTACAGTAAGCCAGTCTCATATGTCCCGGACACATAAAGCTGTCGCCAGGAACAAGGATCAGATCAAGCTCATGGGCAGTCATGTTACAGAACTCATTTGCATCGGCGATAGGAGTCTTAGGGAACATATAGAAGGTTCCGCCCGGCTCAACACACTCATATCCCATGGCGGTGAGTTCTTTGTACAGGATGTTCTTGTTCTTCTCGTAGATAGACAGATCAGAGGTCTCGTCAAGAACCCTTGCAACTCCGAGCTGTATCAGAGATGAAGGACAGTTGTGTCCTGTGAAACGTGATACCTGTCCGCACATATTGATGATGAGTTCAGCGTCCTTGCACTTAGGATTTACAGCCACATATCCGATACGCTCTCCAGGCAGTGACAGTGACTTGCTGAATGAGTAGCAGCAGATGGTGTTGTCGTAGAACTTAGAGATGAACGGCGAATCAGTTCCCTCAAATACGATCTCTCTGTAAGGCTCGTCTGATATAAGGTAAATGTCATGTCCGTACTCCTCCTGTTTCTCTGTGAGGATCTGGGCAAGATGTGTTATAGTCTCGGTTGAGTAGACGATTCCGGATGGGTTGTTTGGCGAGTTGATGAGGATTGCCTGAACATTTGGGTTCATCATCTCGAGAAATGCGTCAAAGTTGATCTGGAATGAAGTTATGTCCGCGGGAACGACCTTGAGAACAGCACCGGTTCCGTCAACGTATGGTACATACTCAGGGAAGTAAGGGGCAAATGTGATAACCTCGTCGCCCGGCTCTGTGACACATCTGATGGCGTGGGCCAGGGCTCCGGCAGCACCTGATGTCATGAAAATGTCCTCAGGAACATACTCCATGCCGAAACGGCGGTTCAGTGATTCTGCGACAGCCTTTCTTACAGAGTAGATGGTAAGTGTAGGGCTGTAGCCGTGAAGTGCCAGTGAATCCTCATTCTGGATAAGGTCGATAAGTCCCTTGTTGAAGTCATCCGTGGTAGGCACAGATGGATTGCCTATAGTATAGTTGAACACATTCTCAGCACCGATCTCAGCGGCACGCTTTGAAGCATACTGTGCAAATTCCCTGATGATGGAAGTGTTGTTTAACATTGATGAATATTTCTTTGAAATCATGAAAGTCCTCCTGTTATGTAAAATGTTATGATAAATATACATATAAAATCAATGCAATATGACACGTGTAATGTGGACACATATTATACGTTGATGTAATCTATGTGTACATCTATACATCACAATAAATATACAGTTTTGGACACAAAAAAACAAGAGGTAACAGAACGGGGAAGATCTGCTGCCTCTTGCAAAAAAATGAGGGGAGAGAGGATTCAAATAAATGAAAAACTCTTTACGATTGTTAGTATATTCAGGATTTGTGAAAAAAATGTGTTTAAAGATTAATCTATTTATAAAGATTAATAACTAATCATAAACAAATAATTAAACGTTCACAAAGTGCGGGTATTTCTGTATAATACAGCGTGACGGATACGATATTGCGGTACTATAAACAATGCATTAGTACCATAAGAGAGGTTTGAGATATGATATTTGAGACACATGGTCATTATGACGATACTCAGTTTGATGAGGACAGAGAACAGTTAATTGCAGAATTCCTTGAGAAGGATATAGACAAGGTCATGAACGTCGGAGCGGATATGCAGTCGTCGAGGAATTCGGTGGAGCTTGCCGCAAAATATCCGCATTTTTATGCGGCAGTCGGCGTACATCCGAGTGAGGTAGGAGAGCTGACGGAGGCGGATATACAGGAACTTAAGAGCATGGTGCAGGATAATCCAAAGGTTAGAGCCATAGGTGAGATAGGCCTTGATTATCATTTTGATGATGATCCCCCGAGGGATGTGCAGAAGAAATGGTTCGTCAGACAGCTTGAGCTTGCACAGGAGCTTGCCATGCCGATCATCATACACAGCAGGGACGCCGCGTCAGACACCATGGAGATATTGAAAAGAATGGATGGCGGCAGAAATGGCGGTGTGATACACTGTTATTCATACAGCGTAGAACAGGCAAGAGAATATATTAAGATGGGATTTAACATAGGGGTTGGCGGAGTAGTCACCTTCAAGAACAGCCGGAAGCTTCAGGAGGTCGTGGAGGACATCCCTCTGGAAAAGATAGTTCTCGAAACAGACTCCCCATACATGGCTCCGGTTCCATTCCGGGGAACAAGGAACTCTGCCCTCAACATACCTTATATAGCTGAGAAGATAACCGAGATCAAGGGCGTTCCGGTTCAGAAAGTGTATGACCAGACATACGCGAATGCCCTGAAAATGTACAAGATGTAATAAAAACGTAGATTACAGGCAATGGAAAGGACAAAGCATGGAGAAGTTAAGCAATCCACAGGTCACGATAGAGACGATAAAGAAATACGAATTTGCATTTCAGAAGAAGTTCGGTCAGAATTTCCTCATAGATGCCCATGTCATAAACAAGATAATCAGCGCGGCGGACATCACGAAGGACGACTGCGTTCTGGAGATAGGCCCGGGAATAGGAACCATGACCCAGTATCTTGCGGAGAGTGCCGGACAGGTTGTGGCGGTGGAGATAGACAAGAATCTTCTCCCTATTCTGGACGAGACCCTTGCGGAGTACGACAATGTGACCATCATCAACGATGACATACTGAAGGTGGATATCAACAAGATCGTGGAGGAGAGAAATGGCGGCAGGCCTATCAAGGTGGTTGCGAATCTTCCATACTATATAACCACACCGATCATCATGGGACTTTTCGAGAAGCATGTGCCGCTTCTCTCGGTGACGGTCATGGTGCAGAAGGAGGTTGCGGACCGCATGCAGGTGGGCCCGGGAACCAAGGATTACGGAGCACTGTCCCTGGCAGTTCAGTATTATGCCGAGCCGTATATAGTGGCAAATGTTCCGCCAAACTGCTTTATACCGAGACCGGGTGTGGGCTCAGCGGTCATCAGACTGAACAGATACCAGGAACCGCCGGTTAAGGTGAAGGACGAGCAGCTCATGTTCAGGCTGATAAGAGCATCATTTAACCAGAGAAGAAAGACTCTCCAGAATGGTATAGCCAACAGCGGAGAGCTGTCATTTGCCAAGGAGCAGATCGCAAAGGCACTGGAATCCCTTGGAATATCAGCAAATATCCGTGGAGAAAGTTTGAGCCTGGCGGAATTTGCAGCTTTGAGCGACATTCTCACGGACAAATAATGTCATAGGTGGTGAGACAGAATCATAGATAATTGATAAAGCCCCCGGAAAAGGACGCAGAATTCCGGAAGGGAGAGGAGGATTATCTATGGTGTACTGGAACCGATTTATATCGTATATTTACAGGTATCACGACGGACACAAATGTGAAAATTCAGGATTTGCCAAGGTGGCAAAGGTGGGGAGAACGGGAAGACTCACGGTTGGACTGAGAAACGGAATGAACAGCAGAGAGGAAATCTATGGCGTGTTCATTTACAGGGAGACGTTGGCCGACGAAGGCGCAGTGGGCGGTGAACAGACAAATGAACCCGTGATGATCCCTCTGCCGGTGCTCGTCGGTAAGATGAGACTCAGAAATGGACACGGTGAGGAGTGCTTCTCATTCTGTTGGGATGATGTCATGGAGAGTGGACGGCCTGTGACTGCATTTGCCGGTATCGTCATAAGGCGTATACAGCCGGATGGAAATATGGGGCAGGAGTATTACGACAGCGATATATTCTGTTCGTCCTGGACGGACAGTGTGATAGATTATTCCAGAATGTGGGATGCGAAACGTGCGGGCCGCGATGCTGAGGAACTGAGCGAGGCGGTGAGAGAGGCCTCCATAACAGATACGGTCACGGCAGAGTTGGAGCTTGAGAGCTGTGCTGCACCGGCGGAGCCTGTATGTTCTGATGAGGTCGAGACCTCCGAGACCGGAACGGCGATAGACAAAATGTTTGAGAACTATGAACGTCTGCCACTTCTTCCGGGAAGCTCCCTGGATGACGGGCTGGACAGCGTCATAGAGAGCGTGAAGATATCCCCGAATGACATAGGTCTGCTGGACATGTGCAACTGGAAGCTCGGGGTGAACAGCTTCCTGACACACGGGTATTACAGCTACAAATACCTGATGTTCGGCAAAGTCATATTTTCCCCAGATGATGACCGCGTCAGTTACATACTTGGAGTTCCGGGGGTGTATTCCTCGAGGGAGAAATACCTTGCCGGGATATTTGGATTTGACAGATTCGTGCCGGAGAAGGAGACACATATCAAGACCGGCAGCTTCGGCTACTGGATAGTGGATATAAGATAGGAAGAAGAGGATAAAGAGAATGGAAGATACCAATATAGATGAGCTGACGCCGGAGGAGCGGCGTATCCATGAGAAGTATATGGATAAAGCCATAGCCCAGGCAAAGAGGGCTTATGCAAATGGCGATGTTCCGATAGGCTGTGTCATAGTCCACGATGACAGGATAATCGCAAGGGGCTTCAACAAGAGAAATCTGAAAAAGACCACACTTGCACATGCGGAGATACTGGCCATAGAACAGGCGTCAAAGAAGCTCGGCGACTGGCGGCTGGAGGAGTGCACAATGTATGTGACCCTTGAACCGTGCCAGATGTGTGCCGGGGCCATAGTGCAGGCCCGTATCCCAAATGTGGTGATAGGATGCATGAATCCCAAGGCCGGATGTGCGGGCTCCATAATAAACCTGCTGGACATGAAACAGTTCAATCATCAGGTTGAGGTTATACGTGGTGTGCGGCAGGATGAATGCAGTGAGATGATGAAGAGCTTTTTTCGCGACCTGAGACAGGGAAAAGCGAAGAATGCTTGACGGCGGGCGGCATGTCAGATATAATGTAGCCTGCGGTGCATCTTGTGCACAGCCAATTAAATATGTTTTAAAGTTTCCATGCAACCGGGGAGGTAGCGGCGCCCTGTACCTGCAATCCGCTATAGCAGGGGTGATGGTCTTCCGGAGGGGTGGCCGCTGTAGGGCTGCCCTCAGTAAGTGATGTTGATGTCTGGGTCTCGCGCAACAGGAATCTTCGAACCGTGTCAGGTCGGAGACGAAGCAGCACTAAGGGGAATCTCCTGTGTGCCGTGAGGGTGCCTGGGCTGAGTTAACTGCTGAGGTAACGTCTATGGTGACGCTTCGAAGGAAGATCGCATGGATTTTTTTATTTTTAACATTATTTATTAAAAATTTAAAAAAATATAGCAAAATCCCACAAAAGATGTTATCATCAAGTATGATACTTTTGCAGTGTTATTATGCGCTGCAGAATAGTGATTTCCAAGGGGCGAAACGGATATGAATTACGCTGAAGTAATTGATTTTGTAAAGGAACAGACAGCCGTTAACGGCAGGCCGCCTAATTATCCATTCAGGAGCAGATTTGAACATACTATGCGGGTGTATAGATGGGCGATAAAGCTTCAGTCGAAGTTAGGTGGAGATCTGGATATAATAGTTCTCGCGGCACTTCTTCATGATGTGGGCTGGGATGACGAGAGACCACATGGGGAGGTCGGAGCAGAGATAGCTGTCAATTATCTTGACAGTCTGGGAGTCGATCCACAGAAGATAGCCAAGATAGGCGAGATAATCATGATCCATGAGGAGAAGGATACTGATGCAGATTTGTCACTTGAGTGCAGGATAGTTATGGATGCAGACCTGCTGGATGAAGTTGGAGCGATCAGTGTTCTGTGGGATTCCATGGCTACGGCTATAGAGGACGAGGCAAGCTATAAGCGCGCATATTACAGAATCAAGAATTTTTATAAGATCAATAAACCAAAGATCAAGAGATGTAAGACGGAGGCTGGACGACTTGAGTACAGCAAACGCATGCAGCTCCTTGAGGATTTCATATTCCAGCTTGAGAAAGAACTGTTCTAGTATCGATTGATGAATTTGATTGTGGATAGGAGAGATAATTATGAAGACATTTGTTAAGATCCTTGTAGCCATTATTGTGGTAGCAGCTATCTGTGGCGGTGTGTATCTGGTTCTTCCTGAGACAGCTCAGATATTTGTAAAGGGTAATATTCAGTATCGTACTAACGATGAAGCAAAGGACAAGATAGACAGCCTTAAGAAGAATGAGATCGTCTATACAGATGTACAGAGCAACGGAACAGAGAAGAAGGTTCCTACAGGTGTTACATATGGAGACGCTCTTGATAAGAAGGCCAAGACAACAGTATGGTATTATGAGGACACAACAAACGGTGGATTCAGAATCACATATTATGGAACAAAGGTCAGCATGGATCTTGCAAAGTATGGTTCAGATGGAACATATATAGACAAGACACTGAAGGCAGTATTTGATTTTCCTGCAGGCGGAAAGAGTACAGTTACATTGTACATAGGAGATGAGCAGTGTGACGATGCGATGAAGGCTGCTGTACTTCAGGCTCTGGCTAACTAATAATAGTTAATATACAATAAAACTCCACACCGACTTGATATGTACCCAGAATCCTGGACACATATTTATGAACTAGGCTGAACACAT